>NZ_JBZFUI010000001.1:0-481117 GCF_058314295.1 Streptococcus sp. ALY_208 | reverse complement strand
TATTCCACCACAATCCCATCCGTGGAAACTTGCATCTTTCAAGCAATACCTTCATAAAATCGGAAAATCTTATGAAGAATTCAAACATGAGAGGAATACCTCTCAACCACTATTATAACCAATTTTCACTTATCTGACCGATTTTTTCAAGACATTATCAATTTCGATTGACAGTTTTTTTCTTGACACCATTTTATTTTCTATCAATAGAAAAAACAGTCATTAATCCTATCAATATCGAAAAATTCAATAAAGATAATCATTGGCTTTATCATTAGACTAAGGGACTGAGCAATTTACCTTAACAAAACAATGTCTAATGCTATATATAACAACAGCTGGGCTAAATGACTAGTAAATGAACTTTATATTGCTTGTGTCGTGAAACTACGACTTTCTAGCACACGAACCATAGCATCTGCGGTATCTAATGCTGTAAAGAGAGGGACACCTGCTTCTATAGCGGCACTGCGTATAGTCTGTCCATCTTCATCAGCAGTACGCTTAGTCCCAACAGTATTGACAATCGCCTGTACAAGACCCTTGCGAAGAAGGGCTGGAATATCATTAGCATCATCTTCTCCTAACTTATTAACTAGGATCGGGTTGAGTCCATTAGCCTCAAAATACTCGGCAGTTCCAGAAGTAGCGTAGATACCATAACCAATAGCATCAAAACGCATAGCCAAATCAAGAGCTTCTTCCTTAGTGTCATCATGGATAGTAAAAATGACATTTCCAAAGGTAGGAAGATGTAGATAACTAGCCTCAAATGCCTTATAAAGTGCCTTTTCAAGCGTCCTATCTGATCCCATGACTTCACCAGTAGATTTCATTTCAGGTCCTAAAAGGCTATCAACCTTAGCTAACTTGGTGAAGGAGAAGACAGGAGCTTTAACGTGGACATTTGAACTTGCTGGATAAAGACCATCCTTATAACCCAGATCAGCTAGACTCTGACCTAGAATCAACTGGGTCGCCACCTGCGCCATCGGAATATCCGTAACCTTAGATAGGAATGGTACCGTACGACTAGCGCGTGGGTTGACCTCAATGACATAAACCTTTTCATCATGGATAACAAACTGAATATTCATCATACCAATACAATTAAGCCCAATCGCTAAACGCTTGGTATAGTCCGCAATCGTATCAATAATATCTTGCGAGAAGGTTTGGGGTGGGTAAACCGCCATGGAATCTCCGGAATGCACTCCTGCCCGCTCAATATGCTCCATAATACCTGGAATCAGTACATCTTTACCATCAGAGATAGCATCAACTTCACATTCTCTTCCTACTAAATAAGAATCTACAAGTACAGGATGGTCTGGACTGGCTTTAACAGCTGTGCGCATATAAGAACGTAGATCCTCTTCGTTTTCCACGATTTCCATAGCACGGCCACCAAGAACGTATGATGGACGAACCAAGACAGGAAAACCAATCTCACGGGCGGCTTCTATGGCTTCTGCTTCATTTGTTGCCGTATGTCCAGGAGGTTGTGGAATATCCAAATCCTTAAGAGCTTGTTCAAAAAGATCACGATCTTCAGCACGATCCAAATCTTGAACCTGAGTACCAAGGATCTCAACACCTGCTTGAGAAAGAGGTTCAGCCAAATTGATAGCAGTTTGCCCCCCAAATTGAACGATAACCCCCTTAGGTTGCTCCAAATCTATGACATTCATCACATCCTCAAAGGTTAGAGGCTCAAAATACAACTTATCAGAAACAGAGAAATCTGTAGAGACAGTTTCTGGATTTGAATTCATAATAATAGCTTCATAGCCAGCTCTTTGAAGGGCCTTAACTGAGTGAACGGTTGCATAGTCAAACTCAACCCCTTGACCGATACGGATAGGGCCAGAACCAAGTACAATGACAGACTCCTTTTCGGTCCTGATAGACTCATTTTCAAAAGCATAAGTTGAATAAAAATAGGGTGTAGAGGATTCAAATTCTGCAGCACAGGTATCCACCATCTTATACACCGGAACAATGCCATTATTCAAGCGCAACTCACGAATGTCTGCTTCGGTGATATTCCATAATTCGGCAATCTTACGATCCCCAAAACCAAAACGCTTAGCCTCTTTGAGAGCATCGATATTATTGATGGAAGTCTTTAACAGATCTTCAATCTCAGAGATATGCAGCAACTTATCCAAGAATAAGAGATCAATCTTAGTCAATTCTGCAATTTCCTCAATCGTAAATCCTCTTCGGATTGCCTCAGAAATATAGAATAGACGATCATCTTGAGCTTTAACAATTTTTTCTAAGAGAGCATCATCAGTAACATGAGCCAACTCAGGGATCTCATTATGATGCACACCGATTTCAAGAGAACGACAAGCTTTGAGCAGACTCTCTTCAATATTACGCCCAATAGCCATAACCTCTCCAGTAGCCTTCATCTGAGTGCCTAAAAGTCTCTCACCATTTTCAAATTTATCAAATGGAAAGCGTGGAAGTTTAGCAACAACATAGTCCAAAGCTGGTTCAAACATGGCATAAGTTGATCCTGTAACTGGATTAATCATCTCATCCAATGTCAAACCAACGGCAATCTTCGCTGCTAGCTTAGCAATAGGATAACCCGTAGCTTTGGAAGCTAAAGCCGATGAACGAGACACACGTGGATTAACCTCAATAACATAATATTTGAAGCTATTAGGATCCAAGGCTAACTGAACGTTGCATCCTCCCTCGATATTAAGAGCACGAATAATTTTTAGACTAGCGTCGCGCAACATCTGATTTTCAATATCAGAGAGCGTTTGCGTTGGAGCAAAAACGATAGAATCACCTGTATGAATTCCAACTGGGTCAAAGTTCTCCATGTTACAAACTACTAAGGCATTATCAGCACTATCCCTCATCACTTCATATTCAATTTCCTTGAAACCAGCAATCGAACGCTCAATCAGACATTGGGTAACAGGGGAGAGTTTCAATCCATTCTCAGCTATTTCACGCAGCTCTTCTTCATTGGCACACATCCCTCCACCAGTACCGCCAAGCGTAAAAGCTGGACGAACAATAACAGGATAACCAATTTTATCTGCAAAATCGAGAGCCTCATCCACCGTATTAACAATCTCAGATTCTGGAATTGGTTGGTCTAATTCTTCCATTAATTGCTTAAAGAGGTCACGATCCTCAGCCTGATCAATAGCCGATAGTTTAGTCCCCAATAGCTCGACACCAAGCTCATCCAAAATACCAGAATTAGAAAGCTCCATCGCCATGTTTAACCCAGTTTGGCCACCAAGTGTTGGCAGCAAAGCATCTGGGCGCTCCTTACGCAAGATGCGCGTAACAAACTCTACCGTAATAGGCTCGATATAAACACGATCAGCAATTTCTTTGTCGGTCATAATGGTCGCTGGATTAGAGTTGACCAAAACAACTTCATAACCCTCCTCACGTAGAGCCAGACAGGCTTGAGTTCCAGCATAGTCAAACTCTGCAGCCTGACCGATAACAATAGGACCAGAACCAATAACCATAATTTTCTTAATATCTAAACGTTTTGACATAACTTATGATACAAATTCCCTAGAATCTTTGATAATCACCTAAACATTGATCCATCTGGAATGCTTTAGAGGATAACCTAGCAAAAATCTGGAATGCGCTCGACCTAAGTCGAACACCTTGTATCTTCTCCTTTCTATCATTTGTGTCTCTCAGGACAGCATTAAATATTAGCGACTAGCTTGCTCTAATTTAAAAGCATCTATCAATTCAAGGAATTCATCAAAGAGATAGCTGGCATCATGTGGACCCGGCGCCGCATCTGGATGGTACTGAACTGAAAAAGCTGGATAATCCCTGTGACGCACACCTTCGACCGACTTATCATTGATTTCTTCATGAGTTACCATTAGACAATCCGGCAGTGTCTCACGATCAACAGCATAGCCATGATTTTGACTAGTAAAATCAACACGACCAGTAGCAATCTCACGCACCGCATGGTTGAAACCACGGTGACCAAACTTCATCTTATAAGTTTGCGCACCATTAGCTAAACTAAAGAGTTGATGACCCATACAGATACCAAAAATAGGTATTTTACCCTGAATACCACGAATCATCTCCAATGCTTCTGGTACATCCTCCGGATTTCCAGGACCATTGGAAAGCATAACACCGTCTGGATTTAATTGCAAAATTTCTTGAGCTGTCGTGCTATAAGGAACGACTGTTACGCTACAATGGCGTTTAGAAAATTCTTGTAAAATGGAGTGTTTAAGTCCAAAGTCTACTAAGACAATATTTTTGCCTACCCCAGGGGCTGGATAAGCTGTTTTGGTAGAAACTTGCTCGATATTGTTAGTTGGAAGTACTGTCGCACGTAATTGATCCTGAAGGTGATCGAGGCTATCACCATCATTAGCAATAGTCGCTTTCATCGTACCATGCTGACGAATAATTTTAGTCAATGCACGCGTATCAATACCTGAAATTCCAGGAATATTTTTTGATTTGAAAAACTCATCCAAAGACATTTGGTTGCGCCAATTACTGGCTAAACGAGCATGCTCAGATACCACAACTCCCTTACAAGTCGGTGTAATAGACTCATAGTCGTCACGGTTAATCCCGTAGTTACCTACCAAGGGATAAGTGAAAGTCAAAATTTGTCCATTGTAAGACTGGTCTGTAATAGATTCCTGATAACCAGTCATCCCAGTATTAAAAACAATCTCACCTGTAACATCTATACCAGCACCAAAAGCCTGACCTTCAAAAATAGTGCCGTCTTCTAAAATAAGTAATCTCTTTACCATATAATTTCCTTTCACTCTATCTCAACTACCTACAGGCGTATATGAAGCTAAGTTTTACCATTCAAAATAGCTTCAATGATCGCCATACGAACATATACACCATTTTGCATTTGGGCCACAATCCTTGATTTTGGAGCTTCAACTAATTGATCTGCAATCTCAACATCACGATTGACAGGTGCCGGATGCATAATGATAGCACTGTCTTTCATGCGCTTGTAGCGATCCTCTGTCAGACCAAACTGCTGATGATAAGTCTTCTTCGAAAAACTATTAGCCCCATCATGACGCTCATGCTGAACCCTTAGAAGCATGAGAACATCTACCTTATCAACAATAGCGTCGATAGCCTCAAATTGCCCATAAACATCAAAATCACTAGAATACCACTCTTTGGGACCGCAGAAGTAAAGCTGGGCTCCTAAGCGCTTGAGAATTTGCATGTTGGACTTAGCAACCCTCGAATGCGTTAAATCACCAGCAATAGCAACAGATAAACGATCAAAATGTCCAAATTCCTGATAAATAGTCATCAAATCCAATAGACTCTGACTAGGATGTTGACCCGATCCATCACCACCGTTAATGATAGACGCCTGAATACTCCGACTATCAATCAAATCTTTATAATAATCGTCCTGATTATGTCGAACTACGCAGATATCCACTCCCAGGGCTGACATAGTTAAGATAGTATCATAGAGAGTCTCACCCTTATTGATAGAGCTAGTTTTGGCATCGAAGTCAATGACATCCAATCCTAACTTTTTTTCAGCAACCTCAAAAGACTTATGCGTCCTAGTCGAATTTTCAAAAAAGAGATTGGCTGCCATATACTGTCGATCTAACTGTATTTGAGCTTGACCAGATTTAAAGGCAATTCCTCGTTTAATCAATCCTAGGACTTCTTCGTTCGTCAAAGTTTCCATTGTGACCAGATGCTTTAGAGAGACACCTTCATTTATAACAACCATGCTATCATTCCTTTTCTGGTAAAATTTGGTACAGAATAATTCCTAGTAATGTTGAAAATGCCACACTAGTGATTTCAAGACCTGTAATTTTCAAGGTCAAACCGCCAATACCTGAAACCAAGATAACACTAGCAATAAAAAGATTTTTCTTATTATCCAGATCGATCTTATTCTCGATCAAAATTTTCAGTCCACTGGCGGCAATAACACCAAAGAGAGCGATAGAAACACCACCTAAAACGGCCGATGGGATTGACTGCAAGAGGGCTGAAACCTTACCAACAAAACTCATGATTATAGCCAGAATTGCCGCCCCTGCGATCACATAAACGGAGAAAATTTTATTAAGGGCCATAACACCGATATTTTCACCATAAGAAGTTACAGGCGGTGCCCCAAAAATCCCAGCAACAATCTGCGCCAGACCATCTCCTGTCAGAGTACGCTCCAAACCAGGATCTTTAAAGAAATCTCGTCCCGTCAAGCTATTTAACACCATAATATGTCCAAAATGTTCTGTCATAGTTACAAAGGCAATCGGTGCCATGGTTAAAACAGCACTGGGGTAAAACTTAAAATGACCCTTTGTCAAGAAAATATGGAAATCAGGTAGATCAAGCCAGGATGCCTGAGCTACGCCTGAGAAATCAACTAAGGGGTGGCCACTAACTGCTCCTACCACAATAGCAAAGCCGTAACCAACAATAAGCCCTAGCAATATGGGAACAACAGCCACAATCTTTTTACCATAAAGGTTAAATGCAATAACAGAAAACAGGGTGACCATGGCAACAAGCAAGCTGATACCGCTGTAATTACCATCTTTTGTCATAGCATCATTGACGGCTGATGTTGCTAGGCTAAGCCCAATAACCATGATAATAGGTCCAACAACAATCGGTGGCAAAACTTTATCAATCCAATTCTTACCAGCAAACTTGACAATAATAGCTACGATTAAGTAGACTAAGCCACCAGCTATCGCCCCTTGAGCGACAGCTGGCATGCCATCAGTCTTCATCAATGTCTGCATAGTCGCTATGTAGGCAAAGCTAGAGCCCATATAAGCCGGGATCTTGTACTTAGTAACTGATAAGTGAACAAGAGTACCTAAACCGCTTGAAAATAAAGCTATAGCTGGATCAATCCCGACTAAAATAGGAACCAAGACAGTTGCTCCAAACATAGCAAATAAATGTTGCAGTGATAGTCCAAGAAGCAACCCTGCTTTAGGCCTATCAGATATATCATAAGCAAGCTTATTCATAGTATCCCCTTTTTTATTTCGATTCACTGATAAAGACACAGTCCCTGCCATCGACCTCAGTCATCTCCACCGTAATCTCCTCGGTAGACCTAGTCGGAATGTTTTTTCCAACATAATCCGCTCGGATTGGTAATTCACGATGGCCTCGATCAACCAAGACTGCTAAACTAACCCGGGCTGGACGCCCCAGACTGACTAGATTATCAATGGCTGCTCGGATAGTGCGTCCAGTATAAAGGACATCATCTACTAGAATCACATCACGTCCTGTAATATCCACAGGCATTGTTGTCGTATCCTCCTCAGCCCTAATATCATCACGAAAATGCTTAATATCAAGCTCTCCAGCAGGGACATCAACATTTTCAAGCTGTTTAAGGCGCTCTTGTATGCGACGAGCAATATAGACCCCTCGAGTCTTGATGCCTGCCAGAACGACATTCTCTAGACTTTTATTCCGCTCAATAATCTCATAGGTGATACGTGTAATAGCACGCTTCATTGTCACATCATCTACAATTTCTTTTACTTTCATACGACAGCTTCCTCTTCAATAAATTATGAAAAAATCTCCTTGCTTTCACAAGGAGATTACACAAAATCAAGGTCAGAGTACAACTCACCCTTACCTCATTAATATCGTGACTCCTTGCCTGTCTCTCTGGACCGGATTAAAGGATCATATTCATTTAACACATTGTAACAGATAATGACTATCAAATCAAGCTTAGATCAGACTTTTCTTAATCTTTCTAGAGTTTCTTGAAAAATGCTAGGCGGTTCTGCAGAAAATTCCAACTCCTCACCGGTAGATGGATGGGTAAAACCAAGCGTTTTGGCATGAAGAAATTGCCCTTGCCCCTTCAGAGTCTTTTTGGGACCGTACAAAGGATCTCCTGCAATAGGATGGCCAATATAAGCCATATGAACCCTGATCTGATGCGTACGTCCTGTTTCCAATCGTAACTCAACCAAAGTATAGTCGCCAAATCGCTCTAAGACCTTAAAATGGGTTACAGCAGGTTTTCCCTTGGCATTTACAGCCTGCTTCTTACGATCTTTTTCTGAGCGACCAATAGGAGCTTCAATCACCCCCCTATCATTTGGTAAATTACCGTGAACTATAGCAACATACTTACGCAAGGATTTCTTCTGCTTCAATTCCTCAGCTAATCTCTGATGAGCCTGATCATTTTTAGCAATCATCAACAGCCCCGACGTGTCCTTATCAATACGATGAACAATACCAGGACGGACCACACCATTGATGGATGAAAGATCTTTGATATGAAACATCAGCGCATTAACTAAGGTACCAGAACTATGACCAGCTGACGGGTGAACCACCATTCCCTGAGGCTTATTGATAATAGCAACATCATCATCTTGATAGATAATATCTAGAGGGATATCTTGTGCTGAATATTCCAAAACAACCTCTTGAGGTGCTTCGTAGGTAATAATATCTCCTAGCTTAACAGCATATTTAGCCTTTTTAGCCTGACCATTGACCAAGACAGTCCCTGCCTTGATAGCATCATTAGCCTGAGAACGCGATAGCTCCGTCAAATCTGCCAGTGCTTTATCAAGGCGAACACCTTCAAACTCATTAACTGTTACTTGCATGGTCACCTTCCTTCCATAGGGCAATCAGCATCACCACTACACCAATACTTAAAAAACTATCAGCCAGATTGAAAATAGCAAAGTCTATAAAATCTAATTCAATCATATCGACCACGTAGCCAAGACGTAAACGATCGATAAAATTTCCTAAACCACCCGCTATAATCAAAATCAGACTAGAAACTATCCAAAGAGAACCATCTTTGTGGTACCAGAGGTAGACAACAGCTGCACCGATCACCAAAAGCGTCATTAGTGCAAAAAACCACTGCTGGTTCTGTAAAATAGAAAAAGCTGCGCCATAATTTCGAACATAGGTCAAATGAAATACGAAAGGTAAAAAGGGACGCTCACCCTGCAAGGCTATCCTATCGACAACCCAATACTTGGACCATTGATCTAGTGCGATCAAAAAGAGAACAACTATAGGTATAAGTTGATGTCGTAATTTCACAGTAATCCCCCTATGGTCTATAAGTATCAAAGTAAATACGCATCTCTTTTATAAATTGAAGTGCATACGCTGACAAGGCTGTGTCTACACGTTTGACATAGACCATCTTATTGTCCAGATCATCTTCCATAGGAATGACAGCTATGCCATTCACACTTCTACTATCTAAAAAACCTGATCCAGTCGCATAAGCATCTGTACGTTCTAAAATACCATTTAAAGTGGCACGATCCGTCACATTAAATAACAAGGAACTATCAGACGTATCTATAAAGTTCTCAGAATAGTAGGGATATTCATCTTTTTCTTGAGTAAAACGTACAGTCGGTAAATTGCTTAGATCATCTACAGTTAAAACAGACTTTTTAGTGAGAGGATGGTCCTTACGCAGATAGATATGTGTTTTAAAGGGAATCAACTCAACGAGCTCCAACCCCAACTTATCCAGTTTTTGCTGAATACCTTTGCTATTTCGCCGATTCATATAAATAATCCCAATCTCACTATGTCCCTGACTGACCTCATCTAAAATTTGTACAGTCGTCGACTCAAAAATCCTCAACTCTCTATACTCAGGATATTTTTGCGAGAAGGCAGTCATTAAAGGAGGCAAAAAATCATAGTGCTGACTGGCTATCGAAAATTGAGGGGCCCCCATATCAGGATTGGTGTATTGTTTTTCAAAACTATCAAAACTTTTAACCACATCCAAAGCTTTCTCATAAAAAACCATACCCTGACTGGTCAAAACAGCACCTGTAGTCGTACGTGTAAAAATCTGAAATCCCAACTCTGTTTCCAAATCTTTTACAGCAACAGACAAGCTTGGCTGACTGACAAAAAGTTTGGAAGCAGCCTCACGGAATGTCCCGCTATTGGCAATAGAAACTACATAACGTAATTGTTGGATATTCATTAGTCATCCCTTCATAATATCATTGGCTTTATTATAGCAAAAATTGATCTATTAGAACATCTCAACTCTTCCCTTCTTTGAAGAGGGTCTCAAAATCCCAAAACAGCACTAGTCTTTTAAGCCACTATTTCTATCAACGTTATCTTCATTGCTGTTTATTATTTAATATTTCGTTAAGATTACAATATCTAATCATTTCAGAGACCATAAACATTTCTTAACATATTATGTTACAATGAACAGGTCTTACGACAATTGCATAGGGAGGTAATAAGAATGCAAGGAAAGACAACTTATAAACTACACAAATCCAAAAAGCACTGGGTAACGATAGCTGGAACACTGACAGCGCTGTCAGTATCCCTACTTGCGTCCAGCAATCCAGCTAAAGCTGATGAGCAAAAAGCTCAGAGTACTCCTGCTGATTCTGGTGCTATCATTGCAAAACCAGGAAGTGGTTTAGAATCACAAGCTACTGTACAACAACCAGCATCAGTAGCTCCTGCTGCAACTTCAGAATCTACAGCTGCTACTCAAACACAAGAAGCTAATCAAGCGCAACAAAGCTGGCAGCCTGTTCAAACTGATAAGGAAACTTCTTCTACTGTTGAGACTGCAGCCAAGGCTGTGACACAAACGACACCAGCATCTACTGCGACTGTTGAAGAAAATACTCAATCAACTAGCTCTAGCACAGGTAGCCATTGGTATACTGTTCCTGATACAAGATACAGTTATTACTATGGCAATGATGGCAAGATTGTAACAGGCTACCAAACGATTGATGGTAAGCAATACTACTTCTCAGAACAAAATGGTCAACAGCTGAAAGGTATTGGTACAGACAGTACTGGTAAAGCTATCCGCACTGATTATGATACTGGTGAAATCCTAGACGCTAACCTTAAGCGTAATACTTTCCATAGAGAAAACGGTGTGAACACTTGGTACTACGTTGATGCAGAAGGTCATCTAGCAACTGGTTGGCAAAACATCAATGGTCAAACACTATACTTCAACCAAGATGGTAAGCAAGTCAAAGGACATACTGCTCAAATTGGAGATAGCCTTTACTACTTCGATCCAGATTCTGGAGAAATGATAACCAATCGCTTCGTCTTAGTACCACATCACTATACACGCGGCTATCCTTCAGGTGCTGTCGGTGATAAAGCTTGGATCTACCTCAAAGAAGATGGTAAGGCTGCCTATGGTAACTTCGAGCTAAATGGTAAGCTCTACTACTTTAATTCCGATCACTTCCAAGTCAAGGGAGAAGCCATTGAAGCTGGAAAAGATGCAAACGGTGAGCAACTCTACCGCTTCTATGATTATAACTCTGGAGAAGCTGTAAAAAACAGAACTGTTAAAGCTCGTACAGGTACATTTGAAATCGGAGCTGATGGTTTAGGTAAACGCATTAGCTACTAATCATCAATATATATTTAAAACCAGACGGGCTAAGCCTGTCTGGTTTTACGATCCACGATATGACAAAAGTCGTTTGGGAGTTATTCCCAAACGACTTTTGCAATTATAATAGACACTCTCTATTGATAACACTTATTAACGACCAAAGAAGAAACGATCACGGGCAATCCCATCTTCTCCAATGACGTAGTAACGATCACCAACTTTAACAGTTCTATTAAAGACTTGATCTCCTGAATCAGCATCATAGTAACGTAAACGACGATCTGCTCCACGTACAAGATTACCCTTAACTTGCTGACCATTAGCTGTAAAGTAGAGACGTTGACCATTAATCACACGAGCACCTGTTACAGCAACACCATCTTCACCAAGGTAGAACCAGTGTCCTTCATTATCTTGAACAAAACGATTGGTCCACATTTCACCTGAATCGGCATCGTAATAGCGAACTTGGCCATTATCATGACGGAAACCACCTTTAACTTGCTGACCATTAGAGCCGAAGTAAAGTTTTTGGCCATTAATCGTTTGAGCACCTGTTACAGCTGTTCCATCAGCTCCAAGGTAGAACCAGTGTCCAGCTGCATCAGATACAAAACGGTTGGTCCACATTTCACCTGAATCAGCGTCGAAATAGCGAAGCTTACCATCTTGAGAAGTTGCAAACTCACCTTTGACTTGTTGACCATTAGATTCAAAGTAAAGATTTTGACCGTTAATCTTTTGGAGACCAGTAACAGCCTTACCATCTCGACCTAGGTAATACCAGTGTCCAGCATTGTCTTGCATAAAGGCATTTTGTACAGCATTACCACTATGAAGGTCAAAGTAGTAAACATCACCATTAACTGTAACAAATTCACCCTTAGTTTGGATACCATCTTTATCAAAGTATTGAAGATTGCCATCAACAGCATCTACCCCTACAGACATCACACCATTGCGGAAATAACGCCAATCGTTACCAAATTGGAAGTAGCCATTTTCATAACGTTTACCGTCATTAGCAAAGTAATAAGATTTACCATCTGCATCTTTATAGATACTGTTACGTAGAGCAACACCATTATCAAGGAAATAATAGTTAGCACCATCGATAGACTGCATACCAGTTACCATGTAACCATTTTCTCCGAAGTAATAGAGATTACCACCCTCATTGATAAAGGCCTTCTTCACTTGAGCTCCAGTAGTACTTGACTTGTAGATATATCCAGTACCATCAAACTGAATACCACTTTCAACCACTTCTCCAAGAAGTGCACTTGGTAAGAATACATTTTCTTTATTGACAGTGAAATATTGATTAGATACTTGATCATTTAGAACATAGTCAGAACCACGTCCAAGAATATTAGAACCGTTGAAGTACTTAGCAGACCATACTTTGATTTTCTCTGATGGATCAATCGGTTGACCTGTAGAAATTTGGAGACGCTCGAAAATTTCTGGATACTTGGCTTGCAGCTCATCAAGGAATTCCCCACCATACTTAGCTTGATAGTCATTTCCGCTACCTTTAGTGTCTGTAACATAAAGCGTTCCCTTGATATCACTACCTGCAGTAGGGACACCAAATTTATCTGTACGTGTTACCGTTACGACTTCTTTTTCTGGGAAAGTGTACATTTGGTCTGGAACCCAGTCAGCCATAACTTTCATACCAGCTTTATGAAGAGCTTTAATAGCTGCTACTAACTGATCAGCTGTACCATATTTATTTGGCTTAGAAATACCCAAGTCATAACGGTCTGTAAAGGCATAACCATTCTGAATAACAGAGTCAAGGAACTGACCGTCAGTTGATGACAAGTATTGAGGTGCCATCTCAAAGTCAGTGATTCCCCATGATTTGAAGGTATCCACATTTTTAGCGATGACTACATTCGTATATTCATCTTCAGTTCTTGCAAAGGCTTGGAAGTTTGAGAAGCCTTCATACATCACACGAGAATCTAAAGCTGCATCTTGATGCAATGAACGTCCATCAGTACTTGCTGCATCTGAGGCTGCTACACGGATATCCTGATCATCAGAAGCTCCTACAGGTACCCAGACTTGAAGGAAACCAGAAATTTGTGGGTTAGCTACTCCCTTGAGATCATCATTCAAGAAGTAAAGGTAACCATTTTCATCAGTACGCTTGACTAGTCCAGCTCCTTGCGCCTCAGCATCAGAATTGTAGATAGCTACACCCGTTTCAGTAGAAACCAACATAGCACGATATTCTTGGTTGGCATGAGCAGCACCCATGTTAAGCGCTACAACATTTCCTTGTAAATCAAATCCAGGTTGATTACCCATAACAACACCTACACCTGATGTACGTGTTGTTGCATCACCCTTATCGCTCTCTTTAAGCGCACCCTTACCATAACGAACAGAAGTAAGGATCTCACCATTACCGATATTATAGTTTTGCATGCGCTGTCCACCAGACACATACTTAATACGAGCTTTAAGAAGTGATTCAATCGCATCGTAGTTTACAGTCTTATTAGCCATATAATGACCATCATCTGTAAACATATCCCCGTAATAAACACGTGGAATAGAACCTTTATTAGTCAACAGAAGCGTATAAGATAGTGGCACATTGTAGTGTGTGTACTTCTTATCTGTTTTCTTCAAGTCTTCGTTATAAATTTTAAAGGCTTGATCGATTTCTTCTTGAGTAAAGGAATAACCAAAGGAGTTAGGATTGATTTCTGCCTTGATGATATCACGGATCAGATCCTGAACTTCACTGTCATGAGCACGTGCAAAGCTATAGCTTGGAACCTCTTCTACTTCACGGTCATCAACCTCACGGTCAACCACACTGTTGTGAATCAAAGGATTAAGCCCTGAACGAATAGCAGTTGGTTTAGCCAAAGACCAAAGCATAGACAAGCGGAATTTGTTGTCCATATTCATCAAATTGTCGCCTTCATCGTGCAGATATGGAGTGTCGTTATTGCTCCATGCTTCTACAATAGAGACATGGTCGTTGGCATTTTTATTATTTTCATTAATTTTGTATGCTGCTTTCAAGTAATCACTTGAAATTTGAAGCAAGTCAGCATCGACATTATCCACCGCATCAACACGGATAGAGTCAAAGTTAGCTTCTGGGTCATTAGCATAGATGCTTCCAAAATTCATCAAATAGTGTAGCCAGTTCAAGCTTTCTGCCTGAACGACTGGATTGGAATTATCAACATCGTTAGCTAAGAGATATTCATAACCACCCAATGGATCATCAGGGTTGTAAGTATAACGTGAATCTAAAACACCTGTTTGAGCACTCGGTGTACGATTGAGCAAGCGGTAATCAGACTCAGTATCTGGTGTCAACGGTGCGTCATTATCAAAGCGTAAAGCACCATTTTGAAGGTGACTATCATATGGTTTTTCACTTTCACCATTCCATTGAGACTGGGTCTTGACAAAAGCTGAGATGGCCTCACGCAACCAAGCTACATTTTGCTCTGAAGTAATACGCTGCTCAATACGTGCTTGAATTACCTCAGATGCTGCTTGCAAATCACTAACAGATGCATCGTTTGAAAATTCTTTATCGATACCAAGCACATTATTCATGTAATTAACATAATTGCGCTTAGTTTCTGTGTCTGGCCACCAAGCCATCAACAAAGGACGAAAATCCTCTGATGTTGACTCTGTCCACTTTTGACCATCTTTTAAGATGTATTTTGGACGGTACCAAGAATCAGCTGTCAAATAACCATCGATAGCTTCAAAACTATCAGCTGATGTGTCATAAGCACGATTGTTGGAAACAAAGGTAGTTGTCTCAGCACTAGTAGCTGAAGATGCTTGATTAGCATTAGCACGAGCCGATGTATTCTTCAAAGCACCTGTCGCATCGAAGTAATAGACTTTTCCTTCATGACTGAAAGCGAAGTTTTTCTTAGCTTCACCATCTTGATCGATATAGTAGTATTTACCATCGATTTCTTTAACATTTGGAACAGAAGCTAACGATTGATCAGCTGTCTGTGTTGTAACAGAAGTCTCTTCATCAGCTTGTACATCTGCTGTAGCAACCCTTTGGACATCATTAGATACAGCTGCTTTTTGAGCTACAGGCGCTTGTACTTCATCAGCTTGTACTGCTTCTTGTCCAGCTTCATTACCTTCTGACGTTGCAGTCGCAGCGACATCAGAAGAAGGAGCTACTTGCTCTTGCTCTTGATCCGACTGTGTCTGCTCTCCAGCAACAATAGGTTGGCTAGCATCATCTACAGGCGCTACATTTGTATCAGCGCTCGCTGCAGATGCTCCAATAGCTGAAGCCAACATTGTCGCAGACGCAACCGAGATGGTTACCCATCTTTTCTTGACCTTATGCATTTTAAAACGTTCTTTCCTCTCCATGAATGGAGTCCTCCCAATTTGAAAAAAGTTATTGCTCAAAAATATAATAATCTTTAAGCTCCGTTTAATTTTAACATTATATCTAATATATTACAAATATTTTGTCATATATCTACAGCTAATTCTTCAATATCACACGTATAACCAGAGTTCTAAGCCCTTATCTTCTCTTGTTTTTAATACTTTACTAATTTTTTTGATATTTTCACTTTAAATGTAGTGCCATGTATAATAAGCACCTAGAATTTATAGCTAGAAATAAAAAAACTCAAACGGTCTACGCTATCAGACCGTTTGAGTTTTGGTTATGTATGAGCTTATTTAGCGATTGGGTAAACAGATACTTGTCTCTTATCGCGCCCTTTACGCTCAAAACGAACAACGCCTTCAACCTTAGCAAAAAGCGTATCATCTCCACCACGACCAACATTGGCACCTGGATAGATATGAGTTCCACGTTGACGGTAGAGAATTGATCCACCAGTTACAGTTTGACCATCAGCTGCTTTAGCACCGAGGCGTTTGCTTTCTGAGTCACGTCCGTTTGATGTAGAACCTCCACCTTTTTTGTGGGCGAAGTATTGCAAGTTAGAAAGATTAAGTTTAAGCATAGTATTTTCCTTTCGTTGTAAACATTATTGAATAATAGGCTGGGCAACATACTCACTAGAATTTTCAGCAAGATTCTCAAATCCAATCACTACAGATTGAAATAAGTTTTGCCAAACCTGATTTTGTTTAGAAGTCATCCCAGAAGGTTTAGAAGTTCTGAGATAACCACCACCATCTCTTAATTCCACAATTGGCTCCAATCCAGTCATCACCTCTACAGAATTAATAAAGTTGAGGGTCAGCATAGAAATGGAAGCACAAATCACATCAAAGCCATACTCACCACTGCCAGCGTGGCCAGTCACTAACATTTCTGACCAACCGGAAGCGTCTCGTATAAATGTAGCTTCAATCATTATGCAAAATTAAGCATTGATAGCGTTGATAACAACTTTAGTGTAAGGTTGACGGTGACCTTGTTTACGGTGGCTACCTTTTTTAGGCTTGTATTTGAAGGTAACAACTTTCTTTTGCTTACCTTGCTTCTCAACAGTCCCAACAACAGTAGCACCTTCCACAACTGGAGTACCAACTTTAGTTGTTTCTCCACCAACAAGAACAACGTGATCAAATGTCACTTCTGCTCCTGCTTCAACGTCAAGTTTTTCAACATAGATAGCTTGACCAACTTCAACTTTAACTTGCTTACCACCTGTTTTGATGATTGCGTATGTGCTCATCATGCACCTCCTATAAGATTTGATTGTGAAGGAAATCTCCTTCATGTGAAGACTCGCCTTGTATCGTGAGTACAAAACTGCTTAAAACGATAGTCGTGCGGTTGCACAGGATGTGCATACTAGTCAACAATAGTATTTTAGCATTCTCAATTCATTATGACAAGATAAAAGTTTAAACAGATTCTCAGTAAAGAATTATCCTTCTATTCGTGTGACATCGAAACCTTTATCCCATAAAAAAACGACAAACCAAGACCTAGTCCCAATTTATCGCTTTATAGTTGATGCTACAAATCAGAACAAGGTATAACAACTAAGTCGCTACTTCCTTGTTACTGATAGATTAATCATTGTTTTTAGACTTTGATTTGAATCCAAAGAAGGTCAGGATACCCATAACGATAGACACAAGACCAAAGCTTGAAACAGCTGTAGACATAGCCTGATCACCAGTTTGTGGAAGCTCTTGCTCTGCTACTGGATCGCCCTGCTCAGGGGTCACATTGACAGAAGCAACCGGCTTATTATTCTTTGGAGCTGGTGTTTTTGGTGTGGCCGTGATATCCAACGGTGGTTTTTCTTTAAGCACTGGAGGTGTTGGCATAGCAGTGATAACTACTACACGGTTCTTGTGCCATTGAGCTGTAGGAACCTCAAGATCAGGAACGCCTGGCTCTGTTGGAGGAACTGGTGCTTCTCCTGGTGGTTGAGGAACTGCAACTACCGAGTTAACAGCGAACCAGATCGTTGTCGGCAAGTACTGATCATTTCCACCCACAGTGAAGGTGAAAGGCTCACCCTTATAGGTCATTGCCCCTGCACCATAGTAGGCAGTACCAGAACGTGGGGTACCATCTGCATTGATAGCATCCCAACCAGTATCGCCATCACCATTGAAAGTTGCACCATTAGACTTGTACTGGTTATCCTTATCAGAATAGATAGAATCCCCATGCAATTTGACAGATGAGCCAGGAATTTGGATAAATTCATTATTTCCTAGGCTCACTTTTTCAACGTGGTCACCAAAGTCAGTTGTCCAATGGTTCAACGATGACAAGCTCATGATCGAGCGGTTGTCAGAGAGATCGATTGGATTGCCGTTTTCATCGTAGAAGGTAATCTGCATCGTGATGGAAATTTCATCCTGACGTCCTTCACGTGAAGTTTGTGCTCCGATAAAGATCGTCTTAGTCGGATCATGGTAGAGCTGAACTAAGGCGTTATTATCGTTATTTGTTGTACTATCAAGTTTATAAGTGGAAACAACCTTAGCAATTTTCTTATCGTTATAGGTTGAGTTTTTGATGTTTTCGTAAGTTACGGTAACCGTATCTCCGACATTCATCTTGAACCAAGTATCTTCATTTGGGGCATAGCCATTCTCAGCAGAAAAGTCAGCATCTGTATATTTATCGGTGTTATACTGAGCGAGAATATCATCTGTACTGTGTGCTGCTCTGACATCTTTTTTAAGATAGCTATTGACCCCTTCGATAGTAAAGGTCGCTTCTGGTTCATTAGTAAAGATCAATCCTTGAGCTGTCTCAACACGACCAGCACCAATACCTTGATCCACTAATTTCTTATACTCGTCATAGGCAGCCTTTTTAGCTTCATACTCTTTTAGCTGCTCTTGATAAGCGGCAAGATCTGCCTTGTACTTTTCTTGCTCTTGAGGCAACTTAGCTAGAGCTTCATCGTGAGCTGCTTTAGCCTTATTGTATTCCTCAATCGTTTGTTGAATTTTTTGAGCTTGTTCTTTATTATCCGCATCAGCTGCTTCTACAGATGGTTGTACTTGAAGCTCAGTCTCTTCCAAGGCTACACCAGCACCTTGTGCTGCTTGCTTAGCATCCTCTAACTCTTGTGAAGTCACTTCGGATGTTGTTGTCGTTGTATTACCCTCAACCTTTTTATCAACTTCAGTTACTGTAGGAGCAACTGCTGATGATTCTGGTGTCGCAGTTGCTTGATCAGCAGCAGGTGCCACCTCAGCGCTAGCAGGTGCAGCAGATGACGCCTCATCTGCATAAGCACGATCTGCCAAAGCAGCTCCGGATGCCATAACGAGTACCAAGCTACTTAGCAAGGTAACTCTTGAATACTTCTTATTCGACATATTCTTCTCCCTATATGTTAAAAATATTAAGTTACTTTTCAGTAACCTTCTTGTAATAAGTTATCACAATTAATTTAAAGTATCAAGCTTTTTAACTCAGTCTTAAAATTTTTTCAATCCGACAGTAACGCCTGCTCCCTCTATCACTTCTATCATTTCAGCAAACGCCCCTATTTGGAACGTATCACGATTTACCAAAACTTGATAAATCTCACTATTCTCATAATAGAGATAGTTCGTCATCCGGTAACCATTGGCTTGATAAAATGCGAATCGGCTTGCTCGCTGATCAAGATTTGGTGCTTCTTCTCCCAGAGGCTCAATAACTAGGTAAATAGGACGATTATCAGCTTTCTCTGCCACAATTTCAAGAATAGAGCTGCCATAGCCTTGTGAACGCTTAGGGGGAGAAACAGCTAAAAACAGGAGGTAGTAAACCTCATCAGACTGAAGGCTATAGGTGAAACCAACAAACTCCCCACCATCGTAATAAGCCATAAAATCCGCCTGACCAGATTCGGATTTCTCAAGCAACCACTGCCAGTCTAAACGCTCTTCCGCTGGAAAAGCAGAAAAATAAAGCTCCTGAACCTTATCTCTTATCGAAAGATTCCATTCGCTCTCTGGCAAGATAGTCAATTTGCTTGATAGATTCATTTGTTGCTTTTCTTTCTGTGAATAAAATGTGAACAGGTTTGCCTGATTTGTTGAGTCCAACGATGACCAGTTGATCTTTACCAGTGTTTCTTACTTTGGCAACTTGACTAGAATCGGCGTCCGAAACAAATACTGAATAGGTCTTTCCATTAGAATAAATACGCGAATATCATAACAGCCATTAAAACTCCCAGATATTGCACATTTATAATCTCCTACAATAAGCCCTTAATCATATCATCTACAGCGTCATTTTGACCTTCCGGTGTGATTTCAGAAACCATAATGCCTTGAACAGCACGATCAATAAGGCCTTCAACATCGAGTCGTGCTTCATATTGTTCAACATTTTTGATCTTTGGATTAGTCTTAGGGCGATCAGGAGCGAAGATAGTACAACAGTCTTCAAAGGGTTGGATAGAGATGTCAAAAGTATCTATCTTTTGAGCAATATCAATGATTTCAAGCTTATCCATAGTCACAACTGGACGGATAACAGGGGTATTTGTTACCGCATTGATAGCCGTCATCGACTCCAGAGTTTGACTCGCTACTTGTCCCAGACTTTCCCCATTAATAATCACTAAACCATGACGTTCTTCACGGATACGATCAGTAATACGCATCATAAACCGGCGTGTCAAAGTCATCAAGTATGCTTCAGGCGCTTTAGCCTTGATTTCTTCCTGAATTTCAGTAAAAGGAACTTCGATAAATTGAATATTGCCACCAAATCTCGTCAATTTACGAGTCAAATCATGGGCTTTTTTGAGCGCACCAGGACTAGTATAAGGAGGGCTGGCAAAGTGGACAGTCTCAATATCGACGCCTCGCTTAAGAGCAAGATAACCAGCGACCGGAGAGTCAATCCCACCTGAGAGCATGAGCATACCTTTGCCTGCTGTACCTACAGGCAGCCCACCTGCTCCTTTCACCTCTTCATGTGAGATATAGATAGCTTCCTGTCTGACCTCAACTTTCAAGTTGACATCAGGCTTTTTCATCTGGGCTGTGATAGCTGGCAAAACATCAAAGACAGAGTTACCAAGATATTGATTGAGCTCACGACTATCTAACTCAAAGTCGTGGTCACTACGCTTAGCAGTGATTTTGAAGGTCATACCATCTTGATAAAGATCTGTCATAATCTCTTGAACAGCTTTTTTGAGGATATCCAGATCTTTCTCAACCTTATAAACAGGGGAAAAAGCTTGAATCCCAAAGATGAGCTTGAGACTCTCCGCCACCGTGTGATAATCTGTCCCATTAAGAAAAACATGGCCACGATCCCGATCGGCACTCACCTTAACATCTGGATACACAGATAAAACATCTTGAATCGTCCGCTTGAGCTTGTTGATAAAGCGCATACGGTTTTTTCCCTTAGTTGACAATTCACCATAGCGAATCATAATTTCTGAATACTGTAACATGTTGTATCTTTTTCCTTTTACTCTTGTTCTATTCATCATTACTAAAAACTATTAATCAGAATAAGCCTAAAAAGTCAAAGGATTACCCAAAATGCAATCACACTCTCATTTTTAGCTGCTGACTATCCCGATTAAAAGTATTTATGCTCTTACTTTTTGTGTTCTGTCATACACTTGCTTAAAAATCGTTAGAAACTGCTCTACTTGACTCATATCATTGTCATCATCCAGGCTGATTCGGACAGCTGTCTGAGCGATTTTTGTTGGGACACCCATGGCAATCAGTGTTCCGGCTGGTTTTCCTGCTTTTGAGGAGCAGGCACTGGTAGTTGAAATATAAATCTCATGTTCTTCAAAAGCGTGGACAATGACTTCACCACGAACTCCTTTGATACCAAGCGTTAGGATGTTAGGAGCAAAGTCATCAGTTGGCTCTGAGAAAATATGGATATCCTGATACTGACTCAAAGCCTTGTAAAGAGTTTCCTTCATTTTCGAAATCCTAGGAAGAGCCAGTCCTTCCTTGTCCATAACAAGACGAAGCGCTTTAGCCATACTAGCAATTCCTGCAACATTTTCAGTCGTTGAGCGCATGTCACTCTCTTGACCGCCTCCAGTTAGTAAAGGACTTATACGCTTGCCTGCCTTCTTATAGAGGAAACCAACCCCTCGCACAGCATGAAATTTATGACCTGAAAACGAGGCCAAATCTACACGATCCGTTAAATATCTAGCCGTTGGAATCTTGCCGATAGCCTGAACCGCATCGACATGGAAGGTAATAGTCGGCTTGTCTGCCAAAAGATCTGAAATAGCTTGAATGGGTTGAATAGCACCGATTTCATTATTGACAGCCATAATAGACACTAAGATCGTATCCGAGCGCAAGAGTTGCGCCAAGCTATCTACCTTGACAAATCCTCGTTCGTCAACCGGTGCAAAATCGACATCAAATCCCTGATGAGCTAACCATTGCGCCGTCTCCTTGACAGCCGGATGCTCAACATCTGACACGATGATATGTTTTCCATAAGCCGCTTTTTCAAAAGCAGTTCCTTTTATGGCCCAATTATCACCCTCAGTCCCACCAGAGGTAAAGAAAATCTCTTCTGAAGAGACTCCAAGTAGGGCTGCAATCTGCTGACGAGAGGCCTCTAAGATACGGGTCGACTTATCCCCTAGATTGTGCAAACTAGAGGGATTGCCAAACATCTTTGTCGCTACTTCTTGGTAGGTATGTAAGGCTTCAGAATAGGGCTGGGTCGTTGCTGAGTTATCAAAATAAATCATAATATATCCTCAAAAAATCAATTAGCTTCATTATAGCACAAAAGCCTATCTAGCCCAATTAATTGGAAATTCATAAAAACATAATCACTTCAAGCTAAGTAAAGTGAAGGAGTTTTTTTCAGCCAAAGCGGTTATTTTTTGGTAAACTAGAAGTAAACAATCTATAAGAGATGAGGAAAGACATGTCTGAATATTCACGTTCTCAAAAAAACAATCCAAAGAAGAAAGTTCCAAAAGCCAAGGCGACCAAGAAAATCGTCCACACTACTAAAAAAGGATTTTCAGCTCTGCGTATTACCTTGACGACTATTGGTACCATCTTAGCCATTATTGTATCTTCAATCACACTTTACAACTATACTCACAAATCTGACAACAAAGATACCGATTCTTCTAAAACCTCTACAACCACTATTATCCGTGAAGAAAAGGATACAGACCAATCACAAAGTCAGACAGATGCCTCTACTAATCAAGGTCAAACCAACCAATCAACAGCGAAAGAAACAGATCAAGGAGGAGACACCCAAACATCTGAATCTAATACTGATACTGCTGATAGTCAAAATGGCAACGATGCTGGCACAACTGATGATGGCGGTGCCAATACGCAAACGCCGGAAGCTCCTGCAGCTCAAGAATAATTGCATACAGCAGAGTAATGAATGATTAAAAGACTAGTAACCTCTCAGGGCAAATCCTTGAGAGGCTTTTTCTAGTCATCCCTATCAGTTGATATCATGAAAGAGAGAGGGACAAAAATCAATAAATCGTGGTAAATTTAGAATAATGCAAAAGAGCCTGAACTTTGTCTCAGACTCTTTGTTGCTCTTATCTAGCAATGACCTGCTCTGCTTATCTCATGGTCACGAATTCTTCCGCTCCGGTTGGGTGAATAGCAACAGTGCTGTCGAGATCAGCTTTAGTAGCTCCCATCTTGATCGCAACTGCGAAGCCTTGAATCATTTCATCGACACCATAACCGATACCGTGGAGACCGACAACTTTTTCATCATCTCCCATGACTACTAACTTCATGCGAGATACTTGACGATGATCAGCCATAGCTGTGTACATGGACGTAAAGGAAGAGCTGTAAGTCTTAATACGATCTTCACCATACTGCTTGATGGCTTGCTCTTCAGTAAGACCGACCATTCCCATGGCCGGGTGGCTAAAGACTACGGTTGGGACATTGGTATAATCCATCTTAGCTGTTGTTTGACCGTTGAAGAGGCGCTCTGACAGCTGACGTCCTGCCTTGATGGCAACTGGGGTTAGCTCGATCTTACCATTGACATCACCGATGGCGTAAACACCTGAAACATTGGTGTTTTCGTATTCATCAGCTTGGATAAAGCCACGCTCGTTAAGAGCCACTCCGGTGTTTTCCAGTCCGTAGCCCTTGGTATTAGCGACACGCCCAATAGCCCAGATAAGGACATCAGTGGTATGTTCCTCACCATTTTCAAAGCTGAGCGTTAGGGAACCATCAGCATTCTTGACCACTGCTTTGGGTACACAATGTTTATGCAGGGTTGGACCGTCTTTTTCCATTTCTTCCATGAGGGCATCCGTTAGGTAATTGTCCCAGTTGCGAAGGGGACGATCCTTACGAACAAAGAGGTGAGCGTCACTACCAAGCGTATGCAGAACACCAGCAATCTCAACACCGATATAACCCGCTCCGACAATAGCCACGCGCTTAGGAACCTCATCTAACTCAAAGAAGCCATCGGAAGTGATACCATACTCAGCTCCTGGAATATCAGGAATGAGGGCGTGCCCACCTGTCGCAATGAGAATATGGGGTGCTGTATAGGTTTCACCGTTAGCTTCTAGGGTGTGGTCATCAAGGAAGGTGGCATAAGCATTCAGTACCTCTACACCATTTGCTGCAAATCCTCGTTCATAAGAACCGTGGATACGGTCAATGTAGGCTTCACGGTTATTTTTCAGGGTTGTAAAATCAAAAGTTGTCTCTCCCACGGTAAAACCGTATTCACCAGCATACTTATGAATAGCTTCAGCAACCTGAGCCCCGTACCACATGACCTTTTTAGGGACACAACCACGGTTGACACAGGTCCCGCCAGTCTCCGCTGCCTCAATCAAGAGCACTTTGGCACCATGTATAGCAGCTCGGTTAGCCGAAGCAATCCCCCCAGAACCACCTCCAAGGACAATATAATCGTATTCTTTTACCATAAGAATCCCTTTCTAAGTGTTAAAGTAGATTTAGAGTATCATAAATGAAAAGGTCAAGCAATTTTCCGCTACGACTATAAAAGGCAAACGATCTTATCGCCTGCCTTTTACTAATTTTCACTCCTAATTATCCTTGCTTCAGATAAAAAAGCTGTAACACACTTGAGTTTATCTTTTTCTACGTCTTATCTACAACTTCTTCTTGTGTCAGTGCTTCCTTCACTGCCTCTGCGACCTTTCTCGGTATGCCACAGTTGACGATATCATCCACATCCGCTTCTTGGATCTTAGTCAGGCTTTTATAATGCTTGAGCAGGATCTGCTTGCGTTTAGGTCCAAGGCCAGAAATGCCGTCCAATTTGGAGCTGAAACTGTTCTTGCTACGAACTTGACGGTGGAAGGTAATCGCGAACCTATGGACTTCGTCCTGAATACGCTGTAAGAGAAAGAACTCCTCAGAATTTCTTGGCAGATCAATGACTTCCAAAGGATCACCAAAGAGCAGTTCATGGGTTTGGTGCTTATCATTTTTTTGAAGACCTGCAATAGGAATGTCTAAGCCTAGACGGTCTTGGATGACCTCTTTGGCAATATTGACCTGACCTTGTCCACCATCGATCACGATTAAATCAGGTGGAGTCAAACCATCTCGCATGACCCGACTGTAGCGACGATAAATGACCTCACGCATGCTGGCGTAGTCATCTGGACCAACAACCGTCTTGATTTTAAACTTACGATAGTCTTTCTTACTGGGTTTCCCATCAACAAAGACAACCATGGCAGCTACTGGACTGGTCCCTTGAATATTGGAGTTATCAAAAGACTCAATACGGTGCGGAGTCGGAATATTAAGCAACTCGCCAATATTTTCAATAGCCCCTTTTGTTTTTTTGATATCCTTTTCCAGCAGGTCAAATTTTTGCTGAAGGCTGACCCTGGCATTCTTGGTCGCTAGATTGACCAACTGCTTCTTCTCGCCACGCTGAGGTTTAATGACTTTAGTACCTACAACTGCCTTGACAAGCTCAGCATCAATATCCTGCGGAATAAAAACTTCTTTAGGTAGAAAGTGCTTGCTCTCACGATAGAATTGACCGACATAGGTGAGAAAATCCTCTTCAGGCTCATTGTAGTAGGGAAACATATTGACATCCCGCTGAATGAGCTTGCCTTGACGGACAAAGAAGACCTGCACACACATCCAACCCTTATCAGCATAATAGCCAAAAATATCACGATCCATCATATCTTGATTCATGATACGTTGTTTGGTCCGAAGTTTGCTAATAGCTTCAAGTAGATCACGATACTCAGCTGCCCGCTCAAACTCCATGAGTTCCGAGGCCTTGAGCATTTTCTCCTTAATCTGGTCAATGATCTTATTATCTTTACCATTGAGAAAGTTTTTAACATCTTCTTTGAGGGTATCCCAATACGCTTGATCTGTTTGACAGACGGTATGGGCATTGCACTGTCCTAAATGATAATAAAAGCAAACCTTATTAGCAGGATTGGTACACTTTTTAAAAGGGAAAATACGATCCAGCAGACGCTTAATCTCGGTCGCTGCTCCTGAGTCGGGATAAGGGCCAAAATAAATCCCGTCGTTCTTTCGTACCTGTCTCGTAATCATGAGTCGTGGATAGAGCTCATTGGTAATCTTGATATAAGGATAGGATTTATCATCTTTGAGACGGATATTGTACTTGGGCATATTTTCTTGGATAAGGTTAATTTCTAAGAGCAGCGCCTCAGTATTAGACCCTGTCACTATATACTCAAAATCGGCAATTTCTGAGACCAGCATCTCTGTCTTTGTATCATGGCTCCCGTGGAAATAAGACCGTACCCGATTCTTTAAATTTTTTGCCTTACCGACATAAATAATCTTGCCATTTTTGTCCTTATGAATATAACAACCAGGATTAGCTGGCAGTAACTCTAACTTATGTTTTATCAGCTCGTTCATAAGACTATTATAACAAATATAAAGAGACAAGACCGCCCAGAGAAATTAAAGAAAACTGACTCTCTATATACTGGTACAGCATAAAAACAACTGATCGCTTAAACAGTTGTTCAGACTGTAGACAACCTTATTTTCCCAATAAAATGAGACAAGAAGTTCTGCAAGTTTTCAATACATTTCCTATTTTGCGAGCAAGGTGAGCATAATCCAGCCACCTCCGCCGTGCTAAAAGTGTTAGAAACGCTATGATATAAACGGTTCTGACACTCGGGAATTTTGAGACCTAAGGCTCAAAATTAAGCTATGAAACTCCGAAGGAGGTTGCTAGCGTCCAACAGCACCTAAGGATAGTGGCAAACAATACGTTTTCTTCAAGCTAAACAACCGATCGCTTAAATAGTTATTTTACATAATTATTGTTATGATTAAAATTATAACCAACTCCGCTCTTGAGCTATGCGGACAGCTTCTGTACGATTATTAGCCTCTAATTTCGTAAAAATACTGACCAGATAGTTACGTACTGTCCCATGGGATAGAAATAACTGCTCAGCAATCAATTTATTAGAAAGCCCTTGGGCGACTAGTCGCAAGATATCCTGCTCACGCGGGCTTAAAGGATTTTCCTGATTCACTATATCTTCCATCAACTCTGAAGAATACTCCCTTCCCCCCGATAAGACCTTACGAATCGTTGCCATAAGCTCTGTTGTAGAGCGATCTTTAAGGACATAGGCGTCTACACCTGCCTTAACTGCTCGCTGGAAATAGCCAAGCCTCTTGAAAGTCGTCACAACCACAACCTTCATCTCTCGGTTAGCACGAATCCACTCCAAAACCTCTAGCCCACTTAGTTCAGACATCTCGATATCCAAAATAGCAACATCAATTTCCTGCTCCTCAATCTGTACGATCGCCTCACGGCCATTACCTGCTTGAAAGACTTCGTCTACATCCTCTTCCATGAGAAGGAGCTGACACATAGCATCTCTTAACATGGCTTGATCTTCTGCTACTAGTAAATTCATTGTTCCTTTTTCCACACTTCCTGTAATGTCACACTAACCCTGGTAGGCTGTCTAGGGGAAATGATGGCGACTTGGCCATCTACTAACTGTAAGCGCTCCTGAATAGAGTGCAAGTCCTGATCGTCCAACACTCCAAATCCTTGACCGTCATCTGTTACTTCAATACAGATTCCTTTTTTACGAAAGATACGGATCTGACAATGATGAGCCTGAGCATGTTTAATAACATTGGTGGTCAGCTCCCGTAAAATCATCGTCATACTGGATTGTAAGACAGGGGAGAATTGATCGGTATCCAATTCATTGATCACCTGCAGGGTCACTTCAGAACCCTCAAACATATCTTGAATTGCTGACAATTCTTCTGCAACAGTTCGAAATTTGAGGTTATTAACCAATTCACGAACTTCCTTCATAGATGCCTGACTGATATTGTGCAAGTCTTCTAGTTCCTTGCGCACTGCTAATAAATTAGCCTTATCCAATTGTTTTAGAGCTAACTCTGTTTTCAAAGTTATCATAGCAAAGGTATGGCCTAACGTATCATGGAGGTCACGCCCAATTCGGTTTCGCTCATTTTCGGCCGCTAAAAGATTAATGGTCTTATGCTGCTGATACAATGCTGCTTCTAGCTCAGATTCCTTGCGACTCTTTGCTTCAAGGTAGTAGACACTGCCGATAAAAGTTGGAATAATGGCTAGCATAATGCGATTTCCTGCGACATCAGTCGTTATAGCACCAATAAATCCAGTTCCTACAAGGGCCGCTAAGAAACTAATAAAATAGTAAGACTTAACAGCAGCATTAAAACGCCAAACCAGAAGATTAGCCGTAAAAAAGAAGAACCACATCATTCCGCCTTCGATAAAGCAAGTCATTCCTATGATGTAAGCAAGATGATAAAACCACAGGACAGCTATGCTTTTCTTATACTGATCCTTTAGATGGACAAGCATTAGATAGGCAAAAACGAATAAACTAGACAATAGTAATGTCCAAACAGGATAGCCAAACAAAATAGGCCCTGCAAAAGGAAAAATAGTAAAGATAAGTCCGATATAATATAGAAAATCGGTTCGTTGAAAGGGACGAAACATTAAGCTACCTCTGTTCTTCGTTTAAGAGCAATAGCTGCTCCAGCAGCTATTATAGCATAGGCTGATATAGCAACAAACGCCTGCCAATCGATACTCCCATCTCGAGCAAAGCTCACGACAAACTGATTAACATGATAGATAGGTGTCCACTTCGATAGTATCTGCATCCAATCTGGAAATAGGGTAATAGGCATCCAAGAGCCACCCAGAATAGCCAGACTGAGAAAAGTGATATTACCAACAATAGACCTGATTTGCTCTGATTTTATTTGTGCAATCAAGAGACCAAAGGCTAAAAATAACAGTCCCGCAATTAGTAACATAACAGCTGAACCAATCCAGCGTTCTATTGGCATAGTCACTCCCCTGACCCAGGCTCCTATTAAAAAGGTCACTAAGATAGCACAGAGAAAATTAAGCGCAACCCTAGCTACCTTTGAAACGTAGTACTGCCAAATCGGGAGTCTGGAATGTTCGATATAGGTCAGCCAATGACCCGTTTGATCTTCTGATAGCATTGAAGGAAAGGTAAAAAAGCCAAAACTGGACATGGAAAATCCGGTCATCGTTAACATGTAAGACTGGATAAAAGCATCTTGCTGGACGGGATCTTTGTACATGGTCATTCCAGAATAAAAGAGAAAAAAACCAACCGGCATCCCAATAGCCAAGATAAAGACCGGCCAGGACCTCCACATTTTTATTCCTTCAATTTTTAATAAGGCTCTCATTGGCTTCCTCCTTAGTCTGTTCAAATAAAGTATCTAACAAGGTTTTACGATGAATCTCAATATCCTCTATAGTACAGCCAGCTTCTTGTAAGACCTGCCACACTTGGTCTAGATGTTTTGTTGCAAACCTTAAGCTATCCATTTTTTGTTCCACTCGATAGATATCTTCCAACTGCCATACAAGAGGAGCAAATCGAGCCGGCAAAATCACCTCTTTTTCTTGGTCATCATTACGCATGGTAAAAGGTGTCGTATCACGAAGCAACCTTCCTTGATGCAATACTAAAATCCGATCCGCTGTATGCTCCACTTCCTCAATATAATGACTAGAGTATATAATCGTCCGACCATCAGCTTTTAACTGATCAATAATTTCCCAAAATCTTCTGCGAGTCGATGTATCCATGCCGGCAGTTGGTTCGTCTAAAAATATTAGATCAGGTTGACCAATCAAGCAGAGTATAAACGATAATAATCGCTTCTGCCCACCTGATAATTTTTCTGCCAACTGCTCTTTTTGAGAAACTGAGAAGCCTAAAAGCTGGTCAATAGCAGGATCTGTTAAAGGCTTCTTTGCTATTTTTTGAAAAAAACGGATCAGTTCTATAACTTTCAATTGTTCAGGAACTTGATTCCTTTGTGGAAGCACAGCCATCCTAGCTTTGAGGTCAGCATGACGAGCCTCCAATCCCTCCACCAAAATAGATCCAGATGACAGCCTGAGGTCTCCTAGCAGACAGCGCATCAAGGTCGTCTTCCCAGCACCATTAGGGCCAATTAAGGCAACACAGTCACCTTTAGAAACTGAAAATGTGATATCCTCTAAAATTCTATGACCCTTAATAACTTTTCCAAGATGGTCAACTTGTAGAATACACTCTGTCATCATAACACCTCCTACTTTTTATTTGATCCGAAGATTTCTTTTAAGATATATCGCCATACACTCCAAGCAACAGCTAGACTAATCCCTAGACCCATGACAGTTCCTTGAATTTCAAAGAAACGATCAAACGAATAATGATCAAACCAATTTGTAAACATACTAATAGCCGCACAAATACTTGCTATAACAGGATATAGGAACCACGATAGTTTAACTGTTGTTTTTCCTTTCTTTTTCATTTTTGCTGCCTCTCTTTCTATTGTTAGTATAGGTCAAAAGATCTTTTACAATTAGCACACGATGTCATGACCCTATATGACAAATGTCAGCTATGAACGACTCAAGATTCTGCACAAGCAGCTGTTCATTCCATATGTTGTTTACATAATTTTATTTTTGCAATAAAATAAAAGTCTCAAAACGAGAACTAGATATGACCAAAACAGTTCCGAATGGTAACATATGAGGGTTGTAAACCTAATCCTATCTACTCATTTGTCCAAATGAGTAGATAATTTAAAAAATATGTCATCTATAGTTGACAAGTGTCATATATATGATACACTATATCTGTCAGTTATATGTGACAATCTATCGATAGTTGCCATCGACACTACTATTTTCTTACTTTGGAGCATTTATGATAAATCATGTCAAAACGTTTCGCCTGGATAAAGGCCTGTCTCAGCTAGCACTAGCTAAAACCATTGGGGTCGCTCGACAGACCATTAACCTAATCGAAAATAACAAATATAATCCATCGCTTGATCTCTGTATTAAGATCGCAGAAACTCTGGATACTGATCTTAATACCTTATTTTGGAATAATCGCCACGACTAAAGAAAGGATAAAACTATGAAAAAGAGTAAATTTTGGACAAACGTTTTGAAGCGATTTTACGGCATTAGAGAAATGGATGAATACATTCTTCAAGAAATCAATCGCATCGGCAACAATGCCTTTGTATTTACTTTTTATTATTTGATTACTTCAACATTAATAGCACTGCTCGTATCTTATATAAATGTTACCCTAGCTATCTGGGGCCTAATGTCCTTAAACATTATTGTATTTTTGGGAATATGCTTATACATCATCATTGCGTCAAAGCGTACCAATCTAACCGCTCATTATGTTGAATCAGACGAAATTAAACCAGAAAGAAAGAAAACTATCCGAAATACGATATTCTCCGGGATAATTTTCACAATCCTCTTTTGGCTATTAACAGGGCTGATGGATGCTCTGGACTTTCATGAGCAATTCCTCACAGTACTCTTTAGGCTTCAGACTATTATCAGAGCAGTCCTAGTTGGCATCTTTTGGACAGTCGCCATGGTGCTCATTATGTTACAACGTATCAAAAAAGAATAATAATAATAAAAACCTCCGGTTCATAGTAGAATCGGAGGTTTATTTAGCCAGTATTATCGTCAAAAGTTCATCATAGTTCGCTACAGTGTAGGTCGGCTGAGACTGACTGGTATTCTCCTTACCATCAGGATTGTACCAAACCGTATCAATCCCAGCATTGTTGCCGCCTTGAATATCACTGAGAAGTCCATCACCAATCATCAGTGCTTGCTGCTTATCAAAGCCATCAATCCGATGCGCAATGCTATCATAGTATTCCTTCTTAGGCTTTTGATAACCCAGATCATCCGAGATAAACACCTGCTCGAAATAATCTCTGATTCCAGAGCAATCTAAACGGCTCTTTTGGATAAAGGTCACCCCATTGGTCGCAGCAAAAAGACGATAGCCACGCGCCTCAAGGCTTTCCAAAAGTTCCTTAGCTCCCTCTAAAACCTGCCCCTGCTGACTGAGAAAATGCTGATAACGCTGGGCATAGTACTGACCATCCACATCTTGACCAAAGTGGGCAAACAACCTTGCAAAACGTGTATCGATCAATTCTTGCTTGCTGATCTTGCCCAGACTCAAATCGTCCCAAAGTCCACGATTCATGGGGACATAGTAGTCCATATAAGCTGCAATATCCGACACTTGCGCCTCAAACAAAAGCTGGCGCAAGGCAAGACTTTCCGCCGCATCAAAATCTAACAAAGTATGATCAAGATCGAAAAGAAGGTATTTGTAGGGCATGATGGTCCTTTCTATAGAGGAATAAGGGTATTATAGCATAAGTTTGGTCGCAAAAATCAACTGATTAGCTTAACTCAGCGAATCAGTTTTTGGCTCCTATTTCAACACTCGAGTCGATTTTAAGCGGCTCTACTTTAAACCTCATGCGCTTTTTTAGCCATATATTTATAAAGAGCTGCATAGCGGGTAGTATAATTAGGTTTCCAAGGCTTGTCTCGACCAGCAAAGTGCAAAAAGACTGTATTTTCAATAACCCAGTCAATATCCCAATCGCCGCCGCTGCGTGCTTGGTACAAACGACTGTATCTGGCATCGTAATTGTAAATCTCATCAGGCACAGCTTGTACTCTGTCTGCATAGAGGCCATTTAAGACATCCTGATCAGGCAAAATCAGCTTGGTCCGATTTTTTTCGATATACTCTAAAATATCCTGACGCTCTACAGTTTGATGAATCATAGGAAGATTCATAAGGAGAACACCTGTATTGAAATAAGAGGACTCCATCTCATAATTCTGAAGGCGCAGCTGATTGATCATATCCATAATTTTACTGTCAGCATTATGACTGGCTGCGGCATAGAGATCTTGCCCCAGATCTTGCTGGTAAAACTCTCTAAAATCATTGAGACAGAGGATATCTGCATCCAGATAGAGAATCTTGTTCATATCTTTCGGTAAAAACTCGTGCGCCAGAAGACGATAATAAATAGTATCAGGATAGCGATCTGTCGTCGGGGCATCCTTGAAAGGTTGATCCCCTACAATAATAGGATGGTAATGATAATCTAACGTTTGACAAAAACGAGCTAGCTGGTCGTTCTTCGTTAGGAGTGTTTTTTGCAGAAGATAAACATGCACCTCAGCAGCAGATAGATTTTGCTTAACAGAATAGAGCGTTACTTTAAGCTGCTCGACATAGGCATCATCGACAGTGAACAACAAATTGACTGGCTCCATAACTCAATTCCTTCTTTTTAATACTAGTGTCATTGTAACACGCTCAACCTAAAAATAAAATACGAGTAGAATGATTGCCCAAATGATAGCTACAAAAAATTCTATCCAAACTCGGATAGAACTTTTATACAAATCTTGTGCTATTTGGAAAGCCAATAGACACTAATATTTCTCCATGAGTTATACCAAATCTGCAATCCCGCTCATGAGCTTATCCATAATAACAGAAACAGGTTCGATTTTATCGATCATTGAGATACCAAGTCCAAAGGAGGCAAAACCCTTGGTCAGATCGCCAAAGAGCATGCCATCGCGCATGCCATCGTATCCCCGTTGCACTTGGAAAATTTCTTCTTCTGTCGCACCGGCTTTACTCATTTTCAAGAGTTGATTTGGAATATCCCCCGGCAATGAACGATAATAGGCGGGCATTGTACGGTAGAGTAAGAGGTCTGAGGCATCAGCTTTCAAAGCCATCTCCTTGATGTTTTGCGCTAAGATAGACTCTTCTGACATCATAAAGGCAGTACCGACAAACAGTCCTTCTGCACCAAGGGCAAAAGCGGCCCGTGCAGTTCGGCTATCAGCAATACCACCTGCTGCCATGACTGGCACACGCCCTTTAGCTGCATCAACAATCATAGGGACGATTGAGAAGGTTCCGATGGCCTTGCCTGGAACTGTCCCGCCTTCATCAAAGCCAGTCGCCACAATGATATCAGCACCGCCTTGGATGGCTTCTTCCGTATTTTCAACCGTTGGATTTTCGGCACGAAAGACAATTTTGATGCCTTTGTCTTTAATTTTCTTTGCCCAAGTAGCAGAAAACTCTCCACCCCAGATAGCGACTTCTACGCCTTCTTCAGCCATAAGATCAAGCATCGGTTCTGTAAAAATATCAGTCAGCTCATATCCAGGAGAAATATTGATTCCCAGCGGTTTATCCGTAATGCCACGTGCAATATGGATTTCACGGCGCATATTTTCAATCGTTTCTTCTACTGTTTTTGCCGCAACTTTTTGACCAGCACTGATACCAAGGACACCCAGACCGCCAGCTGCGCTGACTGCACCTGCATATTTCCCATCAGTTAACCAAGCCAAGGGTCCCTGAATGATCGGCTTTTCAATGCCTAAGATTTCTGTTACACGATTTGTCATAAGCATACCTCAATTCATAAATCATTTTTGCTATGGTATCGCTTTCACCCCAACTGGTCAAGAGGCAGTTCAACCATTTTTGTCACTTAAATGACAAAAGAAGACCATCTGTCACCTAATCTTCTTCTCACACACCATATTGATAAGGGAGTCCCAGATTTTCACGGAGAGTATCCCCTTCATATTCTGTATGGAAGAGCCCTCGTTCTTGTAAAATTGGAACAACCTCATCGACAAAGCGCTTAAGATCTGTTTCATAGACATCAGGCATAACCCAGAAGCCATCGGCAGCGCCGCTTTCAAACCACTCGGTCATGTGGTCAGCAATGTCTTCTGCTGTCCCTACTGCTGCAGGGTGGTAGTCGATAACTGAGTGGTAAACCACTTCACGAAGAGTCCAGCCTTCACGCGCCACCCGGATGATATTTTCAGTCCGTGGGTCACTGTAGGGCGTAATAGCCACGCTATCTAGAATTTCAGGATTGATAGGCTTTTCAATATCAGCCATAGTAAAGTTAACGCCCAGGGCATAGCCGATATGAGCGACTCGTTGGTAGAAGGTCTCCTCATCGATCCATCTGGCATGACGCTCCAGAGCATCTTTTTTACTATCACCGATCAGGGGCATAACTCCTGCGATAAAGGCAATGGCATCAGCCTTTCTACCATTAGCAACCGCAGCCTGACTAAGTGCCTGGCGCATAGCTTTCCCCTGATCAACCGTCCAAACCTCTCCAACATAGACATCAGCTTCCTTCCCAGCAAAGGCCACACTATTGCTGGAGCCACCTGAGTGAAAAATCGGTGGTTGCCCCTGTTTTGATGGGGGGATTGGTAAGGTTCCAGAGGTCGACACATAATCCCCCTCAAAAGAAATAGACTTAACCTTATCATAGTCCGCAAACACTTGCTTGTCAGGATCCAATTCCAGCGCATCTTCCCCCCATGTGGCCCATAATCTTTGAACTGCCTCGACAAATTCACTGGCTTTTCCGTAGCGGTCAAAGCTAGACGGCAGGTTTACGCCGTAAGCATTAGCACTGACCCCATTGGCACCGGTTACAGCATTCCAAGCCGCACGACCCTTACTGATAGCATCCAGTGTCTTGAATTGTCTAGCGACTTCATAAGGATTGTTCCAAGAGGTCGCCCTGGTAATCCCTAGGCCAATATGCTTGGTTTGACTGGCAATGACCGTCGCAATCAGCAAAGGATCCATCCCCATAGTCTGCATATCTGCATCTGTCACTGCCTTGGTCCCAGGGAAATCACCAAAGAACATGAATTGAAACTTCCCTTTTTCCGCTAGCTGCGCCGCTTTGACATCTACCGAAATATCTGGATAGTCGGTCATATGAACCTCTGGATCCATCCAAGATTTAAAATTTAAGCCTGCTGCACCAAACATAGACAGTCCTAGTAACATCTGTTTCTTAGTTTCTGTCATCTTAATCTCCTATCTCCTCTTACACAATCATTGAAGAGATCTTTCCCTTTTAGTATAATAAATATATTACACTTGTCATTTAAATGAAGCAATAAACAGTTATTTGCTATCTGTCACTTAAATGACAGTATTGAAAGGACTGTCATCTTGAAAAAAGACCTACGCTTTGAAAAAACTGAAAAAAATTTGCAAGAAGCCTTTTTAGAGCTCCTTAAAACCAAAGAGCTGGCTAAAATTTCTGTCAAAGAACTTTGCCAAAAAGCCCAAGTCTCTCGTAACGCCTTTTACCAACACTATGAAACCAAGGAACATCTCTACGACAGCCTACTTCAAGAAATTTTAATTTCAATGGAAGAAGCCTGCCGTCCAGTAGCCAAGGATCTCAACCATATCACTCCTGCAGAAAGTCGACTTTTTCTGGACAACATTATACTAGCTGTCGAAAAAAATCGCTTCATCATCCATCAGCTGCTAACCAGTCAGCCAGCTAGTTTTTCTGCTGCCTTCCAAGGGATGATTGTCAATGCCAACTTAGATGTGACTAACTCAGCTAGCCTTTTTATTGATCCTGCTGGTATTCACACCTTTGCCGGCGCCCTAGTAGCCTTTATTCGCTACTGGCTCCTTGAGACCGATCTGAGCCTTGAAGAGGCGCAGGATAAACTCTATACCATTGTTGGAGACATCAGACTAGTCTAATCCATTTCCTCTCATGTCTAAAGGCCTCGTTCATCATGAACGGGGCCTTTAGGTTATCTTCATTCATTTAGTTACCTTTTCAATCTCACATAGCTGATGTCGCTTAGCTCAGACTTTTATCAAGCCATAAAGGTCACTTTAATTCTTCGACATTTGACCAAGTCACACAAATTGAAACCCAAATGGTAATCATGCCATACATGACTTGGGCAAAATGATTGGTAAAATTAGCGGCAACAATCTTCGTGGTATAGGGAAAAAACGATACAAAAAACAACAAGAGCCGTTGGGTCCACACTGTTAAGTGACTAATTTTAGTTGCTTTGTGCCACAAATTATGAATACCTATCCACATGGTTCCCAGCCAAAAGAAGGATAAAACATAGCTAAAAATGCTAGGCGCAATCTCCCACAATCCCTGAATCGTTAAGGTCTTAGGGACATCTTTGTTATGCGACTCTTAGCATCCCTTTAGTCAAAACCACCCGTGAAAACGGGTGGCTTGTACACCGCCTATAAGGCGTTGAGTGCCAGCTGCGTCTAAAGACGCTAGCTGAACGTTGTTCAGGCTGCTTGATTACTTGACTTATGCCCGTAAAAACGGGCTTTTATCGTGTTCGAAATCCTCCATCTGAAAATGGATCCTCGTATTCTTTTACACTCAACTTATCAAGAGCTATGTCATCCTTCTCTTGATCTCTAATGTATTTCGCTACTGTTTTTTCATTCAAACCCACTGTGCTGACGTAGTAGCCTCTCGCCCAAAACTTTCGATTTCCGTATTTGTATTTCAAATTAGCATGCTTATCAAAAATCATCAAGGCACTCTTACTTTTTAAATAGCCCATAAATTCAGAAATCGAAAGCTTTGGTGGTATTAGGACCAACATATGAACATGATCCGGCATCATATGTCCTTCAATGATTTCTACCCCTTTATAAAGGCAAAGTTGACGGATAATTGCTATCAAATCCGCCCTAATTTTATAATAGATTTCTTTACGACGATATTTAGGCGTAAAGACTATATGATATTTGCACATCCATTTTGTATGTGATAGACTGTAACTGGTTTTTGCCATTTATTTTTCCTCCTTAGTCTAACCTGAACACTTAGATTATATCAGGAAAAATAAATGAAAGCTCAAAGCCTTATCAGCCACCAGCTTAGCTGGTGGTTTTATTGTTTTTCTCTCCGAGAAAAACTGGCTCGAAGCCATAATCAAGCACAAAAGGCATAGAAAGTTGCGCTTACCAGCGTCTTTCTATGCCTTTTTAGCAAGTCATTTCAAATTTCTATTGATGTTTACAGAGTCTTAATCGAAGCAAGGATCTGTGATTCAATGAGCTGTAGCTCATCTGCTTCTTGATTTGAAGGGCAGTTCAAGAAAAAGCATTGAACGATATAGGTAAAAAGTGGAGCTAGCACCGTTCTTAACAGCGTAATTTGAGGCAATTCTGAATGACCAAATCCATCTTTTCTTAGGGTTCTGGTCACAATTGTTAGCAATTCCGGTAGTAAGGGTTGAATATTCTGGAACAATTGCTCTCTAATGGGACTATCAGTCTGTAACTCCTGAAAAATAATTTTGAGGAGGTCACTATTGGCTGCCACAAAAGCAAAGCGATCCTGAACGAAAAAGTGAACTAAGCTTATCGTATCTGGACAGGCTCTTAAGCCATCTAGAAAGGGCCTACCAACCAGATCGACCAAGGGCTCACAAACGCCCAATAATAACTCATCCTTAGTCTTAAAATACTTAAAAATCGTGGCTTGGCTGACCTGCGCCTCTGATGCAATCTGAGCCGTCGAGGTAGCATGAAAGCCTTGTTTTGAAAACAAGACAATGGCTGCTAACATAACCTTACGTTTGCCAGAAGGCATGGGCAGGTTTTCTAATTGTTCCTGATAAGATTGAAATTTTTGGTCTAACATATCCTTATTATACCTTACGATAACGTTTTAGGCCAACGATATTTGCAAACGTTAAGATCGCTAAGAAAACCAGCAATATCAAGATGTCATAGGCAATGTCTCCAAGACCTTGTCCGTACAAAATAACTCTGGTCAGCGCATCACCAGCATAGGATAGGGGCAAAACTTTTCCAATATACTGAACCCAGTTGGCCATAGAATCTAGAGGGATGATACCTGAGAAGAATAACTGTGGCATAATAACCAAGGGAATGAACTGCATCATTTGGAACTCAGACTTGGCTAGCGTAGACATGAGAATACCAAAGGCCAAAGCCACAAGTGCCATAACAAAATTCACCAAAACGACACTAACAATATTGCCGACGACTTCAACATCCATCAACCAGATGGTAGAAAAAACGATGACCAAGGTTTGAACTGTCGCTAGTAGGCCATAAGACAACATATAGCCAAAGACAATTTCACTACGACGAACTGGCGTTGCCAAGAGGCGGTCAAGCGTACCAGTGGTGCGCTCTTTGAGCAAGGCCATTCCTGAAATCAAGAAGACAAAGAAGAAAACGATAAAGCCCATGAGGATAGGGAGCATTTTAGAAAAGAATCCAGTGTCTTCATTCCCATAGTGATAGCTTTCTTTAATCGATACTTTAGCGCTGTCTTTAGGCAATGATTGGGCCAATTTAGGATTGGCCTTAGCCATTGTGGTCACTGCTGTTTTTAATTGATTTACAGCTGACGAACTAAGCGCAGCTTTAAAGGCTTGTTTGGTAATGGTGGTTTTACTAGCATCAGTGTTGGCATAGGTCACCTCATAGGTATGGGCATCCGTTTGCTCAATGATCCCATCGATCTCTTGGCCACTTAGAGCCTTCTGCGCTGCTTCCTTACTCGTGTAGGCTTCCACGTCAACATGATCTACCTTGTCCAAGGTTTTAACCACTGCATCAGAAACATCAACTGTGCCCAGGCTTACAGAAGTCGTACTATTGGCCGAAAACATGATATTCATCAACCACATGATAAAAATTGGAGCCACAAACATCATGGCTAGGGTGCGTTTGTCCCGCAATAACTCTTTGATAACTTTTTTGGTAATGGCAAGTGTCCGCATCAGTTTTCCTCCTCATCTTCTGCTTTCAAAAAGACATCTTCAATGGTCGCAACCCCATAAATTTCTTTGAGGGCAGCTGGCGTATCAAAGGCAATGATGTCCCCATGTAGGAGAAGAGCCACCTTGTCGGTCAACTCTGCCTCATCCATGACATGGGTCGTGATAAAGATGGAGCGGCCTTCCTGACGAATCCGATCGAGCTCAGCCCAGATCTGACGTCTCAGAGCAGGATCAATCCCAACTGTCGGCTCATCCAAAATCAGCAAATCAGGATGACCAAGTAGGGCAATCGCCAAGGAAAGGCGACGCTTCATCCCTCCAGAATAACCACTCACGTACTTATCAAGGTGCTCTTCCAGATCAACCACTCGTGCTAAATGATTGAGCTGGGACAGCAAGTCATTTTTTTTGATGCCCTTCATCTGACCATAAAATTCAAGATTTTCAAACCCTGTCAAACTCTCATAAAGCGCATCTGATTGCGCCATATAACCAATTTCACTCAAAATGTGGCGATCAGGCATCTCCTTATTAAGAATCAAGGCTTGACCGCTGTCTCCCTTTTCCATCCCTAGCATGGTTTTAATCATGGTTGACTTTCCAGCTCCCGAAGGTCCAATGAGACCAATAATTTCGCCCTTACCTACCGAAAGGGTCACATCATTTAAAACGATTTGGGGACCAAATGATTTTTTCAGTACTTTTAAATCAATTAGTTTTTCCATTTGCCTAACCTTCTTTCAATGAATCGCTCGCCCTAGCCTCAGCGACTTTTAGAATCAGAGTCACTAGTGATCCCAGTTCTTTAAATTAGCTGTCGCCAGCACTCGAGCTTTAAGTGAGTGATTACTCACTTTGACATTTGCTATTATAGTGAGTGATTACTCACTTGTCAAGAGTTTTTTAGAAAAAATAAAAAAAAGCCTTTGAGTATAGGACTCAAAAGCTGAGGAAAATCTTTTAGTGGGGTTAAGTTTAATCAAAGAACACCTGTATTGAGAACAAGTCTTACTCCCAACCACTGTGCCTAGGCTGTGAAATTGGCTAAACAAATAGGACTTATAATTTTGTCTCAGCCTCTTTTTGGTATCCCATTAAAACTGCGTCATGCGCTCACGTTCATAGGCTAGTGAGCTCGCTAAAAGTGCTGTGAGCTCAGCTACATCTTGATTTGCCAAAAGTTGCATATACTCTGCACGATTTTCTTTACTAATGATGACTGGTGCACCGAGGAGTTTCATGGCTAAGTACAAAACAACCATTCGTCCTGTACGTCCATTCCCATCAGAAAATGGATGAATCCGCTCAAATTGGATATGAGTGTCAGCAAGCACCTCTAGGACTTCAGCATCGCCAATCGCCAAATTGAGTCGGTAGGCTAGATTATCGGCCCACTGGCGCATGAGTATCGGCGTCTCCTCAGGACTGGCCGTTTTAAACTCAGCACCGACAATGGCATTTTGCTGCTGCTTAAATAACCCACGGTCATGTTGCAAGCGATCGACAATCAATGAGTGTAAATCCTGTACTTGCCCCAGCACAAAAGGTTCCTTATCCTTTAACAAGCCCAACACATACTGAAAAGCCTGCTTATGATTTTCAATCTCATAAAACTCACGAATGCTCTTGTGACCACTCGGAAGTGTACTTTCTAAAATGATGCTGACTGTTTCAGGAAGGGAAATGGTATTGCCCTCAATAGCGCTGGAATGGTAGGCCATTCTGACTAAGACATCATCTAAATAGTCCTGTTTATAAACCATATGTCATCTCCTTAAATTACTGTTTCATTATACCATGAAATACCTTAGCCAGTACTCTTTGACGACCAAGTTTATCCAATCAACACTCACTAGAAACCATCATTTATTTTCATGATTTTAAAAGTAATAAAACCCTCAGTTATTATGGCAACCGAGTGTGAGAGCTAGTTTACAAGATATCTGACTAAAAAGTAGGGAGAGAATTAGTAAGCTCAGAGTCTTTAAACTATCGGTATTCTAGAGCCTGGTCTCGGCGTATTACAGATGAACACCAACTAGTTTATACGGTGGATCAAGAGAACAGTTATTTTCTATCTATTCGAGATCACTACAAATAACCTCAGTCATGATAACTGCGGTTATTGTTGTATTAGGATAGACCAAGCTACTTTTTTTAAGAGATAAAGACAATCACATATTTTATTTCCTCAATACAAACCTCTTAATTTCTCTTTGAATTCTTTCTTAGTCAGCTGTTCATTATAGAATGGCAATCCAATAATTCGGTAGTTATCATCATTCAATAATGTTTTTGCCTCATCTTTTTCAGTAATCTGAGTCAAAAACCTTTGCTTCCAGCCTTCTTTTCCATTTTCAAATTTGCCATTAGCATCTTGAAACTGGCTTCCCTTAGGTTCAATAAATAACTGCCAAGAGATATTTCCAGTCTCCCTATCATTTGCAAACATTAAGAAATCTGGCTCAAACGCTTGTCCAGCATCGAAACTATAAATTTTAACAGCTTTTTCATTCCTTAACAAATAAATATCAGACCATTTTTTCTCTAACTCCGACATCATCCTACTTAAAGTTTGGACAAGATACTTTTCTTCACTTGTCCCAAAATTGTCATCATAGGCATACCAAGGTAATACATCCAGATCTTCATAAATATTGGTTTCACTTCTATCTTTTTGTGATCTACCAAATTCTGAATCACCATTCAAAGCAATTGTATACTTCCGTAAAATTTTACTTTCAAATAACTCACTGATAGGTTTTGCTTCAAACTGTTCTGTACCTACAAAACGTTCCTCAGTGGTTATTAAATCTTTCTCCATGTACTTCAATAGCTGTTCGACAATATAGAGTTTATTCTCTTGTGATAGGAATTTTACAGAGTTTTCTGCACCTACTATTGTTATTTGCACTTTCTCAAGCTCCGCCATAAAACCAGACATTGAGGTTAAACCAAAAAAGATATCTTTTAAGCGGTTAAAAGTATAATTGGGATTTTGGTTTATGGCAAATCGGATGATATTTTTTTCAATTTTACGACCTAATTTAAAGGTATCGACTGTTGAGAGACCTGCAACTTCTGTATCTTCTGATGCAAACGCACTAACATCCATTGATCGTTGAGAAGCTAGCGTTACTTCAAATTCCTCAGGTATAATTCTGTCACTCAAACTAAGTTGTTCGTGATTTTTCAAGTAAGCAGTATAAGGAATACGTCTATTTACCCACACTTTACCATTCTGATAGGTTCTTGTTTTCATGAACTCAGTTTTAAGACTCAATTCACGCTCAACCAAGGCCTGATCATCATAAATACCAGATTCACGAAGAACTTGTTTAAGTTCTGAAATATATTTAGGATTATTAGCAGAATGGTAGTGAAGTTGTTCGATGACTCGCAATTCATTGAACTCATTATCATCAAATTTGCGAATGTACTTCTCCTCAACTTTTCCATCAATTACAAATGGATAGTAACGAGCTCCACGACCGATAAGCTGTTTTTCTGCATTAGTGGTCTTTCCTGCAACAAAGCCCTTTTTAGTTGTCTTGCCATCACGTGTATCATACAAACGAACAATATCAAATAAGTTTAAAACATCCCAGCCTTCATTGAGCATATCCACTGCGAAAATGGCACGAATTTCATTAGACGGAGACTCTAAAGTATTCAATTCAACAAGATTATCACGACTTTTATTTTTTCCATCAATAAGAAGCAGCCGCTCTTGCCTAAAGTCTTCCTGCAATTCTTCGATAAGGTTATGATCACTAATATCCGAGTGGTCAAAATAGTCAAAAGCTTTCTTCAAAATACCATCAGTAGCTACTGCTCTCTGAGCTTGAATATCTTCTTCTCTAATCCGACTCAACAAATCAAGAAAACTCTCTAAGTTAGCTTTACTGTCCGCAATTTTTTGCGACTTAAACATAACAAGTGGCTTAAGATAAATACCATGTTTAAGAGCCACTTTCTTTCTATATTGACTGATGATAATGGCTTGTAACATGCGTGTAGGAAGGTCATCATCAACCAAATGGAAAAGAACATCTTTTGAGTAACCATCTAAGCGAAACTCTTTTAAATCGTATTTGAAAATTAGATGTTTTTCATAGCGCTTTGCTAAATCTGAATTTGTTAAGTCAATAGTCGCCGTAAATTCAAGCAGACTTGACCGTTTAGCAGTTTCCTGAATTGTAGCAATGGTTGAAGTCCAACTATTGTTATCGTCTTTTTCCGCTTTACTAAGTCCAGCATTTAGATGGTGGGCCTCATCAGCCAGCAAGACAACCGAAATATCTTCGAATTGGTCGTAAGTTAAGCAGTTTTCTCGTGGTGTATGAAGATCCTGATGCAGTTTTTGAATCGTAGTAAAGACAATATTGATGCTATCTTCTTGGCTATCCGAAAAATCGCTCACTTCACGCACAGTTACAATCTGATTATCAATGACAATCTTATCTGCAAAAAGATACTTACCTGTCCCATTTTCAAGGAAATTAGCCCTAGTCTTGGTCAGGATATTATCATTATTAACAAAGAAAATAAAGTTACGTTCACCCTGCTTATACTTTTCAATGATCATCGCAGCCATGAGTAAGGTTTTACCAGACCCTGTCGCCATATTAAACAGCAAATGCTCTGGTAACACTCTATTGGTCTCATCGTTTTTGTAATAGATATACCTTCCCAGCGCTTCCTTTTGGTAAGGACGCAAATCATGGCGGACGTTCCTATCAATATAATCTGGAACCTTCTCACTGAAATTCACAAATCCATTATCACTAGCACTATCATAGATTTCGTATAAAAATGACATTTGGTCACTCCTCACCATAAAACTGACGGTTCAATTTTTTATCGTTATCTGAAACCTTATAATCAGTATCTTCCATATCCTCATAATTGACGTAGAGATTATTGTTATCAATAATTTCTAATAAAACCTGTTTTTGTTCGGCAAGACTAAGTGCTAAAAACTCATCAACTTGAAGTTTTTTAGGATCAACTCGATAAGATAGGAAGGAAGATTGTTTTGCAGTCTCAAAAAGTTCTAAAAGTTCACTAGTTTCAGTTGCATTTAGAACTGCTTGTTTGAAATCTTCGGCATCGTTTTTTAATTCCGCATAAACAAAGGAACCACCACCGGACCAATTGACGTCTTTTGAGATGCCACCTTGCTCACCAGCAATAACTTTTTTCAACCGCTCAACGGAAACTGTCTCAATATAGTCCATCTGTTCAATACCGATATACTGGCGGTTCATCTTATGGGCAACCGCTGCAGTTGTACCAGAACCAAGATGATAATCTAAAATCAAATCACCATGATCAGTAAACATTTCAATAAAATATTTAAGATACTTCTCAGGTTTTTTTCCATTCCTAAATGAAATTTCGCCCTCAGAATTTACTGTATTATACTGTGATACAAAATCAACAAAGTTTGGATAAGGTTTATAAGTATACTCACTACCTTGAGGCTTTCCTGGATAGTAAACCCCATTCTTATTACCAGTTTTAGGAAGTTCAAACACTCTATATGGTAAACCATCATCACCCATTTCAGGCACTGTGAAAATAGTTCCTTCAGGGAACGAACTAATAAGAGGCTCTATATTTGCTACATAAAATCGACCGCTAGAATTTTTTTCTCGTATACTTCCTCGAATGGACATTGACTTTCTTCCACCCTCGTGTCCCTCAGTTCTAACAATTTTAAAAGTATCAGGCAAATATATATTAACTTTCTTACCACCTAAAATCATCGACTTAAATGGCACCTCTGGTAATTCAAAATCATACTGATAATCTGAAATAGATTTTTTTATAGCTTGTTTTGGCATCTTGAAACTTTTACTTTTACTATATACCAAAGCATATTCCATAACATCATTAAATTCTTTATCACCTGTTAAACTTCTTTCCGGATGTCTAACTAAAACATTTAAATCCATTTTATGACATTCTTCGGTGAATAATTCATCCATCAGCACTCTAGTATAGGGAAATTCATGGAAGCTAATTTGAACAACAATGATACCATCTTTACTTAATAATTGTTGGGCGATCTTTAACCTATTTTTCATAAATGTTAGCCATGTACTTCTATTGAAATTATCATTATATCCAAAAGAGTCACTGCCTGTATTATAAGGTGGATCAATATAAATCAGTTTTACATTTCCAGCAAAACGTTTCTTCAAACTATGAAGTGCAATGAGATTATTTCCCTTGATGATGAGATTGTCTGTATCTTTCAACTCTTCAACGTCATGCTCTCCATTTTCATCATAGCGCTTAAAGTTAGTCAATACTTTTTTATCCAATAGACGATTAATCTCAGTTGGCGCTAAGGTTTCATTGAAGAAAATTTCCTGTCGTTTGGCATCTTCTTTATCCTGCCCTCCTTCCAGAACACAGTCCTTATAAGGAAAATTAAGAACGACCTCCTTATTTTCAGTCAAATAGTGATTGTCCGTCGCTAAGCCAATCTTTGTCTTGTAGGCTGTAAAGCTATCAGGAAGAAACTCTTTATTATTCAAAAATTGGAGAAAGACATCTTGCTTGAATACAAGAACGCCGTCTTCAATTTCAGTGAAAAAATGACTGGCAATTGTATCGTTCGATTGTAAAACTCTAAGCAAGGTCACATCATACTTTCGAGCAAGATCAGAGAGCAGATTTTTATTCAGCTTACCATCAATCATAAAATCTGATTGACTGCTCAATAACTGTTCCAGTTCATGTTTCATGTCAAATCCCTTTCATGTTCCTCGGAAAGGGACAGCAATTAGTATTAGTGTATTACTATGTAATACACTAAGGGTACCCTTAGTGTATTACTATGTAATACACTAAGGGTACCCTTACCTCAGATTTTATTTCCATACCATTATAACACGACCTAGCTTCTTGTGATCGCTTGATTGAAAAACTCGAAGCCAATTTTTCTCCCACACATTCAATTCTCTCAATTATTTTCACTTTTTGAAAATAATCAAAAACCCTTGATTGACGACTTTCAACCAAGGGATCTAACTATTTGACAAGGAATCTTGCTAGGGGTGTTTTGAGGTATTTATCAACGATAAAGACACCGATGACGGCAATCAAGAAGTTTGAAACACCTACAGAAAAGACGCTGAGAGCAAAAGCCTTGCTTTCAAATGGAATCTTGGTTACGTAAAAAATGACGCATGAAACAACAAGACCAGCTGTTAAGGCGTATAAAAAGCTCTTAAGATAAGCTGATTTGAAGATTTTATTATAGACGAATAGGGATAGAGTTTGGATGACAAAGCCACCCAAGACATCAATCAGGCCGAAACCTGTAAAAAAGTTACTGACCATGACCCCGATCACGAGACCATAAGATAGCTTTGGAAAGAAAAAGGGAACTGCCATCAAGAGTGTTGATAGGCGAAATTGGAAAATCCCACTTGAGATAGGGTTGATGAGGGTCAGCACTAGATAGATGGCTGCGATCATAGTATTTTGTGCGATGAGTTTGGTAGATAGTTTGCTCATGGTTCACTTCCTAATCTTATTCTATAATTTTGTCATTGCTATTGCTTACAAACTTACAAGAGACAAGACCATTATTGTAACAAGAATAGTAGCTGAGGTAAAGAATTGTTTCTGGAGAACTAGAGCGTCAGCATGTTTATAGCCTCGTCTAAACAGTAGCATTTTAGCCGGTTTAGCTTCATTTTATGCGGTCATATCCCTTCATTTGCTAGCTTGGTGGCTAAGTGTTTGCCGATACCGTCTGTTGATCCAGTGATGAGGATGGTTTTAGTCATGTGACACTCCTAAGAAATCCTCTAAATCCTTAGCAAATTGATCAGCATACTGAAAGAGCGAACCATGACCAGCATTGGGATAGATGATCAGCTGGCTATTGCGAATTTTTTTGTGCATGATATAAGAATTTTCCGTCGGCACCATCATGTCCTTATCCCCATTGGCGATAAGAGTCGGTTGGCTGATAAAGCTCAGGTCGTCCTCTGCTGACTTGCCCCAGCGTTTGATGGCTTTAAGCTGATGCAGGAAAGACGGAACTGCCATGGCCTTGTCCGCATAAGCCTGATTACGGCTGTCTAAACGACTGAGAACCTTATCCGCTTCTATTTTGCCCTTATCATCATGCCTGTAAAAAATATAGCGTTTAGGATCTACGCAGTGAAAACCAGCACGCGCCATGTAACGAAAGGTCGTTGCCGTTACCTTATCAATACCGACGCCGCCTCGGTGCCCTGTCCCAACTAGAACGAGGCGGTTGACTAAAGTTGGCGCAAGCCGCACGACTTCTTGAGCGACCATACCGCCCATGGAAAGCCCCAGTAGATTGACGCTGGCATAACCCATGGCCTTGATAATTTCAATCACCTGATCAGCCATGCCTGGAATAGTTGGGGCAACCTTACCCTCGCTTGCTCCAACACCCGGTAAATCAAGCAGAATGACATGTTGTCTTTGAGTCAAAAGGTCAATCAGCTTAGGATCCCAGTTATCCATGGTTGCTGCTAAGTGAACCAGCATGACCAAAGGCCGTTCTGACTTACCTTTTGCGATTTCACGGTAGGCGATTTTGTTGCCATTAACAGCAATATATTGGTTTTTAGTTGTTAAATAAGCCATGTTTTACTTTCATGCTGAGGACTGTTTTACCACGTGAGCGACCATTAGCGATTTTGTCTAAGGCTTTATTGATATCTGAAAAGGCAAAGACGCTATCTATAGACGGCTTGATCTGGCGCTCAGTAAAGATATCTGCCACTTCCTGCAGCTGCTTACCATTGCTTTCCACGAAGATAAAGTCATAATGGATCTCGTATTTATCAGCCATTTTATCGAATTTACGGCCAGCTTGAGCAAAGAGAAGCTGCTTATATTTGGGAAGCTTCATACGCTTAGCAAAGGCCCCATTGGGCATAGCACGGAGCGAAACCAAGTGCCCAGTAGGTTTTAAGATCGTCATTTGTTTCTCGGTTTCTGCACCGCCTAATGTGTCCAAAACCAAGTCAATATCTGACAAGAGCTCGGTATAATCCTGTGTTTTATAATCAAAAAATTGGTCCGCACCAAGTGCTAGGACACGATCACGACTATCAGCTCCGCCATTGGTGATAACACTCAAGTCCTTAGCCTTAGCAAGAGGGATAGCCATAGCACCGACACCACCGGTTCCACCTGAGATAAAAAGGGTCTGCTCGGCTTTGGCATCCATCAGCTCTAAGGCCTGCATAATGGTTAGAGCAGTCAGTGGCACACCAGCTGCTTCTTCATCAGTCAGATAATCTGGAACGATAGCCAAGGCTTCAGCATCCACTGCCACATATTCGGCAAAAGCACCAATACTATCTAGCGGCAGGCGTCCAAAGACACGTTCCCCCTGCTTGAATTGGTTCACATTGCTGCCGACCTCCTCGACTATACCGACTACTTCGTTACCAGCGATGAGAGGCGTTTTGTAGGGGACAATCATCTTGACTTCACCACGAGTAATCATGTTATCCAGTGGATTAACACCGGCAGTCAATACTTTGATAAGGACTTGGTCTTGCGCTGGTGTTGGCTTTGCGACATCGACTAGGTCAAGGTTGAGGTTGTTTTTGTTGTAGGCGTTTAATTGTGCTGCTTTCATGATTTTCTTCTTTCTAATTTTTGAAACTAGCAGAACTGGGTCTGTTAGTTATTGAGGTAATTGTCAACTCTTTCTTGTTCTTGTTTTTAGTACAGATACAAGTTGGTTTAAATTATTAGCCAAGCTCATTACTTGGCTAAACACGATTGTTTATAAAGGTTGGCAAGGACATCCGTCAAACTTTGACCAGCTAGCTCCTCTGCTAATTGTCTTTCTGCTTGTTGGAAGACTGGGCTGATGGCTCCTTCGATATGCTTGCCGATAGGACAAGCCTTATTGGCATGCTGATGAACCTGAAAAAGCTTGACTTGCGCCACTTCTTGGGTCGCATAATAGATTTCAAGCAGACTAATGTCTGAGGGAGCCTTGGTAAGCTCATAGCCGACCTTGCCCTGATGCGAGGTCAATAAATTGGCGTTTTTTAAAAGGGCAATGACCTTTCGGATATAGCTAGCATTGGTCCCAACGCTTGTCGCCAAGGCTTGTGAGGACAAGCTTTCCTTAGTTTCAGCGATCATAGCTAAAATATGGATGGCCACTGAAAATTTCGTATCCATAGCACTCCTTCTCTAAGCAATTCATTCAAATCATAAACTGATAAAATACAAACTTGTTCTTGTTTGTGATACAAGTATAGGGTAAATGCTTTTGCAAGTCAAGGATTAAGCTCACCCATCGTTCATCAATGCTATCATCGAGATTTTTAGTCGACCATTTAGTTCAAATGTTCAAAAAAAAGCAGGCAGCTAATTTCTCAAATGGAATTTTATCTTTTAGTCAAGACTATTCTGCCTTCCCTGTTAACAATCGTCAATAAACTTAATGACTTCAGCCGGAACCCCAGCAACTACAGTATTGGCTGGAACATCCTTTGAAACAATGGCTCCTGCTGCTATAACAGCATTTTCACCAACAGTTACACCGGGCAAAATGGTAGCATCTGCTCCAATCCAAGCATTTTTCTTGATGGTAACAGACCTGAGTTCTAACTTGTGACGAGCTTTTGGAGGTAAGGGATGATTCACTGAGATTAGCTTGGCCCGAGGTCCAATAAGCACACCGTCCTCAATAACAATACCGCCCAAGTCCACCATCAAAACCTCTTTATTAATATAGATGTTTTTTCCAAAATCAATGTGGCGACCAAAATCAGTTTGAAAGGGAATGTTGATGGTGACGGTATCGTCAATCTTATCTTGAGTCAACTGTTCTATGATTCGTCTGGTACTGGCAATGGTTTGAACTTGGGTATTCAACTCCTGCACCAACGACTGATTTTCAGCCTGAATTGCTGAAATAAGCTGACGTATCCCATCTTTCTCAGGCACTAATTTTCCAGTATTTATATACGAGTCAAAACGTTTATCAATCATTATCTTCCTCCAAGGAAAGGGTAATCCTTACACCGCCTTTCTCTGATAGACTGCTAGCAGTCTCTTCCATGTGACCAAGCTTGGTATAAGACCAGCTATTTGAGCCATAAAAGAGAACGACCTGGCTATCATTATAGAGCATGATGTCTCTCGGTTGAGCAGTTTGCTGCTTATTTTGACTGGGTAGCGTCATACCAAGGTCGCCAACTTGTTCAAAACCACCATAGGCTGACAGGTCTATAGTCAAATCCTGTTGGATGAGTTTTTCTTTTAAGACTGATACCGCCTTATTTTCTTCCCAAGTCACAGGAATTTTCTGTTCGTCTATCGATAAAGCAATTGACATCTGATTATCTCCTTTTTCCTGTTCTTGTTAGCTGGATAGTCTCTGTTCGTTAGACGAAAATGAGCTCATTGATTTAAGAATTAAGCTAAAAGTTTCACTTTAACGTTTGTGCGATGACAATAAAAAACGCATAAGATACTGTGGCTTTCACGTTAATCTGATACCTTGTTCAACTCTCAAACGGTTAACGTCTCTGTTCAAGTTATTACCATCAAAAAACACTAGAGTCACCCATCATTCTCCCAGACGTCCTTAGCAAGGCCAAAGGCTGACCAAGCTTTAGGCCATCCAACATAAAAGGCAATATGGGTGATGATCTCTGAAATTTCTGATTTAGTGATCCCGTTGTTCTTAGCTGTATTGAGATGATACTGGAGTTGTTCCCAGTTACCTGCTGTTATCAAGGCACTGGCGGTGACTATCGAGCGAATCTTAGGTGATAGTTCTTCCTCACGCGCCCAGACTTGTCCAAAGAGTACATCGTCATTAATCTCAGCAAACTTAGGCGCAAACTCGCCTAATTGATCACGTCCTGCTGTTTGTTTTTTTACCATTGTTACTTCTCCTGTTCATTAGCTGCGTCATACGCTTCATCTGTCACGGGCTCATAAAATTCACTGGCTCCAGCAGTGATTGCTACATGACTAAACCAAGAATCTTTTGTGGCACCGTGCCAATGTTTCACTCCTTTATCTGTCACAACAACATCACCAACTTTAAGATGACGTGCTGGCTTGCCAGCTTCTTGATAGAGTCCCTCACCACCAGTGACTAATAAAATTTGGTAGCCATCCAAATGCACATGCCAATTGTTACGACAACCCGGCTCAAAACTAACATTACCAACACTAGTAGAACCATCCGGCGCTTGTGCTAACATTGCCAGATAGGATTGACCCGTAAAACTAGCACTATAGGGATTTATTTCTCCAAACTCAAACAAAGGATTTGTCTTTACTTCTTCGTGTTTGATCATAACCTTTCACTTCCTTTTTGATCGTTTCTTTTTTTACAAACCAGACTTATAATGTTCCACCAAAAACAGGGAAAAAGCTATCCTCTCCATAATTCTCAATCGGATCCAAGTTTTTCAGCATTTCCATGTCTTCATCAGAAATGACAAAATTAAGTTCTGCATTATTTTTAATATGGGAAGGATTGGCGCTTTTTGGCAAGACAACCAAGCCTAACTGCAAATCATAGCGCAAGCACAGTTGAGCGACACTCACACCATATTGCGCCGCAATCGACTGGATATCTTGGCGTTTGAGGACGGCACCGTGACCAATTGGAGAATAGGCTTCTACGACAATGTCATTGGCATGGCAAAAGGCAATCAAGTCTCTAGGAGTATTGGTAATATGGCAAAGAATCTGATTGACCATTGGCTTGATCTCTGCGTGATCTAGTAAATTTTGCAGGTCTTCTTGTAAGAAATTAGACACGCCAATAGCCTTGACTAGACCATCTTTATAAGCATCTTCCAGAGCCTTCCAAACGTCTCGATTTTCTGAAAAGTAGCGGTTGTCTGATTGATTGACCTCCACCCAAGGCTGAGGACTGTGAATCAGCACTAAATCAAAGTAATCTAGATTGGCTTGCGCTAAGGATTGCTTCAAACTTTTAAGTGTAGCCTCATAGGTTTTATGCTCAGCTGCGATTTTTGTTGTAATAAATAGCTCCTCACGCGCAAGACCAGATGCTTTAATAGCCCTTCCGACACCCTTTTCATTTTCGTAAGCCTGAGCTGTATCAATGTGACGATAGCCAGCTTCAATAGCAGATAGCACTGCTTTTTCAGTCTCTTCATTTGACAAAAGCCATGTTCCTAGCCCAAGTGTGGGAATGCTATTCCCGCTAGACAATGTTAAGGAATTAATGACCATGACTATTTCCTCCTCGCTTCTCTGTACAAGCTCAGTATACGCTTTTTTCGCTTCTAGGACAAATACCTATATCATATACATTCTATGCCTTTAAAGCATATTTCAACTATCCATGATATACTAAATAAAAATGGGAGTTAAATGTGAAAAATGATAGAAATTCGTGTCTTACAGTATTTTGTTACGATTGCAGAAGAAAAATCAATCTCAAAAGCGGCTAAAAAATGTCACATCACTCAGCCAACTCTATCACGTCAACTCAAACATTTAGAAGATGACTTAGGGACTAAACTCTTTCACCGTGGCAGTCGAGAAGTTACCCTAACCGAAGATGGTCATTATCTCTACAATCGTGCCCTTGACATATTGTCTCTTGTCAGCAAAACAACCAGCAACCTAGTAGATAAAGGTCCTATTTCTGGCACCATAACAATAGGCTCTGCAGAAAGTCGCTCCATCCAAACCATCTTAAGGACTACCAAGGCTTTCATAGAAACCTATCCTGATGTTCACTTTGATTTCTATAGTGCCAATGCAGATGACATTATCGAGAAAATCAATGCTGGTATCTTAGATTTAGGTATCCTTTCTCAAGATATTGATGGCTCTTTATATGAGAGTTTATCGTTGCCAACGCAGGAATATTGGGGAGTACTACTCCCTAAAACACATCCGCTAGCCAGACAGTCTACGCTAAGGCTAAAAGACTTATCTTCCTATCCCTTGATTGTTTCCAATCAGTCTGGATCACAAGACTTTTTCACCAATCAGATCCCTAAAGCAAAAATCGTTGCCACCTATAATCTCATCTTCAATGCTAGTTTGATGGTTGAAACAGGTATCGGCATTGCCATAGCCTGGTCTGGATTGATTGATACTAATAATCCCAACAGCACTTTAGCATTTATCCCTCTAGTGGGGAAGCTCCCTACCATTCATTTAAATATGATTTGGAAGCGTCATAAGCCACAGTCACATGCCGTGAAAGCATTTATCCAAGAAATCAAGCAAAAACATTCTTTATAAATAATGAAAAGTCTACTACTCCCAACCTAATCTAAAGCCACTGACTAGCCTCAACCATTTTAAAACATAAACAATGAGAGTATGCCCCAAGATAAAGATATCTAACCACTCCGCCTAGCAAATAAATTGACTAAATAAATAAGGCTGAGAACTTGTCTCAACCTCATTTTGATAGATAAATCATTAGGGTTATTGCCGATTACTTAAAAAGCCATAAATCACATTAACGATCATGAGTAAGGGACCAAATGGGATAAAAGTAGGCCAGAGGTAACTAATGACAAGAATAATGAGCAATTGTAGTCCATAAAGTTTAGCCCACCGATAGGGAGCCTGTTGTTCTTTATTCGTTAATTGCTTAGTGGTCGTCTTTAGTAAAACGGTTGTCATAAGGAGCCAAGCCAGATCCCATAACGCTAACACAATCAGATAAAACACTAGAGCTGCAAAACTATCGCTGTATTGTCCTACAGCCCGGGTTGCCAAAGGGACTAGGCTAGCAGCCAGTAACCAGATACTATTAGCACCAAAGACCCGAAAACTCATCTGATCCAGTGATTGGAACAGCTCATGGTAATACAGCCAAACTGTCATAATTTGTAAAAAACTAGCGATATAGACAAAAAGCATTGGGAGAATTTCAAGAAACCCTGAAATCGTCAGTTCTTTTGGTAACTGTAGCTCCAAGGCCATGATGGTCACTATAATGGCTAAAATAGCATCTGAAAAGGCTTCAATTCGTTTTTTATCCATGTTACTTGACACCTTTTTGTACGAGCTCAGCTAGCAGGCGGTAAGATTTTGCTTGGGCATCCTGATCATAAATAAAACTATTCACCATGATTTCATCAAATGCTAGTCTAGTTTGTAGATCTGCCAGCTGGTGAGAGACTGTCTCGGGAGAGCCTAAGAGAGTAACTGCTGACATTTGTCTAACCGTTGCTTTCTCACGGTAAATGAGGTCTTCCCTAGCGAATGCGACTGGGCCAAAGTGAGGAACTTTTTCAGCTTTGACATAGTTACGCCAGACCTCATCATCACTTTCCTTTGGAGGTTGGAGACCCTGATGGCTATTGGTAATAATATTTAGAAAGGTCTGAGTTTGGCTGGTGGCTAATTTCTGGGCTTTTTGATCTGTTTCTGCCACAATGGCATTTAAGGCTAAAATAACGTAGGGAGTTTTTAGCTTGTCCGATGGCTGGAAATTTTGACGGTAAATCCTAATCGCCTCTTCCATCATGGCTGGTGCAAAATGCGCCGCAAAGACATACGGACGTCCCAGCTTAGCAGCTAGGTAAGCAGAGTCTGTACTAGACCCCAAAATATAAAATGGAATATCCAAGCCTGCTGCTGGATAGGCATGAACCGGTGATTCATCTTTAAAATAACTAGCTAAGGCTTGTAAATCTGTCTCAAAATCCGGATTTAAATCATCGGATCGGCGGATAGCTCTTGCTGTTTGCATATCTGTCCCAGGAGCACGGCCCAAGCCTAAATCAACACGATCAGGGTAGAGGGTCTCTAGCGTACCGTATTGTTCTGCAACCAAATAGGGACTATGATTGGGTAGCATGACCCCTCCTGAACCCACACGAATAGCCTTAGTCTGGTCCAGTGTTCTTTGGATGAGTAACTGAGTGGCACTACTTGCAATCATGTTGCTGTTATGGTGTTCAGCTATCCAGTAACGTTTATAACCATAGGATTCCACTTGTTTGGCCAAGGTTACCATATCATCCATTGCTTCCTTGTAAGTTTGGCCTGTTCGTAAGGGAACCAAATTTAACACAGATAGTTCCATTAGTCCATCACCTTATCCTGATTAGAGTCATCGGTAGCGTCAACTGGCTCTAGTAATCCTGGATCAATGGCGCACCCATCGATACCACAGACAAGACCAAGGCCGTTTTCATTGGCGCTAGTTGCGTCAAAAAGATCTAATTTAAATTCTTTCATTCTAAACCTCTCCTTCTTCTGCTTGGATTTGTTTAAGGGCTGCTAACATATAGTCATAGGGCTGAGCACCGGAAATACCATATTTCTGATTAATCACAAAGAAGGGTGCTCCTTGCACACCTGATTGGTGAGCTTCAAGAATATCTTGTTTCACGTCACTTGAAAACTCTGTTCCATCTAAAAAAGTTGAAACCTCATCAGCTGGCAGACCGACTGCTGTCGCAGCGGCGACAAGGACTTCCTTATCAGCGATTGAGACATGATCTACAAAATAGAGCTGGTAGAGCTTCATGATCAAGCCTTGGTGATCTTCCTTAGACAAGCGTTTGCGCGCCCATTTGACTAAACGGTGGGCTGAGAAGGTATTGGTTGGAATAGCACCAGCAACATCTAGGTGCAAGCCTTCCTCCTCACCCATAGCAGCCATGTGCTCAAATTGCAATTTGGCTTGCTCCTGGGTCATCCCGTGGCTGGCCGCAAATTGGGTTTGCATGGTTTCGTCAGTTTCTAAAGGCGCATTGGAATCTAATTGAAAGGCCTTCATTTCCAAATCATAGGCATCTAATCCCACTTCTCTCATCGCCCGTTTCATACGAGCTGCACCGATATAACAAAATGGGCAGGCAATATCGGACCAGTAACTAATTTCCATTGATAATTCCTTTCTTGTTACCAGGATGCTTTTTTCAATCCTGGAATCAATCCTTTATAAGCATTGCTACGTAGGCAAATCCGACAGAGTTGGAACTTGCGGTAGACAGCATGAGGTCTCCCACAGGATTGGCAACGGCTGTACTCTTGTACAGCGAATTTCTTTTTCTTAGCTTGCTTGAGTGCTTTTCTAGCCATACTAGGCAACCTCCTTTGCCACCAACTGCCCCTGCTCAAAGATGAGTAAACTGACTTGGTTTGGATTTAGTCCGTATAAGGAAATCAGTTTAGGGACTTGAAATATATCTGCTTGATAAAGAGGGAGATTACGGTCTCTTGCTTCTTTCATCAAGGCTCTTTGCCCTAAGGGAGAGAGACTGCACTGATTGGCAGAGACTAAGAGCGCAAGACGAGCTGTCGCTGAGACAAGTTCGTTTAATTCCAAAGTTGATGTGACACTATCTTGAGTCATTGGTTGAGATACTCCAAAACATCTAGAGCAGCAATGGCACCACTAGCAGCTGATGTTATCGCCTGTTGATACTTAGGATCTTGGACATCACCTGCTGCATAAATACCTTCTACTGTTGTCTTTGAATTTCCTGGTTCTGTTTTGATATAGCCCTTATCATCCAAGGCGAGCTTACCCTGTAAAAACTCGGTATTCGGATGATGACCGATAGCTACAAACAAACCATCTGCCTTAAGGTGAACCACTTCTCCCGTCTCGTTATCTTTGAGATCAAGTCCAGTCATACCTAGCATGTCTGACTGAACCTCAAGCGGGGTGTAGTTGAGCATCCAATCAATCTTATCATTGGCTTTTGCCCGTTGAACCATAATATCTGATGCTCTCAACTCTTTTCGACGATGCACAAGGGTCACCTTGGAAGCAAACTTGGTTAGAAAGACCGCCTCTTCCATGGCAACATCACCTCCACCGACCACGACAATTTCGCGTTCTTTATAAAAGAAGGCATCACAGGTCGCACAAGCACTGACACCCTTTCCAATCACTTCTTCTTCGCCAGGAATTCCTAGGTACTTAGCACTGGAACCTGTCGCAATAATGACCGCTTTGGTTTGAAGGGCCTCTCCATTATCCAGATGTATGGTAAATGGGGAAACGTCTCCTTCAATATTTTCAACCAAACCAAAGGTCATTTCAGTCCCAAATTGCTCGGCTTGTTGGCGCATGCTTTCAACAAGTTCATTACCATCTACACCTTCTTTAAAACCAGGGTAATTTTCAACTAGAGTTGTCGTTGTCAACTGACCTCCCTGAGAATACCCTGAAATTAATCGATTCTTTAAACCAGAACGGCTCAGATAAATCCCTGCCGTGTATCCGGCAGGTCCTGATCCAATAATAATCGCATCGTACATAGCTTTCTCCTATAATTGACTGGCCAACTTATCGGCCAGAACTTTTTTAGATTGAACACCGATTGTTGCATCGACCGGCTTTCCATCTTTAAAGAAAATAAGGGTAGGGATGGAACGAACATTGAACAATTGGGCTAGCTCAGGTGATTGATCGACGTCAACCTTAGTCACGCTGGCTTTTCCGTCAAATTCCTGCGCCAACTCTTCTACGACTGGCTCAATCATCTTACATGGTGGGCACCAGGTCGCACCAAAATCTACCAATGTGACACCAGCCTGGATTTCTTGTGCAAAAGTTTCAGTTGTTAGTTGTTTTGTCATAATAGCCTCCTCCACTCTATTCAATCATTTTGTTGAATAGAGTTTTTAAAAAATAATATCGTTTTTATATTCAATCATTTAATTGAATAATTGAATTATAGCATATTCCAATAAAAGGTCAACTGTTTTGCTCAACTGTACTAAAAAAAGTAGTTGACCTTTTGGCAAACTACTTTTTACATTGACTTATTTGATGGCTAAACCTGTGCCCCATTTCCAATCTGCAAAACTTCGATTAAGGCTAAAAGTTTGATAGCCCATCTCCTGTAACTCTTGAGCAGCCAGATTAGCGTAACCACACTGACGACCACGACAGTAGAGGATAATTTTTTTATCTTTTGGCAGCTTCGCTTTTCTCTGAGCAAACTCATCAATTGGTAGATTCAGCGCTCGTGGCAGATGCCCAGCTTCAAACTCCTCAGCTGGTCGAAGATCAACCAAGACAACATCTGCCTGCTCAGACATCTCCACTGCCTTATCCAAAGTTAGTTGGCTAACTCCAGCTGCTAGATCATAATCTTTCTCAATAGCACGAACTTCAGCAAGCTGCTCCTCACCTACATCAAACATTAAAAGGATAAGCTGAGCCACTTTTTCTGAAGCCAAACTATAACGAATATAATTTCCATTGCGGTGCGTCACTACTAAATGACTGTCTTTTAGCACTTGAAGATGGCGTGACGTATTGGCAACCGAAAGGCCAGTTGCTTGTGCAATCCCCTCTACCGATTTAGGGCCTTGTGATAATATATTTAAAATTTCAATCCGCTTCTCACTACCCAATCCTTTGGTCAAATGAGATAAAGCCTTGTATAGATTAGTTTTATAATGATTAATTGTTTCCTGCATATTATTGACTCCTATATTATTCAATTAAATAGTAAAATAACATGCTGAAATTGTCAATGATCTACACTTCTCAGGTGCTCACCCAGCACACTCCCACACTTCTTCCATAAAAGCGATCTTACCACTACTACAAAAATGATTACTCGGCTATCAATTAATACAAATGTGTCATAACGTAAAAGCCTATCTATAAAGAAGATAGTAAAAAACACTTCTGCTAGCATCTAGTAACCTAGGATCAGAAGTGTTTTTATAATTTTCAATCAGGCTGTTGACCATCATGTGCTTTCCATTGACATTCTCCTAAATGGAAATGGGTAAATCTAGCAGTAAAACTAGAATTTTCCGGTGAACAAGCATAGACACCAAAACGGACACGACCATCACCTGCATGTAAGTGACAGATGCGCATTTGCTCAAATCTCACACCATCCAAAGAGCTCTCAATACAATAATCGCTACCACGTCGACTCAACCGATACCACATATACTTATTCTCGGTTGAGATTTCCCTCGTTGCCCAGTCAGAATAACCATGATTAGTGACAACAGATCCTAAATGCCCGTAGACCTCATTCTCATACTCAATAGAACCCTTGAGCCAGTTTTCAGAATCTTGATAGAGAACAATCCCACACTGGTCAAAGCGCTGCCGACTATCCCAAAACTCCGTTTTGACCGTAAAGGAAAAGTACAATTCGTCAGTCATCATCTGTAGTACCGGAGCTGTATCATTAACAAAATGGTAATAGGTCTTTTGCCAAAGATCTGTACAAGGTTGAGTTGTAATAGTAATTTCCTCCGGAGAAATCGTGTAGCTCTTGGGCTCTCTAGTCCACTGCAACTTCCTGATATCAAAATTTTCCATATATTTCCTCCAAATGATAAGGCTCCTGACAAACAACCTCAACTGACAATCTACCTCCCCCAATAGCGACCAATAACTATATTCAAAATCAGATTAAGCATAGACGTTCTGCTAAATAAAAGCACGAATGTCTGATAAGCACCGCTCTACTCCAATTCCTGGCGAAGTTTCTCAACAAAAAGATAGGCAGCCGGACAAATCAAAGTATTCTTAAGTGTCAAATGATTAATTTGATAAAATTTCTTTCGATCCGTATGAGGAAAGGCAGCGCAGGCCTTGGGACGAGAATCATAAACACTGCACAGATTATCTCCGCCTAGAAAAGGACAGGGCATCCCTTGAAAGACCTTATCGCCATCTTCATCGATACGTAAGTAAGTAGACTCAAAAGTCTGTAATTTCATACGAAAGAGCTTTGACATACGTATGATATCTTGCTCTGTTAAATCAGGTCCCAAGGCCTTACAACAGTTAGCGCACTTGGTGCAATCAATCTCTTCAAAAACCTCTTCATGTAAACGTTTGGTCAATTTATCCAAATGTTTTGGTGGTTTTTTGCGCAAACGCTCTAAAAATTTGCGATGCTCTTTTTGCTTTTGTAAAGCCAACTGATGATAGTGTTCCACATCAATCATATCTTCTGACATAGTTTTCCTCTTCTTACCAATGCTGTCCTCGTTATTATAACATAGACTTTACAGAAAGCACCTCTAATGCAAAAAAGACTAGGGAATTCCCCAGCCTTTTGAACCCTAAAGCTAGAAGAGATGGAAAAGATCTCGTTTTTTGCTATAGGTCGCTGTAAGTTGATCACCAATTTTAATCTTTAACTTTCCATCAACTTTGCGATAAGTAATTTTCTCCTTACTGGCTGTGTAATAGGCTTCATACCCACTGCCTTTATCTCTCTTTTGTCGAATACGTTTATCAGATATTGAGATATTACCGTCGATATAGTCGTAATTAAAATAAGGTAAGTTATCAGAATCGTAATCGGAATCAGAATCAGAGTCGTAATCAGAATCATAGTCATCACCGTAATCATAATCTGAATCGTAGTCATCATCATAGTCATAATCGGAATCGTAGTCATCATCATAGTCATAATCGGAATCAGAGTCATCGTCACTATCTTCTTTATAGTCATCAGAATCATAATCATCATCGACAATGTAACCATGAATTTTCTTACCCTCAATATGAAGATAAGTATCATCAACCTCAAGATCTTCAAAAAGCTCTGTATTTTTGGGCTGCCATTCACCGCTCAAGGTTACATAATTATAGATATTTACCGTAAGAAGAAAGAGAAAGATCACTGCTCCTGCCATCCCAAGAGACCACCAAATATTGAGACGTTTTAGGAAAGACAATTTAGAAGGAGAAGCAAGCTTTGCTTTGGTTAAGCGAACCTGCTCCCAACGTGGAGAGAGCATGGCCATCATAACGAGGATAAAGACTGACATAACAATGGTTATGAAGGATTGATTATCAAAACCTGCATTAAAGAACTGATAAATCGAATTCTCGTAACCAGAATGAGCTATTGTCACATCAACATAGGCCAAAACAAGGTGCATAAAGAAATAAACCAAGGCAAGAATAAACCCAGTTCTGATTAACCACGTCCGACGTGCTGATTCCAAAAAGCTCTGAGTAGCACTATCATAAACTTGACTCAAGCCATATTGCCTATAAAATTGTAAGGCATTCCAGAAGATGGCAAAAAGGCCTCCTTGAGCAAGCAACCAATATTGATTACGATAAAGGGTTTCAAACTTTGGATCATCCTTATCATAGGACATCCCATGATAAGCTGCAGCAATCGCTAAAACAACCAAAGCTGCAATAGCAAGCAGTTGGTAAAAGAGTTTCGCATTGAAAGTTTTTTTAGGGCTATTTGATTGAAATAAGCCTTGCTGATAGGCTTCTTGAAATTCCTGCTCAGTCGCTTGGCGGCCATTGCGCTCGAAAAATTCTTGCACCCATTGCTCAGCAGTTGGGAGCTGTGCTGAAATCGCAGCAGCACCTGGTTGCGGGCTTTGACCAAAGTCAGCTGATTGGCTCGAAGTTGAAGACGCAGCTGCCATAGAATTATCCGTATAGAAACCTTGTGCCAGTCCAAATTGTAATTCATCAGCTGTTGGATAACGACCATTGAGAGCATTAAACTGCTCTGACCATTCTTCTTGTGTCATACCTTATCTCTTTCTATAAGTTTGCTCGTTAAGATATGAGAGGAAGTCTACAGCTCCCCCTCTCACTTATCTTTATCCATAGGCTAACTAGTCATACTAATCAAATTAGTTAGCCCAATTATCCATTCCTTAAAATAATCATAACTATCTCTGCCCTTTAAAAATTATATAAGAAATATTATTTTTTGCAAGTATTTTTAGTATTTTCAAACTTATATTACTTAAAAAGTTTCATTTCTCCAGCTGACTACCATATTGCACAAACTTAGCAATATCAGCCATTTTTCGCTTGTTCATCTCATCGACAATCTTACTACCAACAATAACACCATCAGATACTGCATTAAAACGGTCAATATCGTCTGTACTAGAAACACCAAACCCCACCAAAACTGGAATATTAGCTAGCTGGCAGAGACGTTTTAGATGACTATCCAGATCATCGCTATAAAGACCTGTCTTACCAGTAACCCCATTGATGGCCACAGCATAAACAAAGCCCTCAGCATCTGTCAGCAGCAACTTTTGACGTTCTTCTCCAGTTGTTAGACTGACAAGAGGGATAAGCGCAACATCTGTCCCCTGTAAATAAGGCTTAACCATGTCTTCATTTTCATGAGGAAGATCAGGAATGATGAGACCCTTGACAGGGGTATCCTCCAAATCTTGGACAAAACGCTCAATCCCATATTGGTAAACAGGATTAAAATAAGTCATCATAACTAGAGGAACTTGAGTCTTCTTCCCTTTGAGCATTTCTAACACTGCTGTCAGTGTCGTTCCCTTAGACAGGCTGCGTTGCCCCGCTGATTCAATGACAGGACCATCCGCAACCGGATCAGACCATGGAATGCCAATCTCGATAGCTGAAGCTCCGTTATCTTCCAAAAAACTGACGGTTTCTAAAAGACCATCTAGTCCTCGCTCATGGTCACCAGCCATGATATAGGGGATAAAAATACCTTTTTTTGCTGCCTTGATCGCTTCTAAACTCTGTGTTAAGGTCTTGATCATCTACCTTACCTCCTTTAATTTTCTTTTTCCAAGCGCTCTTTAACTTGAACAACATCCTTGTCCCCACGCCCTGATAGACAAACAATGATGGATTGATCAGGTGACATTTCTTTAGCGATCTTTTGAACCAAGGCAATAGCATGGCTCGACTCAAGAGCAGGTATAATTCCCTCCAAACGAGAGAGGAGCTGGAAAGCTTCTAAGGCTTCTTGATCTGTGATAGCATGGTAGCTAGCACGGCCTAGTTCTTTAAAGTGAGAGTGTTCTGGCCCAATACCAGGATAGTCAAGACCTGCTGAAATAGAGAAAGCCTCCATAATCTGACCATGCGCATCTTGAAGGACATCTATAAGAGCACCGTGAAGAATGCCTGGACGCCCCTTGGCAAAAGTAGCTGCATGGTGCTCTGTATTCAGACCCAGTCCTGCTGCTTCTGCACCATACATGGCAACTGATTCATCATCAACAAAGGGGTAAAAGAGACCAATGGCATTAGATCCTCCTCCGATACAGGCCATAACAGCATCTGGCAGTTGACCATTAGAAATAGCTGCAAATTGTTGCTTAGCTTCACGGCCGATGACTGACTGAAAATCACGGACGATTTCTGGGAAGGGAGCCGGACCAAGAGCAGATCCCATAACATAGTGAGTATCCTCAATTTGAGCAACCCAAGCACGCAGCGCTGCATTTACTGCATCTTTCAGTACTCGTGAACCATCCTTGACAGCATGGACCTTAGCCCCCAGTAATTCCATACGAAAAACATTCAGAGATTGACGCTTGACATCTTCTTCTCCCATATAAATCGTACATTCCATATTGAAAAGAGCTGCAGCTGTAGCTGTTGCAACACCATGTTGACCAGCTCCCGTCTCTGCAATGATCTTGCTTTTACCCATACGCTTAGCAAGAAGAATTTGGCCAAGAGCATTATTAATTTTATGAGCTCCTGTATGGTTGAGATCTTCACGTTTGAGATAGATTTTAGCACCACCAATATGCTGACTCAAGCGCTCAGCGTAATAAAGCGGAGTCTCCCGACCAACATAATCCTTCAAAAGGGAATCGAGCTCCGCTTGAAAAGAAGGATCTTTTTGAGCCTCCCGATAAGCTGCTTCAAGCTCAATAATAGCAGTCATAAGCGTTTCTGGGACGAATTGTCCTCCATAAGATCCAAAGAATCCCTTAGTATCTGGTCCTTGATAAGTCATTGTTTCACACTTTCTATAAATCGTTTTATCTTATCTAAATCTTTCTGGCCATCCGTTTCTACACCGGTTGATACATCAACAGCATAAGGATGAAAATACCGGATAGCACTTGCAACATTGTCGATATTCAGTCCTCCTGCTATAAAGAATGGCTGTTTTAAATGAGCTATGTCCAAAGACTGCCAATCAAATCTCTGACCCGATCCAGCAACTGGAGCGTCAAAAAGCAGGTAGTCAGCTCCCAACTGATATTGAGGATTTTGTCCCTTCTCGATAGCTATAGCTCTAATAATCGGACAAGTAATAGCCTCAGCAAAACTTGGATCAAAGACGCCGTGAATTTGAACTAGGTCTAGCGGCACTTGATTGATAGCAGATTGCAATTCCTCCAGGCTAGGACTAACAAAAACACCGACTTTCTTGATAGTAAGAGGAATTTCTTTTGCCAGTTGATGGGCCTGAGCCAAAGTAACCTGACGTTTACTCTTGGCAAAAACAAAGCCGATATAATCTGCTCCGGCATGGACAGCGCAGGCAACAGACTCTGGAGTGGACAAGCCACAGATTTTAACCTTTGTCAATTTGCAACTCCCTCAACGTTCTTGCAACATCCCCTGATGTCATCAATGCGGTTCCCACCAAAACAGCATGGACAAAGGGGGCAACCTGAGCCACATCTTGAGGCGTAAAGAAACCCGACTCAGAGATATAAACAGGATCGGTTTTAAAGTCTCTAGTCATATGCTTAGTCGTCTCAATGGTGACATCGAATGTTACTAGATCACGATTATTGACACCGATAAGCTGAGCACCAAGCTCATGCGCAAGGGCTAACTCCGTTTCATTGTGAGTTTCTACTAAAACTTCAAGACCAAGAGACCTGGCATAGTGATAAAGTTGGCTCAAGCGTTCCTTGCTAAGCGCTGCTACAATTAAAAGAATGACCGTCGCTCCTGCATTACGACTGCGGATAATTTGCTTTTCATCAATGATGAAGTCTTTGGCTAGAGTCGGAATAGTTACGCTCCTAGAGATCTCACGTAAATCAGCTATATCTCCTTTAAAGAAAGAAGGATCTGTCAATACTGAGATCATAGCTGCCCCAGCATTTTCATAGATTTTAGCCTGATCAACAATATTAACAGCTAAGTTAATATCCCCTAAACTCGGGCTAGCTTTCTTTACCTCAGAAATAACTTGAACCCGTTTACTATGCTTCTTTAAAAATTCATACAAGGAATAAGTTGAACGAAGCGTGCCCACTTCTTCGACTGTCATCTGAGCCACTTCACGAGCCTTTTGTTCTAGAATTTTTGGAAGAAAGGTTTGACTCATTGTTGAACCTCCTGAAGTTGACTAAGTTTTTCTAGCGCCTTGCCCTCTGCGATCACTTGCCGAGCAAGGGCAATACCAGATGCGATACTATCAGTCTTCCCATTTGCATAAAAGCCAAGACCAGCATTAAGAACAGTGGTTTCTAAATAAGGACTTGGCTCACCCTTAAGCACACTGAGCAGAATTTGAGCATTTTCCTGAGCATCTCCTCCACGAATATCCGATAGTTCAACCTTTGGCATACCTAAGTCCTTATAGGTAAACTGCCCTCTACTGATCGTGCCCTTATCTAAAAGAGTATAAGTATTAGTCCCATAAAGAGCAGCCTCATCCATCTGATCGGGACCTGTAATAGCTAAAGCTCTGCTACGGCCCAACTTCTGCATAACTTCTACAGCGATCTCTTGAAGCTCAACCCGATAAATCCCCATCATCTGAGTCTCTAGATCAAGAGGATTAGCCAAAGGGCCTACGATATTCATAACCGTTGGAATACCAAGCGCTTGCCTAGCCGGACCAATAAAGCGCATGGCTGGATGGACACTCTGAGCAAAAATAAAGGCTATCCCTACCTGATCCAGCGCTCTAGCTAAAGTCTCAGGACTAGCTGCTATATTAATACCGAGAGCTTCAAGGACATCTGCCGACCCAGAGCGTGATGAAATAGAGCGGTTACCTGCCTTAGCAAGTCGGATCCCACCAGCAGCTAGGACAAAAGCCACTGTCGTTGAAATATTAAAGCTATAAGACCGATCTCCGCCAGTACCACAGTTGCACATGGCATCAGTAAAAGATTCAGGCAGGACAAGAGCATGTGCCTTGAGCGCTTGAACAATCCCAGTAATCTCATCACTGGTCTCTCCTTTGACACTGAGCCCCATCAGAAAAGCTGCGATCTGACTTTCAGTGAGTCTTCCCTGAAGAATATCTGTAAATAAGTCCCTGACTACCATTTGTGAGAGATCCTTATGGTGACTGAGGTTGAGGTACATTTCTGTAAGTTTTGACATAGCTTATCCTTTCTTTTGATTATTTACAATAGTGACAAAATTTTCAATCATCTTTAGACCGTCCGGCGTTCCGATGCTTTCTGGATGATATTGCAGGCCATAAATAGGGAGGCTGCGATGCTGCATAGCCATAAGCTCCCCATCATCGCTTGTCCTAGCAAGAGCTAGGAAATCTTCTGGCAGCTGATCGACCACAATCGAATGATAGCGCATAATAGGCATCTCTGCTTCCATTCCCTGAAAGATTGGGCTTTGAGCTTGAAGATTCATTTGACTTTGCTTACCATGCATAACCTCTTGTGCTAACCGAAGTCTCCCGCCAAAAACTTCTGCTATGGCTTGATGACCAAGACAAATGCCTAACATGGGTTTGCAGTTAGCATACTTAGCAATGATTCTCTCCATCTGCCCTGCATCTGCTGGCCATCCTGGACCCGGTGAAAAGACCACACCATCTGCAGCTATTACCCTTGTTTCTATATCAGCTGCATCGTTTCTGACCACCTCCACTTGATCAAATGCTCCTAGGTATTGAGCCAAGTTATAGGTAAACGAGTCATAATTATCCATTAATAAAATCATTAGTAATCTCCAATTCTAGTCATCGCTTTAGCCTTATTAATCGTCTCATAAAATTCATTTTCCGGTATACTATCATAAACAATGCCTGCCCCAGCTTGGACATAGGCCTTATGATTTTTGAGAATCATGGTGCGAATCGCAATCGCAAAATCCATATTCCCCGAAGCAGACAAATAACCGATAGCTCCTGAATAAATCCCTCGTTTTTCACTTTCCATTTCGTAAATGCGGGTCATAGCACGAATTTTCGGGGCTCCTGATACTGTACCAGCTGGTAGGGTTGATTTGAGAGCATCTATAGCTGTCAGTCCTGGCAATAGTTCACCCTTGACGACACTAGTCAGATGCATAACATAGCGAAAATATTCTACTTCCATTAGTTTAGTAATGCAGACACTGCCGACACGTGCAATCTTACCAATATCATTTCGCCCCAAGTCAACTAACATACGGTGCTCTGACATTTCTTTGCTATCTGTAGCCAATTCCTTAGCCAAGGCAATATCTTCTTGTTCCTTGTGACCACGTGGTCGAGTTCCAGCAATAGGATTCGTCGTCACAGTCCCGTCCTTAACCGACACCAGACTTTCAGGACTAGCACCAATGACTTGGTAGGAACCAAAATCAAAATAATAAAGATAATTGGAAGGATTGGTCACGCGCAAGTTGCGGTAATAATCAAAGGGATCACCATTAACGTCTGCCGAGAAACGCTGACTAAGCACACATTGGAACATATCACCTTGACGAATGAGATCACGAGCGGCTTGAGCCATCCTCTCAAATTGCTCCTTTTGAATATGATTAGTAAAATGCAAAGGCTCAATATCAAGTGCAGCGAGCTCATCACTCCTTGGCGTCTGTAAATCCGTCATGACCGCCTGCATGGCCTGACTTTGATCTTCCATGCTTCTATAGCTGTAGCAATTATCCTCCACAATGTGAACCTTCTCCGTCTTATGATCAAAAATCATATAAGATTCATAGACAAAGAAATGCATATCTGGCGTCCCAATGGTATCCTCAGGAATAGATCCAATATTTTCGTAAAGACTGACCATGTCATAACCCACAAACCCAATAGCACCTCCAGCAAAAGGAAGGTCATTAGCATGGCCTTTTACCGTCAGACCATCCAAATAATCCAATGGATCCTGCTCGATAATACGGCCATTATTAAGCAGCTTACCCTTATCATAAGTAATCTCATAGACAGGATTATAAGCAACAATGGAAAAGCGGGCTGTCTCCTTTTCACGTGGGATAGACTCCAAGATCACCTTGTGCTCCCCATGAACCCTCATATAAGCCAAAATTGGTGTAAGGGTATCAGCCGGTAAAATCCTTCTCATATCATTTCTCCTCCTATATCTCTATAACTATCAGACACAGCTCAATCTGCCATTTAGTAAACAAAAAGCCCCCACACTCCCTAAGGAATGTGAGGGCGATATCTAAGATAACGCGGTGCCACCTCATTTAGCAGATCAAAACATTTCTGCCATCTCTAACTCCTCTAACAAGGAGCTGCACGGTAAGGGGTGCACACCCATATCATTTCGATTTTCTGGAAATAAAAAACCTCACATCCCAAAAGGATGTGAGGACGATATCTAAGATAACGCGGTGCCACCTCATTTAGCAGATAAAATACTATCAAAGCATTTCTGCTATCTCTAACTCCTCTAACAAGGAGCTGCACGGTAAGGGGTGCCAACCTGAAAACTATTGCTTATTTCCATACGAACTATCAGCCCAATTTCCCCCATGTCCGCTATCTGTTCACAATCACCACAGACTCCCTGAAAACTTTCAAAAGGTACTTTTCTGATATGCCAATATTCTACGACTTCTTTTATGACCTGTCAATACTTTTTTTAATCTATTGAAAATATTTTTTTACTTCAGCCATAACACCCTGTCTTTATCATTAAGTAAACTAGCCTAATCTTTTATATTTTTTTCTCTCTCAAAAAGCTCATATTCTCTTGGCAGTATTGTATTTTCATAATGATCAATCTTATAGTTAAGATGCTCCATGGCTTCATGAAGGTCATCTATCCGCTTTTGAAGTGCCCTTCTTTGATCAATCAAAAGAGCTAAGCGCTCCTCAACAGTATGATCCCCCGCTTGAAGCAGGCTGACATACTCAATGAGAGCATCAACACTAAATCCTGCTTTTTTAAAATAAAGTACAAAGTGAATAATCTCAATATCATGCTCACTAAACTCTCGAACGCCAGCTCGATTGCGCTTGATATGAGGCAGTATTCCTATTTTTTCATAATAACGAATAGTATCGGCACTCATACCGGTCAATTCGCTAACTTTTTTAATATTCATCCTTACTCCTATTTTTACATCTTTAGTAATGCCAATATTATAACACACAACCTAATGTTGATCTTTAGCCGTTAAAACATGCGCCAACTATCAAAATCAGGCAATTTGGGTAAGTCAAATTGATCAGCACGAGATTTTAGGAAAATATTAATCAATTTGATAGTGGATTGAGTCAAGATACGGCGCTTATCTTCTGAAAGTTCTCCTAAGCTATTAAGAATGGTTGCCACATTTTTAAAAAAATTTGCCTGAAAATCATCGATAGTCTCTAGATCATTTTCTAAAAATAAATCAAAAACAGTATCAAAATAAATCTTGAGCTCTTGCTTACCGAGACTCTGTGTCCACTGGCTGAAAGTGACTTCAAGAGCATGACTCCATTCACTCTGACCACCAGCAGCCAAGACAAAATTACCTTCCTCAACATCCCAAGACATAACATTATGCTGTGAGATACCTAACCCTCTACTCTCCAAAAAAATGCCAGCCACATCATTTCCTAACATACTCCCTACAACAGAATCCTTGGGACGCAGCGCACAAATCTTATGACGGATACGATCATAACCAGGACTCGTCAAAAGACGGTCATGAAGTCCCGGTGCATCCAACAGCAAGAGATAAGGCAAACGTTTCTGAAGAGCAGGATCTAGCTGAGCTGCCGCAAAAAGAGCCAGATTACCACCCTTGGAGTGGCCAGACAGGATAAAGGAATCTTCAGGATACAAATTCAGAATCTCCCTTAAATAAGACTCTGCCTGCCTTTGAGCTGGAATTTCGCTCATATAAGTCATTTTGAAGTCTTCTTTCCAACCAATAAAACTCTCATCTGTTCCCCGAAAGCACACCTGACGATAGTTTAGCTCAGGAAGAGTAAAAAGAACAGCAGCAAATTGTTTCTCATAAACAGTATCGATCACACTGACATATTGAGAAAATCTCAAGCTCCGATAGCGAAAAGACTGGGCAACAGCTTCAAGCAAGCTAACACGACTTTTATTTCTAGTGTAAGTATAGGATAGTTTATCTTGTGCCTGCAAAGACACCAATGCGTCTTTGACTAAATACCCATCTCTTTGCTCTTTTGCTTCTTCTATCTCTCCTAAGGGCAAGTAACTCAGCTCATTGATCACCGCCATATCTACAAGGGATAAGGGATGATCCTCAAAAGATCTCTCACCAAATATGCTAACAAAATCAAGAATCGTTCCCATCTGCTCTTCTCCCCCTATGATGTACTAATATAGCACATCTACTTGAAAAAATCCTGTCTGCTTCTCGTCTCCAGCAAAGAGAAAGCCTTAAGCCAAGGATCAGCAAGCATATGATTTATCATCTTATAATCACAAGGCAAGTCATCTATACAGGCTTTATGATATGATGGAAGTCATAATAATACTCTAGAAAAGGAAAAATATGTCAAAAACACAATTTTACCGCTTACTCATGGGATTAGTCGGTCTAACCGGAGTGAGTCTTCAGCTCTATGAAAGTGGTCCTGGTATGCTCCTCTATTACACTGTCCTTTCCAATATCCTAGTCTTCATGAGTTTTTTCTATTTTGTCTACTATGAATCTCGTAGGGAAAGTATCAACCATCACCCTCTTCTCTTACGCTACAAGGCAGGTATTACTCTTGCTATCGCCTTAACATTTTTAGTCTATCATTTTCTCCTGGCCCCATTGGTAAGCCATCACGACTATTGGAATCTTAAGAATTTCTTGGTCCACTATATCGCACCTCTAGCTATGATTCTAGATACATTGATCCTTGATAAGAGAAGCAGCTACCGCCTAACTGATCCCTTTAAATGGGCAATTCTACCAATTTTTTACGCCTTTTTCTCGATTATCAATGGCCTAATCTTTAAACTCCAAGTACCAGGAGCTGATAGTAGCCCTTTTCCTTATTTCTTTCTAGATGTTCAGCATAAGGGATGGGCATATGTACTTACTTTTGCCCTTATCTTAGCTACCTTTTATATCTTAGCAGGATACCTACTCATGCTCATAAAAACAGTCATAGGAGCAAAATCACTTCAAGCCACTTCAAATTAAAAGAGCCTGAGGCTCTTTTAATTTGATTTCGGCTCAGTAATAGATAGGGTTTGACGAAAGAGATAATCCTCTGAAACAGTAGACAGGCTAACATTATCATACTTAGAAATAATACGTTCAACATTCGATAGACCAATACCTCTATTAGGCCCTTTTGAAGAATAGCCTTCCTCAAATATCATGCTGATAGGAATTTGCTCTTCCTTGGTAGAATTTTCTACCACAAAGAAATGCTGATTTCCAACTGTGAAAAGAGCAACCCCCAATGTTTTTTCCTCAGATTCTACAGCCCCTTCTATAGCATTATCGCATAGAATTCCAATCAAGGTCACAAGATCAATTACATTCATGGAAATGGATTCAATCTCATCTGGTGCCTCAATCGATACTTCTAGACCAGCATCTTGAGCGACTACAATTTTTGACGAAATCATACTCTTAATGGGAGAGATATGGATAGAAGACAGCTTACCAATATCTCCACGACTAGACAGCGTTTTATCATCGATCTCTCCCAGAAAATCATTATAAATCTGCTGTGTCGACTTTATATCCCGATTGGCAATACTTTTGGCTAACTGCTCAAAAATGCTCTGATAGTTACGCTTAAAATCACCCAGCTCATCGTAGAGGGACTCAACACGACGATTATAGGTCTCCAAATTTTTAATATGCATGAGACGGTCATTTTCGATTTCCTTATTCATATTGCGGCGTACCCAGCGGCTGTAACCAAATAGATACATAGCTACACCGAAAACACTTCCTAAAATGACCTTGATCCGATTCTTATCCAACCAGGGAAAAACATGAAGATCTAAAAAGTGAAACAGATAAACCATCACAATAAAATAATAAGCAATAATCAAGAAAACCGTCACATGACGAATAAACTTCTTAACACTTGCATTGCTACTATCTGTCATCGTCCTAAAATTCAGATTGAAGATCGTTTTGATCGCCCAATATTCAAAGATGGCAAACATATTCGCAAATAAAAGCTCATAATAAGGATGGGCACTGATCACAATAGTATTAGCATCCGTATTCAGTCCAAAAACGATCACATACGAGAGGCAAAGTAAGCATTCCACCATAACTGTGGTATAAAAAGCATAGAAGAGCAAATTCCACTTAGATTCATGCCTAAAGAAATAAAAGGCAATTAAGAGTAGATGCAAAGAGTCAGCAATCGTCCCACTCTCAAAAGATAAATAAATGATAGCTGAAGAAAGTATCGATACTGGTAATAACTTTTTCCAAGGCAGAGTAAGCTTACTAATTGAGGTAAAAACATACCATCCTACCCAGAAAATCGTCCATGCGAATAAAAAACAAGGCAAATAATCCATCAATCAGATTTTCTCCTAATTTGTATTTCTTGCACAAAGGTCTGGCCATGCATCCCTTGATAAAATTCTAACTCATGATAGTGATTCAACATTTTCCGTGATTCCAAAGATAATTCAGCCAAATCTAATAAGTCCTGTGACTTAAAAGGAGTAATGCCCAGACTAATCAGCTGACACTCACCATCATCAGAAATCTTTAAGACCAGGACTGCATCAGCATCTCGATCTACCACAGCCTTAAGCCGATCAAACATCTCCGAGAGAACCATCAGGCCTACTGTACTAGTCACCCCATAATCCAAAATCAAATCAGAAATCTCCAGGATAAATTTTCGCTTCTGATTATCATATTCACTCAGCTTAAGATAAAGGAATGACTTTAATTCAGGAACAGTAACATTGATCAACTTGGTTTGATAATCCTTGGTCTCTAAACCAACAATACTATTTCGAAACACTTCATCAAAAATTTGACGCACCTGTCCAATATCCCCACTATTGATACTGGTCCGTAGACTCAATAAGATATTGCTGTAATCATGCCTAAAAGCTCGAACAGAACGATAGAGTTCTTCCAGCTGATGGCTATAATTTTCTAGATTTTCCAGATAGTGCTTCTGCTCTTGCTCCCTTAGCATTTTCAAATATTCACGAGAGTAATAATCCGTCGTGATCAAAATTTGAAACAAAATCCCAAGATAAAGCAAAGTAATCACATTATAAGCAAGATAAAAAGGAAAAAATAGAACGCGATCTACCTGAAAAGCCTCCGCCAAGCTCAAGAGATGCTGAGTGACAAAATAAGCCATGACTGCAGTCAAGCAATAATAAAAATTAAGACGAGTCCTATTATCTAGCCAGATATTTTCCTTGAGGGCCAGGTAATTAACCTGAAAAAATTCCCGTAAAAATCGCTCACTCAAGTTTAATACGATCAACATTGACATGCACCAGACAAAGTTGGTCCTAAAAATTTCAAACTTAATGTCAAACAGATAAGGAAAAAGCATCCGTGCAATAAAGTTAAACAAAATAGCGTACAAGACTGGAGGATAAAAGGCAAAAAATAGCTTCTCCAAAAAAGGACTCTTACGATCGAATACAAACAAGAGCAAAAGATAATAGAGTCCAGCAAGCGTCATTTCTGATCCAACTCCACCAATAAAGGCAAATGGTGTCAGCAACAATGATAATAATAAATGAACACCTACTAAAAGAAATCCTTGGTAGAATTTAGGTCTAATCCCCGTGATATGAGTAAATAAGGACCAAAGTGATGATACTACGATAAACTTTATCATCAGAAACTGAGGAAACTCAGCTACAAAATCAGACACGGCCAACATTACCCTTTCTAGTCTAAAGTTCTATTGATTCCACCATTTTACCATACTTAAACCGCTTGCAGTAGTCAACCAGATTAAATTTAGACTACAAATAGCCCGAATACTAAAAAAACTAGCAAGTAAAGCTGATAATCAACGACAGCTCTGACTCACTAGAGTTTTTTCAAGACACTTAGATAATTGTAGGAATCTCATCATCATTGTCAAAATCTTCAATGACTTCTTCACCTGGTAAAGGTTTTTGGAAATGACTCAGAATGAAGCGAGAGATAGGACCTGCTACCAAAAAATTAAGCGGCAAGGCACAGACAATATTGGTCAACCAGGCTTGGCCATAGTTCACTGCTGTCAGCGGACGCCCATTAACCAACAAGCCGTAGATTGACATCAAACTGACCATAAATAGGCACATAGTCCCTGAAATAGCTAAAATCTTTGCCCAACGCTTATCGTGAGCTTTGAGATGATGAAGAATTTTAGTCGCAAGTCCCTTAGCAATCGGACCAACCAAAGCCATATCTAGGATAAAGGCTACCGCAAATCCTGGTAGTAATCCGAGGAAAAAGTGAGACCACTTAAAGGGCTCTACTCCTGATACATGTAGAACCGTCAAGTTCCACAGACTCATACCACAGACCATGAATCCACACATCAAACAGGTAAAGAACAGTGCTTCTTTAAAATTACGAGGCATAACAACTCCATTTAGTTATATTTCAAGGGCTTACTAAGCCTCACTTAGCTATCCTTGATTTTTTAGCTATATATCAAGGATAGCATAATTAAAAAAGTTATGTAAGGGCTACTCTTTATAATTTACAGAATTTCTTCCATAGTTGTTACCTGTGCTCTAAACCCTTCCTTCTGATAAAATTTTAGAGCCTCCTGGTTATCATTCCAAGCATGCAGTGTGAGATTGTAGCAGCCTTGCGTTTTTGCATAGTCTCTAGCAAATTGTAAGAGGGTGTGACCAATTCCTTGTCCTCTAGCTTCTTTTGCGACACACAAATCATCTATAAAAAGCGTTTTTCTCGGCACCAAAGGTGATTTACTGACCTCTTCAATACTCAAAAAAAGATGGGCTAAGACTTGTCCTGAACTATCTGTATAGACAAAAATAGGTTGACCATCCTCAATCATCTTTCTAAGTGCTTGGGAGCTAAATTTTTGCCCTTGTGCTAAGAAAATATCTGGCCTAACGTCATGATGGACCCTAAGCACTTGCTTTAGCAGTTCTTCAAGATCTGCTATATCCTCAATAATCGCTGGTCTAACTGACATAACATCTCCTTTGTCGTCAAAACTCATCATCAACTCCCCTACTACTTCGGTGTCCATAAGGAAGAAACATATAGCAAGGGATAACTATTACAAACCATCAATAACTGATTTCAAGAGTTCAAAAGAATGAAGCTGGGCTGCTTGATCATAAATATAGCTATTAACGATGATCTCATCTGGATTAACAGCTGACTGAAGAGACTGGATTTGCTGCTTAACGGTATCCGTATGACCTACCAATGAAATTCTTGACATCTGCTTAACAATCATCTTTTCTCGATGAATGACATCTTCACGTTCAAAAGCAACTGGTCCAAAGTGGGGAACCTTATAAGCTCGAACATAGTCTTTCCAAACATCATCCTCATTAGCAAGAGGAGGCATCAAACCACTGGGCTGTCCTGTTACAATAGATAAAAAGGACTGCAACTGTGTCGTTGCTAACTGCCGTGCTTCATCATCACTATCTGCTAAAACAGCATTAGCACCAATGATAACGTAAGGTTCATCCAAAACATCAGATGGCTTAAAATAACGACGATAAATGGTTACTGCCTCTTCCATCATAGCCGGAGCAAAATGAGAGGCAAAGGCATAAGGAAGTCCCTTCTCAGCTGCTAAATAAGCACTATCAGTACTTGAACCAAGAACATAAAAAGGCACTTGAATACCTGCAGCTGGATATGCCGATACAGGATTGGTATCCTTAAAATAGCCCTGTAACTCCTCTAAATCCTCTGAAAAATGCGGATTTAAATCATCAGAACGCCGTAAGGCACGCGCTGTCTGCATATCAGTCCCAGGTGCTCGTCCCAGACCAAGATCAACACGTCCCGGATAAAGGGTCTCCAATGTCCCAAATTGCTCAGCTACAATATAAGGACTGTGATTAGGAAGCATGATCCCCCCAGAGCCGACACGAATACTGGTAGTTTTTGACAAAGCTTCCTGCATAAGTAAGACAGTTGCACTTGATCCCACGCTCTTCATATTGTGATGCTCGGCAATCCAGAGGCGCTCATAGCCCAATGCCTCAATCTTTTTAGCCATGGTTACCATATCAGCCATAGCTTCACGATAATTTTGTCCCTGCCGTAAAGGGACAAGGTTTAAAACAGAAATCTTCATAAAAAAGCCCTCTCACCTACTATTTAAATGCGGTGACCTGTTCAGCAGACAATCTAACAGAATTATGACCTGCTTCTGCTGCTTTACCTACAGCCACAATCATCACGGGAACATAGCGATCTGGATCCCAACCAAAAGCCTGAGCTAAATGAGCCGCATCGAAACCTGCAATCGGATTAGTATCGTAACCATGTGCACGTGCTACTAGCATAAACTGCATGGCTGCTAAGCTAGCATCAATTTTCACGGTACTTTCCATTTCTTGATCTGTCTTGTTTTCATACATAGGAACAATAGTAGCAAGTTGGCGATCACGGACCTCCCTAGGCATCTTACCCTCAGCTACAGCTTGATCATAAATGTCCTCAGCATAGCTATGACATTGCCTATCACCAAACACTAAAACCATAGCTGCCGATGTATCATTTTGCAACTGATTCCCATACAAAAGCTCTGATAAAGTAGCTTTTGCCTCCTGAGAAGCAACGACCATAAAGCGCCAAGGTTGCATGTTGACAGCAGATGGTGCTGTTACAGCCTGATCAATCATTTCAAGCATCTCTTCTTGACTGATCTTAACAGATGGATCAAACTGACGAATAGAACGACGGTTAAAAACAATCTCTTCAAAATTTTGATTAGACATTTTCTGATTCCTTACTAAAATAATACTATGGCTATCAAACTTATGATCAAATAATATAAGGTTTCTTCTCTTATATAGCTTTGATAGCCTCCTCAGCAGCAGTATCACCTTCAACTAGGGGAATTAATTTACCGACAGTATTATCACTCTCCAGAACAAGCGCCAAAACTTTGGCGACATCTTCAATACTAATACTGCCAACACCAGCCGGTGCTAGATCCACTAGCCCTTTACCTGGCTTTTCTACCAAGGCACCTGGCTGGAGAATAGTATAGTCTAGCTGAGTGCTTTGCATCAGATAGTTATCCGCAAAGAATTTAGCAACATAGTAATCAGATAATTGATTGACACCAGCCTGATCCCATTTCTCAGGTTCAGTAGACAAAATAGCACTGAGCATGATAAAACGCTTAACACCAGCTTTTTCAGCGGCTTGCATGGCCTTAACAGCTCCAAAAGCATCGGTTTGTAAAAGATCTTTACCACGCGAACCGGCTAAGAAGTAGACAGCATCAACACCAGACAGCTGATCTGCCATAGCATCAGCTTTTGCATGTAGATCAAAGGCAACCTTAGTCACACCTGGTATATCTTCTAATTTTTCAGGACTTCTCAAGGCAGCTATAACATCATGGCCCTTATCTGCCAAGCGCTTCAACAACTGATTAGCAACACGCCCATTAGCACCAATAACAAATACTTTCATAACATATCTCCTTTTATTTTTGTTCAAGAGCTATTCTAGGCTTTCATCAACCCTTTGTCAAAAATCTGATTTTTACTTACCTTAAATGCATAAGGCTTCTTTTGTGATAATTGATTAATAAAAACTGGTCCAATCTCTGAACCAGTTCTTCTATCTAAGCTTCAACTAGAGTAATATCAGCTCCGAGCCTTCTGAGCTTTTCAACGATATTGGAATAACCACGCAGGATAAATTCAATATTAGTAATTTCCGTTTGCCCTTTAGCCAACAAAGCAGCCGTAACAAGAGCAGCCCCAGCCCTAAGATCAGAGGCCTTAACTTTAGCACCCTTTAGCTCATTTGGCCCTTTGTAGACAATGCGACCACCAATCACTGAAATATTAGCACCCATGCGTTCAAGCTCGGCCACATGTCTCACTCGCTCTGGGTAAATGCTATCTTGAATATGCCCCTGACCACTAGCCATCAACAACAAAGGTGTCAAAGGCTGTTGTAAATCTGTAGCAAATCCTGGATAAGGGCTGGTACGAATGGAAATAGCCTTAAGATTTTCTTGCTTTTCGACAAAGATGGAATCTTCCTCAATAGTCATACGAACACCCATTTCTTCAAGCTTAGAGATAAAGCTCTCTAGATGTTCATAAAGGACATTGCTCACACGAACCCCTTCACCAGCTGCTGCTGCAAGCGCAATGTAGGTACCAGCTTCGATACGATCGGGAATGACTTGATGATGAGTCCCACCCAATCTTTCAACACCATCTATGGTAATAATATTAGTCCCAGCTCCTCTAATATGAGCTCCCATATTATTTAAGAGAGTCGCTACATCAATAATTTCAGGTTCGCGTGCCGCATTCTCAATGACAGTTCGTCCTGTCGCTTTGACAGCTGCCAGCATAGTATTGATAGTCGCCCCCACACTGACAGTATCCATATAAATATGAGCCCCCTTCATGGAGTGGCCATCAGCCTCTAAACGCATGGCATCGGATTCTTCTGTCATCTTAGCTCCCATAGCCTCAAAAGCCTTGAGATGTAGGTCAATAGGACGAGGACCCAAATCACATCCACCGGGAAGACCAACAACTGCTCGTCCAAACAGGCCTAATAAGCTACCATAAAAATAATAAGAAGCTCTAAGACTGTCTGTCTGCTCAAAAGGCATTGGTTGATCCTTGACAGCACGAGGATCAATCACTAAAGTTTCTCCCTTACGATCAACTTTAGCTCCCATAATTTCCATAATCTCAATTAGAGTATCCACATCACTGATAGCAGGAACTCCCTCAAGAGTCACAATATCATCTGCAAGAATAGTGGCTGGAATCAGAGCAACCACACTGTTTTTTGCGCCAGAAACAGCCACTTCACCAGAAAGTGGCTTCCCACCATTAATGACAATTTTTCTCATTCCAAATTTTCTTTCTATAATACTTGATAAATAGCTTTATAAGTATATCAAACTTTACGCCCCTTGACAAACTATACATCCATCTAAGGAGATGAAAAAAGGCTTCAAAAGCTCCAGTTAATGCAGCTAAAAAGGCTTGAGCATAGCTCAAACCTTTACAATCAATAACTCTTAGTTGACAGCAGTCTTAAGCGCCTCAACCTTATCCAATCTTTCCCATGGAAGATCAATATCAGTGCGCCCCATATGACCATAAGCCGCCGTCTGGCGGTAGATAGGACGCTTAAGGTCAAGCATCTTGATGATACCAGCCGGGCGTAAGTCGAAATTGTCGCGAACAGCTTTTTCAAGCACTGCTTCTGAGACAGAAGAGGTTCCAAAGGTATCCACCCGTACTGAAACCGGATGAGCCACCCCAATAGCATAGGCTAACTGTACCTCAGCCTTATCAGCTAAACCAGCAGCAACTATATTTTTAGCAATATAGCGAGCTGCATAGGAGGCTGAACGATCAACCTTAGTTGCATCCTTTCCAGAAAAAGCACCGCCACCATGACGAGCGTAACCACCGTAAGTATCGACGATAATCTTACGCCCAGTCAGTCCAGAATCTCCCTGCGGTCCGCCAATAACAAAGCGACCGGTTGGATTAATATAAAATTTAGTCTGTTCATCTAGATAATCCGCAGGGATCACTTCTTTAATCACATGATTAATGATATCCTCATGGATCTGATCATTAGAAACTTCTGGATCATGCTGAGTGGAGATCACCACTGTATCTACTCGTACTGGCTTGTCCTGCTCATCATATTCCACCGTTACTTGAGATTTAGCATCTGGACGTAAGTAATCAAGTGAGCCAGATTTGCGTAACTCTGCTAGCTTATGGGCTAGCTTATGCGACAGAGAAATAGGCAGAGGCATGAGCTCAGGCGTTTCATTCACCGCAAATCCAAACATGAGCCCCTGATCACCAGCACCTATCAAATCAAGCTCATCAACTGCTCCTTGACGAGCTTCCAAGGCTTGATTAACCCCTTGAGCAATATCAGGAGACTGCTCAATCAAGGAAGGATGAACACCAACTGATTCTGCTGCAAAGCCATACTCCGCATTATTATAACCAATTTCTGCAATCGTATCACGCACGACACGATTGATATCCACATAAGCATCCGTCGAAATCTCACCAAAAACATGGACAGAGCCAGTATAAACAGCGGTTTCAACAGCGACATGAGCATCTGGATCCTTAGATAAGATAGCATCTAAGATAGCATCGGAGATCTGATCAGCAATCTTATCTGGATGTCCCTCAGATACTGACTCAGACGTGAAAAGTTTACGTTCTGACATAGATATGTCCCCCTTTTAATGTCTCGTGATAAACACTATCACTGATATAATGTTAAAAAGTTACAAAGCACTGGCTACCCAGAAAACTAGATAACCACCTTTTCGGGACTAATTAACCTCCTTATTCTATCATAAATCTCTAGATCTTGCGAAGGAGATCTCGTGCAGCCCTCCTACTTTATCAAGTAAGCCTAAAGGATTATGATACAATGATAGATAAGAAAATAAAAAGAGGAGCTTCTAGCATGAAAACTTATCAACAGTTATACACCCTCTTATCCCAGCGACATGAATTTAGCAGCGGCGAAGATCTAGCCAAAACATTGGGAGTTTCAAGAACAAGCATCTGGAAAGCTGTCAAAACCCTAGAAGAAAAGGGAATCACCATAGAGGTTCAAAAAAACAAGGGCTATCGTCTCATCAAAGGCGACCTCCTTCTCCCAGAGGAAATTGCAGCAAAGACTTCTCTAGCCGTCTATTTAAATGAAAACTCAACCTCTACCCAAGATGATGCCAAGGCTGCTTCTGACAATACTCCTTCACTCTACCTTGCGCCTAGTCAGACTGGGGCAAGAGGGCGATTTGAACGCCCTTTCTATGCTCCAAAGACCGGTGGCATCTATATGACCCTACACCTTCAACCTAATATCCACTATCATAAAATGCCCAACTACACCATGATGATAGCAGCCAGCATTTACAAGGCCATTCAAGAGCTCACTCAGCAAACGGTCTCAATCAAGTGGGTCAATGATATTTATCTTGGGAAAAAGAAGCTGGCTGGTATTTTAACAGAGGCGCAGTCTTCTATTGAAACAGGCGTTATCACAGATGTTTATATCGGCATTGGCCTCAATTTTTTTGTAGAAGATTTTCCCGCAAATCTTTCTGATAAAGCAGGTAGCCTATTTACCAGTCAGCCTAACATCACGCGCAATCAACTGATCTCAAAAATCTGGACTACCTTTTTTAATACCCCAGAAAAAGATCTCATCAAGGTATATAAAGAAAGATCACTCGTTATAGACAAACAAGTGACCTTCACACAAGGACCAAAAAGCTATAGCGGCAGAGCCAAAGCTATCACTGACGACGGCAAACTCTTAGTCCAACTGGACGACGGCAAGGAAATGCTCTTACATTCAGGAGAAGTTAGTCTTACTTCTTGGGAAACTTAGGAAAGTTTTTCAAAACTTCCTTTAGGAGACGATCGGCAAGGTAAGCTCGTCTCAATTCTTGTATCAAAAGAATCCCCCAAAACACTGCTAGAAAACTCTGGCCATCTATAAGGGCACTACTGAAAAAATAACTCTCAACAGCACTTCTAAGAGCTGCAAACATAAATTGTATCCGATTCATAATAGTTAGATTATACCAAAAAAACTTGGGACATAGGCGTTCCAAGTTTTATTAATGCTTTAAATATCATATCCTGATAAAATAGCCACTTTAACTCACCTCTTAATCCTCAGCTATAGCCATCTTATCACTTAAAAATTCAAAGCCATCTGGTATCAGATGCGATACTTCCTCTTCTTGACTGACTTGATCAGGCGATGCTGAATCTTTTTGCCGGCGCATATGCTGGGCAAACTCAGTACGAATCTCCTCAAAATCAGCCTTAGGCACTGCCATGATTTGAGGAGAAAAACCAGCGGCTTGACTCATGATATTACCAAACATGGTATTTAAATCACTTCGCTTCATCGCCTGCTCTGCATTAAAGGAGGATTGGAAGGCTAAGATAGCATTTTCACTATTGGCAAGTACTGGCTCAGACCCTAGTAAAAGCGCCCGATCCTGAGGACTAATAGCATCTAAAATCTCATTCCAAGAAGACTTAAGAGCATCAAGGTATTGACGAGATTTTTCACTATCAGCAACCGTTTCTTCCATGATAGTAAGGATCTTAGACTTATCTACCTTGTAAGTAAAAACTGCCTTAGACTTAGGCTTTCTATCGTGATTGGGTAGAACAGCTAAGTCTCCTGACTGAATCTGACTCTTAAGTGAAGAAAGCTCCTGCCTTAATTGAGCTATTTCTTCTTCTAGCTGTTGAGACGCAGAAGATACTGTGGAATCAGAGACTTGATCAGCCAAACTAATGGTCATCATTTCTGCGTAGATTTTTGGCTGAGCCCCATTTTTAATCTCTTGTAGACTCTTGGTCACTTGCTCAATCATCTGGAAAATCCTAGCTTGTGTCAGGTGGAGATTGGATTCAAACCCTTGGCTAAAACGGATAGTTTCACCACCAACTTGCACAACCAAAAGATCTCTAAAATAATCCAGCAAATCTGTCGCAAAACGACTCATACTCTTACCACTGTCAAATATCTGATTGAGAGCATCAAGAGCAGACAGACTATCACCAGAGGAAATACTAGAGACATAGCTGTCTAAGGCTTCTTGTCCAATACTACCGGTGATTTCTTCTGCAATCTCCTGAGTAACTTCAGAAGTAGTTGACAAACTTAAAGCCTGATCAAGAATGGATAGGGCATCGCGCATACCACCCTCTGCTTGACGTGCAATAAGATTGAGAGCATCCTTTTCGTAGGCAACCCCTTCCTGATCCAAAATTTCTGCTAAATGCTGCCTGATGGCAGGCAATTTGATCGTCTTAAACTCAAAGCGCTGAACCCTGGATAGTATAGTCGCAGGAATTTTGTGGAGCTCTGTCGTTGCTAAAATAAAGACAACATTTTCCGTAGGTTCTTCTAAGGTTTTGAGGAGGGCGTTAAAAGCCCCAGTAGAAAGCATGTGAACCTCATCAATAATATAAACTTTATAAGTAGCTCGGCTCGGTGCATAGGTCGACTTATCTCTAATCTCACGGATTTCATCCACACCGTTATTGGATGCCGCATCGATTTCGATAACATCCTCCAGACTGCCTTCAGTAATGTCCCGGCAAATATCGCAGGTATTACAAGGTTCCCCATTCACTTGATTAGGACAGTTCATGGCCTTAGCAAAAATTTTAGCCACACTAGTCTTCCCAGTTCCTCTTGGACCTGAAAAAAGATAAGCATGACTAATTTTACCAGACGCTACTGCTTGCTTTAAGGTGGTAGCCACAACTTCCTGTCCAACTAGCTCAGCAAAATTCTGGCTGCGGTATTTACGATAAAGAGCTTGGTACATTACCCATTTACTCCAAACATCTCAAAATTCCATTGAGTCGCTTCAACTAAAATAGCAACAAATTTTTCTAAAAATTCCTGATCCACTGCATCATAATCGCCGATTTCAGAAGAGTCTAAATCCAAGACACCAAGCAACTGGTCATCTTTGATCATCGGAACGACAATCTCAGACATGGCAGCTGAATCACAAGCAATATAATTATCATGCTTGGTCACATCGTCAACGATCAAGGTCTGTCTTTTTTGAGCCGATTCCCCACAGACCCCCTTACCAAGGGTGATATGGACACAAGAAACATGACCTTGAAAAGGTCCCAACAAAAGTTCACTACCATCATAAAGATAGAAGCCTGTAAATACAGAATTGGGAAGCCCTTGACGCAATAAGGCAGAGGCATTAGCCAAGTTTGGCAATGGATTAGTCTCTCCTTCTAAAAGAGATTCCAACTGCGCTAGCAATAACTCATAATTTGATTGTTTTTCTTTATTATTCATATCCACATTATAGCAAAAAAGACCAACAAGAGCTAACTTTTAAAGATATTAAAAGTCGTAAAAAGAGGCCAGACTTTTGTCCCACCTCCCATAAATTATTCTTCAGTTCCCAGTAGTTTATCTCCAACTACAGCAGCAAGAGCACCACCGATGATAGGCGCTAGGATAAAGATCCATACTTGAGCAAGCGCATCACCACCAACAAAAAGAGCTGGTGCCAAGCTACGAGCAGGATTTACTGATAAGCCAGTGATATTAAGGCCTAGCAAGATCATAAGGGCTAAAGTTAAACCAATAACAATCCCTGCAATCTTACCATTTCCCTTACTGTCGGATGTTACAGTCACAATAACAAGAACAAAAATAAAGGTTGCTAGAACTTCAAAAAGAAAACCAGCTAATGGACTCACACCCTCAGCCAGAGCATTTTGTCCAAGCCCAACTTTAGCAATTTTCAATCCTGACTGACTAGCCAAAAAGAAAAGAGAGGCTGAAGCAAGAATTGCACCAAGAATTTGAGCAACAAGGTAATTGATCAATTCATTAGAAGACAAACGCTTATTGATAAACATAGCAATGGAAACAGCTGGATTGAGATGAGCACCTGAAACAGTACCTACAGAGTAAGCTGCTGCTACGATTGACAGCCCAAAAGCAAGGGCAATCCCAACATGGCCAATCCCTTCCATACCATTACCAAATACAACTGAACCCGTCCCGATAAAGACAAGCATAAAGGTTCCAATTAATTCTGCGAAAAATTTTTTCATTTTTCCCTCCCATAAATAATTAATACAGGAGTTATTATAGTGTAGCCTATTTGAAAACGCAAAGATTTTGACTTAAAAATGCAATAATTTTGTCATTTTACTTTCAAAAAAGTCCATATTATACAAAAGTTAAACTTAATTAGTCTTTTTTCTTTTGCAAAAAATCAAAGACCCTCTGATTAAAATCTTTAGCTTCACTGTAGGCTGAGTGCCCCAAATTTTCATAAAGGTAGACAGAACACCCCAGCTTATCTGCCAGCTCTAGACTGGCTTGGCCAGATACCACCAAATCTTTCGCACCGCCAATGACAAGCGTCGGACAGTTGATGGCCGGGAGATCTTCGTAGACATCAAAGGTCAGACAGGCTTCAGCCAAAATCAGAAAACGCTCAATCTCCTTTGGTTTTAAGCATTTAGCCAAGAGTGCAATCAGCCATCTGTGCTTGCGCACATAAGTGTCCGAATACATTTTGGCAAACATGTCCTTGATTAAACCTTCCCAATCATGCTTTTGGGCTAAGGCTATCCAGCCGCCAATAGTTGACTGAACACAAGCATTTTGCTGCGACAGGGTTACTCCCAGCACTAAGCGGCTAACTAATTCTGGATGCTTAATGGCTAGACTTTGGGCGATCATACCGCCCTGTGATATTCCTACAACATGCGCACTTTTAAGACCTAACGCTGTCATCGCCAAAGCTAAATCATCTGCCATATCTGATACTTGATAACCTGTCGGGATATGATTCCTGCGGTCAAACATATAAATCTTATAATTCTTGGCAAAGAGCCGGTACATGACAGACATCTGCCAAGCCTTCCCACGCAAGCGTGACAGGCTCAATCCTGAAATCAAAATCAGCGGCTGCTTGCCCAAGCCAAAAGTAAGGTAGTCAACCTCTAAATTATCTCTCCTGAATGAAGCGTTTTTAGCTTTATACATTGCCGTTCTCCTAGAATAGTAGCAGCTATAATAGCAAAAAATCACTCTGATGAGTGATTTGCTTCTTCTTAATAATATTCACCTTGGCGGTAGTTCCAAGAGTTGAAGGTATCTGATAAATTCATCATAATTTTATCAATATCTAGACCCTTGCGAATAACGACCGGACAGTTATCAATAGAGCGGCTACCTTTGCCTTGTTCAGGAATGAGTTTACCGTCCTTATCAACCATAGAAACCATCACACCTTGCTCATAGCGGGTTTCCACTGTTTTATCAGGCTGAATAGATGCCACGTAGTCATCTGCTTCAATAACTAAATCAACAGCATTTTCAATCTTATCCCCGATACCATCAACCTTACCACGGTTACCTTTACCAGATGGGTTGGCAGAGGACGCATAGACCATCTTACCTTCTTTTTCCCACATTTCCTTAGCGATCTGTTCACCAGCTACACCAAACTTGATCACAAAGCATGAAGTCTTACGGCTATCGGTCATCAGCTCTTCACGACCATCTCCAAATGCTTGGAGCTTAGCATAAGCATCTTCACGCCACGGGAGGATACAGCCAAGAAGAATGTCATCATCCCAGTGTTTTTGGTAGAAACTGTCGATTTCAGGGGTTAACTGGGCTAGAGCACGCAGCTCATCCATGCTACCACAAAGAACTACACCTGGTTTATTGCGATTACGATCTTTGGCTTGAAACTTACGCTCCAAGCCAGCTTTATCGCTGGTCATAATAATGTAGCCAACCTTGGTTGGGGTCACAATACAACCACCTTCACCCTTAAGAATCTCAAGGCCTTCTTGGTTAAGATTTCCATCCCACTGCACATGTTTCGTCATAAATTATTATCTCCATCTAAATCAAATATCGACTCGCTCATTTTAGCATGAAACGAGCTACTTTTCAAGTAATTTTCTGAATTTTCAAAAACCAACAAAGCATTACTACTGCCAATAGCTTGGACGATTTTTTTCGTACTCAGCGATTAAATCTTCATATTGAAGTGTAATCCCAATATCATCAAGACCATTGAGCAGCTTGTGCTTCCAATCGCCATCAATCTCAAAGCTAAACTCCCCTACCGGAGATAGAATCTTTTGAGATTGCAGGTCTACTGTCACTTGATCGGTAGGATCAAGGGCAGCTAATTTTTGGCGCACATCCAAAGGTTGGACAATCGGCAAAATCCCATTGTTAAGGTCATTATTGTAATGAATATCCCCGAAAGAACCAGCAATAATGACCTTAAATCCGTAGTCAGCCAGAGCCCATGCCGCATGCTCCCGTGAAGACCCAGCACCAAAATTATCTCCTGTGATCAGGATAGTAGCCTTGCGATAAGGACTAGTATTAAAAATGAACTCTGGATTTTCAGTATAATCATCATCCAAATAACGCCATTCATACATGAGGTACTTACCAAAACCTTTTTTATCAATCAGCTTTAAAAACTGCTTGGGAAGGATTTGATCGGTATCGATATTATCATTCATCAAGGGAACCGTGGTCCCAGTATATACTGTAAATTTTTCCATAGTACTGATTACACCTTACTGCGCTTCTGGTAATTGACGAACATCAACAAAGTGACCTGCTATAGCTGCGGCAGCTGCCATAGCTGGACTACAAAGATGAGTTCTAGCACCAACCCCTTGACGATCCTCAAAGTTCCTATTGCTGGTTGCAGCCGCATGGACACCAGAAGGAACCTTATCAGGATTCATTCCTAGGCACATAGAACAGCCCGGATCCCGCCATTCAAATCCTGCATCCAAAAATATTTTATCTAAGCCAATCGCTTCTGCCGCTCGCTTCACTGGACGTGATCCAGGCACTACGATTGCGGTCACATTCGGAGCTGTATGCTTTCCTTTGACAAAGTTTGCTGCTACTTTTAAGTCGCTGAGACGAGCATTGGTACAAGAACCGATAAAGATATAACCAATTTCTATATCTTCGACTTTACCGCCTGGTTTAAGATCCATATAATGATAAGCCCGCTCATCATTCATATCTCTAATCTCTGGAAAGACTTCATCATACGATACCCCCATAGATGGATTGGTTCCCCAAGTCACCATAGGAGCTAAATCAGACACATCCATCTCGATAACCTTATCATAATGGGCATCTGGATCTGATACTAGTGTCTTCCAATCAGCAACTGCCGCTTCAAAATCAGCTCCCTTCGGCGCTGCTTCACGTCCTTGAACATAATCAAAGGTTGTTTGATCAGGATTCATAATTCCTATCTTAGAGCCAAATTCAATGGACATGTTACAAATGGTCATACGCTCTTCCATGCTGAGTGCTTCAATAGCTTCACCAACATACTCAACAACATAACCGACACCGACAGAAACACCATATTTAGCGATCAAAGCTAGGACATAATCTTTTGAATAAACCCCCTTTTGTGGTTTACCTGTAAAGCGAACCAAGAGTTTCTTAGGCTTCACTTGCCAAAGTGTCTGTGTCGCAAAAACATGCTCCACTTCTGTCGTCCCAATACCAAATCCGATAGCGCCAAAGGCCCCATGTGTCGCAGTATGACTATCACCGCACACGATAAATTTCCCAGGTTGAGTTCTACCTGATTCAGGACCAACCATATGAACAATGCCTTGATTTTCGGCACCGTGTGGCGCATAAGGAACATTAAATTCCTTGACATTGCGCTCTAAAGCATCCATCTGCGCCTTTGATATGGCATCACGAATATCAAAAATATTAACTGTCGGTACATTGTGATCAAAAGTTCCAAAGGTCAAATCCGGTCGACGAAGCTGACGCCCAGCTTCATGCAGACCGTCAAAAGCCTGTGGGCTTGTTACTTCATGTATATAATGTTGATCCACATACATGAGCTGGGGTTCTCCTTGGGTTCCTGTAATCACATGACGATCCCAGATTTTATCAAAAATTGATTTTCCACTCATATTAAACACTCCATAGCAGATATATTATTACAGCATCTATCATGATACCTAAATACCAAGACATCTTAAAATACCATTTTAAAGTCTTGTGGTGAAAGAGCCTACCACCTAGAAAGGCACCTATACCACCACCAACTAAACAGACCAATAGCAAGGTCTTCTCAGAAATGCGCCATTCTCCCTTAGCAGCACGCCGCTTATCAAGAGCATAAAGCATGAAGCTCAAAGCATTCCATATTCCTAAGATCAACCACATCATTTTATAAATGACTAATAATAGCAGCGGTCATTTGTGAGGTATCAGCCTGACCGCCTAGATCACGAGTCAAGATTCCTTGCGCCAAGGTACGCTCTACTGCTGTCTCAATCATACTGGCAGCCCGATCATCATCGAAAGACTCACGTAACATCATAGCAACTGATAAAATCATGCTAATCGGATTGGCCAGTCCTTGACCAGCAATATCTGGAGCTGAGCCGTGAATGGGTTCATATAAGCTTGGCCCTTTTTCTGAATGGCTAGCAGAAGGCATAACACCTAGAGTACCAGGCAAAACACTGGCTTCATCTGACAAGATATCACCAAAAAGATTCTCTGTCACGACAACATCAAAGCGGGCTGGATCTGTAATCATCAGCATAGCTGCACTATCCACCAGCTGATGCTCCAAGGTAACATCTGGATACTCTTTTGCGACATCATCTGCTACCCTACGCCATAACTTTGAGGTAGCCAACACGTTTTGTTTATCAATACTTGTCACCTTCTTGTGACGAGTACGTGCTATATCAAAAGCTTTAACCATGATACGTCGAATTTCTTTCTCAGAGTATTCATTGATGTCACGCGCTGTCTCATCTTCAAGAATATGATCCCCGAAGTAAATCCCTCCCGTCAATTCACGAACAACCACAAAATCCACATCAGCAATACGCTCAGGCTTGAGTGGCGACAAGTGCTTAAGAGGCTCAAAGATTTTTAGCGGACGAATATTTGCAAAGAGATTAAGTTCTTTACGCAAGGCTAGGAGACCTTGTTCTGGACGACTAGACGCATGATCGTATTCTGGTGAGCCAATCGCTGCCATCAAAATAGCATCTGCTTGCCGAGCAGCCTTCAAAGTTTCCTCGGGCAGTGGGTGCCCTGCTATATCAATCCCTGCTCCACCAAAAGGATAGGCTTCTACTATGTAATCAAATCCTGTTTTCTTAGCTACGGATTCAAGAACTTCTAGTCCTGCGGCCATGATCTCAGGACCAATTCCATCACCAGCTAGGCTAACAATTTTTTTTGTCATACCAATCTCCCTTGTCTACATGTCTTTCTCAGACAGACGATGACCTATCTCACCGGCATTTTCCCTTTGGACAAAAGCATTAGCATTGATATAAGCTATACTGCTTGCCTTCATCACATCAAACTCAACACCCGTGGCATTAAAAATGGTACCAGTATCAACATTTTCAACAGATACCGACACACGAGCCTGAGCATCGATACCATCTGTTATCGCATCAATACTATAGCTAAGTAATTTGACCGTCTGATTGAAGAACTTATCAATAGCATTGAAAGCAGCTTCTACCGATCCCTTACCATTGGCAACAACATCGACTCTTTCAGCATCCACATTTGCCATAGTTACCACTGCCGTTACAGTTTCGTCATTGTTAGAAGTTAGCTTAAGATCAGCAAAGTGGAAACCTTCTGGATTATTGACTTCCACACCTTCCACCAGGGCTATAATATCAGCATCCGTAATCTCATGTTTTTTATCTGCCAATTTCTTGAACTTGGCAAACAACTCAAGAATTTCATCCTCTGCAAAATTCAAATCAAGCTCTCTAAGCTTCTCAACGAAGGCATGACGCCCTGATAATTTCCCTAATGGTAAAGAGTTCTTTTTCACTCCTACCAATTCTGGAGTGATAATTTCATAGGTCAACGGATTCTTAAGCACACCATCTTGGTGGATACCAGATTCATGAGAAAAGGCATTGCCACCAACCACAGCTTTATTTTTAGGTATTGGAATCCCAGAGAAACGAGATACCATTTCTGAGGTAGTCACCGTCTCATTAAGAACTACATCACTAGATACTTGGTAGTAATCTTCACGAATATTAAGCGCAACAGCAACTTCCTCCAGAGCCACGTTACCAGCACGCTCACCAATACCATTGACAGTTCCTTCAATACGGCCAGCACCATTTTTAATAGCTGCCAGGGTATTAGCAGTTGCCATACCCAAATCATTGTGGCAATGAGGGCTAAAAATAATATTACGATCAGATTTTACATGTTCAATCAAATACTTAAAAATATGGCCGAACTCCTTAGGAGTTGTGAAACCAACTGTATCTGGAATATTGATATAAGTAGCACCAGCATCAACAGCTGTTTGAACAACCTCAAGTAAGTAATCCAATTCTGTACGTGTCGCATCCTCAGGAGAAAACTCAACAACCTCAAAATATTGGCGTGCATAAGAGACATGTTCCCTAATTAATTCAAGGATCTCTTCCTTAGATTTTTGCAGCTTATATTCCCTATGGATAGGACTCGTCGCTATAAAAACATGGACCTGTGGATGTTTAGCATCTTTCAACGCTTCATAGCAAGCATCAATATCCGATTTAACAGAACGAGCCAGCCCTGTTACAGCTGTTGTCGTCATAGTCTCTGCAATGCTCTTAACAGCCTCAAATGAATCTGGACTAGCTGCTGGGAAACCAGCCTCAATAGCTGAAATTCCCCATTTTTCTAATTGCTTAGCAATCGCAATCTTTTCTTTCACTGAGAAGTTAACACCTGGTGTTTGCTCCCCATCTCGCAATGTCGTATCAAGAAATTCAATTTTACGCATGGACCAACCTCTTTCTAATAGTTATCGAAAGTTTCTCATCAATCTAACAAAAAACATCTCGCTCTTCCAAGCGAGATGTTTTGACGCCCGCTTGGTAAGCCAAACAGGACTAATGCTTATGCACTAGCCCTCATCCCTCAACAATAAAACTGTAGTAGAATGTGATGTCATTTGACTGCTTCCCTTCGATAATTCTTGTTTATTATCCTAACGTATTTATAAATTGATGTCAAGGATTTTTTAGAAATTTTCTGAAAAATCGCATAATTCACGCTAAAACAACAACCAAGATCTATCAATACATCTCCAGATCTGCTAGACTAAGAACATTACCCTACACAGACTATTAGGTGATCTAGCACTAATGAACACTACTAATTACCCTTGTGTAACTAAAAGATTTTTACAAGGTCCCGTCTCAGACAGTTCACCGAATTGTTAGGCTAACCGAGTGACAGCTCCGAACAGTCTGGAAAGCTGTTCAGAGATAAATAAAAAATCTGCCACTTAAAAATAGAGAGTGACAGAGATATGAGTTCTAAAATAAGGGATCTCAACCCTGGTAAAACTTCATCTACCAGGGTTGATGTGACTATTTATCATCTAAAATAGAAGCGATCTTAGTATTGATGAGATCAATAGCTACGGTATTAGAAACGCCTTCTGGAATAACGATATCAGCATAGCGCTTAGTTGGCTCGATAAACTGATGATACATAGGTTTAACCACGCTGGTGTATTGCTCAATAATACTATCTAGACTGCGACCCCGCTCCAGCATATCTCTTTTGATCCGTCGAATAATCCGAATATCATCATCGGTATCGACAAAGAGTTTGATATCCATCAAGTCTCTTAGACGTTCATCCTCCAGAACCAAAATTCCCTCAACGATAAAAACATCCTGAGGCTCCTGCCGATACGTTTCACTGCTTCTAGTATGCTGAGTATAATCATAAATAGGAATATCCACCGGGCGACCAGCCTGCAACTCCTTGATATGCTCAATCATAAGCTCTGTATCAAAAGCTAAAGGATGATCATAGTTGGTTGATATTCGCTCCTCAAAGGTTAGGTGGGATTGATCCTTATAGTAGGAATCATGCTCAATCATTGCAATCTTAGAATTGGGAAAATGATTGAGAATTTCCCTTGATACACTGGTTTTACCACCACCAGAACCACCTGTCACACCAATAATAATTGTTTTTTTCTGCATAAAAACCCACTCGTATCTAATCTGAAATCATCCCCTATTATACCCTAAAAGATGATATAATAAAAGTCACCATTAAAGGGACAGAAAGACCTTCAGGCTCTGTTTACAAAGTCCCGAACTAGAATTAAGGAATCCACTATGTCTATTCAATTACCCTCACTTTTAGCAGAACAATTAAAATCAGCTGGCATTCAAGAGCTAACACCAATCCAAGAACAAGCCTTTGCCCCCATCTTGGCCGGCAAAAACCTACTAGGCATTAGTCCAACCGGAACCGGAAAGACACTGGCCTATCTATTGCCACTTTTAAGCAAACTGACCAGCAAAAAAGCTCAGCAAATTTTAATCCTAGCCCCCAATACTGAATTAGCCGGCCAAATTTTCGAAGTCACTAAAACTTGGGGAGAGCTACTTGGCTATACGGCTCAAGTTTTACTATCAGGATCCAGTCAAAAGCGTCAAATTGAACGCTTGAAAAAAGGTCCTCAGATTTTAATCGGAACACCAGGACGTGTCTTTGAGCTGGTTAAGCTTAAAAAGGTTAAGATGATGACTGTCGATACCATCGTCTTGGATGAGTTTGATGAACTATTAAGTGATTCTCAATATCAGTTTGTTCAACGTATCAGTCACTATGTTCCCCGAGATCATCAAATGATCTATATGAGTGCGACTGACAAAGTTGACCACAAAGAACTGGCGACAAACACACAGATCATTGATCTTAGCGATCAGCAACTCAACAATATTCAACATTACTACCTTCAAGTGGATAAACGTAACAGGCTAGATTTATTACGTAAGCTGTCAAATATCCCTGATTTTCGCGGACTCGTTTTCTTTAACAGTCTCTCCGACTTAGGAGCCGCTGAGGAACGCCTTCAATACAGTGGTGCTTCTGCTGTTTCCCTAGCTAGTGACGTTAATGTCAAATTCCGTAAAGTTATTCTAGAAAAATTTAAAAATCACGAGTTAGCCCTGTTACTGGCGACTGATCTTGTTGCTAGGGGGATTGATATTGAAAATTTAGAAATAGTTGTCAATTATGAAGTCCCTCGTGATAAGGAAGCCTATACGCATCGAACCGGCCGAACCGGCCGCATGGGAAAGTCTGGGATGGTTATAACGTTCATTACTCATCCAGAAGAGCTAAAAAAGCTGAAAAAATTTGCACAAGTCCAAGAAGTCAGTTTAAAAAATCAAACCTTTCTCCTACATTAATAAAAAGGCTGAGACTTTTGTCTCAGCCTTTTTATTTAGTCAATTTTATTTGCTAAGTGCAGGTTGGAAGTTCTGATCTTGGGACGCCTAGAAATCAAATGCTTCGCATTACCGATGTTCTGTCCCGCTCCTTTAAGCACTCAATCATTGAGTTCACGTAAAGGACTAAAAACAATCCTCTCGATGTCATTAAGATAAACAGAAATGGCCTGCTGCGCTTCTAAATAAGAACTGAGTAAGGCATTGCCTTCAATCTTTTTCCCCAGCTCAGTCACTTTGGATTGCTGATCTTGATCAGGCATATTACCAGATTGCATAGCTGACAAAACTGTCGCCTGCAGATCTGAAAACTCTTGATAAAGAGCTTTTGCCTGCTCATCCTTATCGATCTCAGCCTTTGTCTGAACTAAGCGCTGATATTCAGGCAAATGACGAATCCCTCGCTCTAAAGCGTTGGCTAAATCATAGACATTTTCCATTGGAATTTCCCTTTCTAAAATTAATATACTGCTACATCAGGCAATCACTAATTTATAATCCGTATTCTCAGAAATAACACGTTTCGCATGCTCAAGATCTTTCTCATTTTTAAAGGAGATCTGTAAGATACCGTAGATGTCTTCACGATTTTCTTCATTGATACGCACATTGACCAGAGAAGTTCCCCGTAAGAGCTCTAAAATATGCAAAATAACATCCTCTTGGTCGGGAACATCTACAAAGAGATCATAGAAGGAATCGACACCACCCTTTTTGTGAATTTCCATCTCCTGACGTTTCAATCGCCCATCATTAAAAAAATTCCAAATCGCATCTTCATCATCATTTCTAATGTAAGCTGCGACTTCATCCAGACGCTCTTTGAAATCATCAATACGCTCCAGAACCGCGTTCTTATTCGACAAAAGAATACTGGACCACATGCCTGGCTCACTCTCAGCGATACGAGTCATATCTCTAAAGCCTCCAGCGGCAAACTGATTCGTCAAAGAATGTCTCTTAGCATAATCAGCTGCCTGCTCCATCAGAGAGGCGGCTAAAATATGCGGAAAATGACTAACCTGCCCTGTGACATAGTCGTGCTCTCCGGCATCTATTTGAATATAGCGGGCATGTAATCCACTTAGCAAATCTTCTAATTCAGGAATCGTACCTGCTTGAGTATTCTTAGCTGGTGTAAAAATATAATAGGCATTCTCAAAAAGATTAACATCAGCAGCCACTGCACCAGATTTATGAGAACCTGCCATAGGGTGAGAACCTACAAATTGAACAGAACAATCAGCAAAATACCGATCAGCCGCTGCTACAATCTCCACCTTGGTAGAACCAGCATCTGTGATAATAACATCATCTTTGAGTTTCATCTGAGATAGTATCTTCATGAACGCAATGGTTTGCTTGATGGGAACAGCCAAAATAATAATGTCTGCAATTGGTGCAAAAGTTGTGAAATCTGCTGTAGCACGATCGACAATCCCTCTTTCGAGAGCCACCTGTCTGGAGGCATCAGAGCGATTGTAACCTAATATCTCATAATCCGGGTGTCCACGCTTAATGCCCAAAGCAATAGAACCCCCAATCAGACCTAGTCCTGCAATATAAATTTTCTTTGCTGCCATCAGTCACTCCCATTCATCTAGCCCAGTTAGCTGCTCATAATGACACTTATACTAGCTTAAAAGTTTTTAACATACTTACGATAATTAGCAACCGCCTCTTTGAGTTCTTCCATATTGTCAGACGAGAACTTATCTAATATTTCTTGAGCAACAACTGTTGCAACTACAGATTCCATCACGACACCAGCCGCAGGAAGAGCCGTTGGATCCGAACGCTCAACGGTCGCCTTGTAAGGCTCATGCGTCTCAATATCAACGGACATAAGCGGCTTGTACAGCGTAGGTATTGGCTTCATAACACCTCGAATAATCAAGGGTTGCCCATTGGTCATTCCTCCTTCAAAACCACCGAGATTGTTGGTTTTGCGGGTATAACCATCTGCCTGATTCCAAAGAATTTCATCCATGACCTCAGAGCCTTTGCGGTAACCAGCCTTAAAACCAACACCAAACTCAGCTCCCTTGAAAGCATTGATGGAAACAACAGCTTGAGCCAATTTAGCATCTAATTTACAATCCCATTGAACAAAGGAACCCAAGCCAGCTGGCACACCACCGACAATCGTTTCAACAACACCGCCGATAGTATCTCCCTCTTTTTTGATCTGATCAATATATTCCTTGATCTCCTGCTCCCGCTCACGATTCACAATAGAGATTTCTGATTGAGCTGCTAAAGCTTTAATCTCAGACACGGTCAAATTTTCTGGGACATCAATTTCCTTGCCGCCAAAAACAACAACATGATTAGCAATCACAATGTCTAGCTCTGAGAGGATCCTTTTAGCGACTGCACCGACTGCCACTCGCATAGTTGTTTCACGAGCACTTGATCGCTCCAAAGAGTTGCGCAAATCATCAAAGCGATATTTCATTCCACCGACCAAGTCTGCATGTCCAGGACGTGGATGCGTAATTTTTCGCTTAGTCTTTAGACGTTCTTCGATAGGCTCAGCAGACATGATATCCAGCCATTTTTGATGGTCTTTATTGATAACATCCATAGTAATAGGAGCACCGGTCGTCTTACCATGACGAACCCCCGAAGTAAAGACCACTTGATCACTCTCAATTTTCATACGGCCACCACGACCATAGCCACCCTGACGACGCTTGAGATCCCGATTAATATCCTCTGCTGTTAATGTTAGACCAGAAGGAACTCCCTCAATAATAGCAGTTAATCGAGGACCATGCGACTCACCAGCTGTTAAATATCTCATTATTTCACCAAATATTCTTTCATTTCCGCTAGAGGAATCTCATTGATAGCAGCTTGTCCAATCTCTGGAACAATAACTGTCTTAATCTTGTTGCCACGTGCCTTTTTATCGTGTACCAAAGCCTTATAAAGCTCTTCACTCTTCCATGGAAGATAATCTACAGGAAGATTAAATTTAGCACACATCTCCTTAATTTTTTGAGTAATCCCGACCGGCATCAGACCTTTTTGCTCTGCAACTTGAGATAACTGCACCATACCGATAGCTACAGCCTCCCCATGCATAACCTTTCCATAGCCGGCCGTCTGCTCAATCGCATGACCAATCGTATGACCAAAGTTGAGATACATACGAACGCCGCCTTCAAATTCATCTTCCACAACAATTTTACGTTTGACGTTACAAGAACGATAGATAATAGAATCCGCATGCTTCAAAATAGACACAGCTGACCCATCCATACCATCAAGCTCTTCCCATAACTCGGTGTCTTGAATTAAGCCATACTTAATCACTTCACCCATACCTTCAACGAGCTCACGCTGTCCAAGCGTTTGCAATGCTTCCGGATCAATTAAAACACCATCAGGTTGCGCAAAACAACCCACAATATTCTTGGCGAACGGGGTATTGACCCCCGTCTTACCACCAATGGAAGAATCTACCTGAGCCGTGAGACTAGTCGGAACCTGTAAAAAATGAATGCCTCGCATATAAGTCGATGCTACAAATCCGGCTAAATCACCGACGACTCCGCCCCCAAGAGCAAGGATACCATCACTGCGTGTCAGACCATTTTTAAGTAAGAATTCATAAGCCTTATTAGCTGTTGTCAAAGTTTTACTAGCTTCTCCTTCTAGAAAATCAAAGACTACAGCTTCAAACCCAGCCCCTTGTAAGCTCAGTTTGACCTTTTCAGCATAGAGACCACCAACACGGTTATCAGTGATAATAGCAATCTTTTGAGGCTGCCAAAGGGCTGCCACCCACTGTCCTACGCGCGAGAGAGCCCCAGGCTCAATGACAATATCATAAGGATTATGGGTTAAATCTACTCGTAATTTCATCTACTTACCTCACTAAGTATCATAGCGCGCTTCTAACTCTTTCCAAATCGCCTGAGTAGGCATCTGCTGACCAGTCCACAACTCAAAAGCCCTAGCAGCTTGATAAAGGAGCATCCCTAAACCATTATTGGTTGCTAGCCCTTTACGTCTAGCTAATCTTAGTAAAGGGGTCTCAAAAGGTTGATAAATAACATCTGAAACAAATAATCCGGCTGGCAACTCAAGGCAATCTGCTAGAGGAAGACTGACTCCATCCATACCCACGCTGGTCGCATTGACTAAGAGGTCTGTAGCTCCAATATGCTTTTGCAAACACTCTTGATCTTCAATAGGATAGACCCTAATAGGTACCCCTGTTTCTTGGCTGATCCCATCTAATTTTTCTTGTGTTTCAGCTAACTTAGACTGACGTCTAAAAACACTGATAGCCTTAGCGCCACTAATAGCTGCTTGGACAACAATCGCTGTAGCAGCACCACCACTACCCAGAATAAGCATCGTTTTATCAGAAATGTCAAATCCCTCATGCAATAAAGCATCGAAGAAACCTAACCCATCAGTATTATAGCCTATTAATTGTCCGTCACGATTAACAACTGTATTGACAGCTCCGATCAGCCTCGCTGCTGGATCACAACCATCTAAAAAAGGGATAACCGCTTGCTTATAAGGCATGGAGAGGTTAATCCCAAACATATCATAGCGGCGAATATTATTAACAGACTCCTCAAGGTCTTCTGCTGCAATATCCCAAGCCAGATAAACGCCATTAATCCCCTTAGCATTAAAGGCATAATTATGAATAAAGGGTGAGATAGAGTGCTTGATAGGATGAGCGACAACAGCTGCCATTCTCGTATGGCCATCAATCAGCATCTAAGATCTCCTTTATCTTAGAAATATCAGCTAAGCTAAGCTGCCCTGGTGCACTGGACTCTTCAACACTAGCAAAGCTCCAGCTCGAACCAGTCAAGTCTCCTGAGATACGAGACAAACGCCCCAGTTTCCCCATCGACATCGTCACAAAGTCTTGCTCAGGATTTAGGGTCTTAAAGCCACGTGTGAAATTCATCAAATCTAGCACATCTTGCTCACTCTTAGGCTGAACGGCTACCTTGACCACACGAGGCGACAGAGCAGTCAGCTCTGACAAGATACTCATTAAATTATCCGGCGTTTCTTCAAAATTATGATAGGACAAAATTAAATTAGGAAACTCCAGCATTTTCTGGAAAACATCCTTATGAGTATAATACTCAAAATCAATATAATCCAAATCATACAAGCTCGAAACTTCCTTAATAATGGCAATATATTCTTCGGAATCCAAGCTTATTTGTCCCCCTTCTGACTTTGTCCTCAGGGTAAAAATAATTTCATGACCAGGAAATTTTTCAAAAATGGCAGGCGCCACTTCAACAATTTTATCCTTAGGGAGATAATCAGCTCGCCACTCGATAATATCGGCTTGATCGTATTTTGCGCTGTCGATCTCATTAGCTTCCTCCAGGGAACGGGGCAATACAGGTACTACTATCTTCATTTTAATCAACCTTTATCGTATAAACTTTTAAATAATTACTTCGCTTATCAGCCTTATTGACCTTAAAATCTTCTGGCAATTGTTTGAAATCTAAATAATGATGAGACTGATCTAAAAAGCCCTTTTCCAACTGCTTTTTAAACTGCTCAATCGTCATATTAGAGGCATTAGTGGAAGCAATGATGAGTCCGCCGGGATTTAAAATCTCAAGAGCCTGACTGATGAGCTTATGATAATCCTTGGCAACTGAAAATGTCTGTTTCTTATTGCGGGCAAAGCTAGGGGGATCAATCACTATAAGATCATAACTGAGCCCCTTGCGCCTAGCATAGCGATAATATTCAAAAACATCCATTACAACCAGCCGATGCTGACTCAAATCAAGACCATTAGCTTCGAAATGAGCTTGCGATAACTCACGCGAACGCTTAGCTAAATCAACCGAAGTTGTCTCTGTAGCACCTCCCATAGCAGCTGCCACAGAAAAAGCAGCCGTATAAGAAAAAACGTTGAGCATTGAACGCCCCAAAGCCAAGCCATCAATCAAACCAGCCCTGACTTCATGCTGATCCAAAAAAATTCCAGTCATCAAGCCATCATTGAGAAAAACATCATAGGTCACGCCATTTTCGAGTACTCTTATTCTCGCTGGTGCCTCTGAGCCGTAAAGATGAGCAGATTCATAAGCTTGCCCTTTAAATCTGATTTTCTCATAAGCTCCAATAATTTCTGGATAGACTTTCTGAAATGCTTGAATGATAAGCGACTTGATACTAAAGACAAAAGCATTATACCAAGAAAAAACTGCATAATCTCCATAACGATCTATCGTCAAACCACCAAAATCATCCCCATCTTGGTTAAACAAGCGATAAGCCGTCGTCGATGTATCTTCATGATAAACTTGACGTGCTTGTCTTGAGATTTGAAATAACTTTGCAAAGTACTCCTGATCAAGCTGGATCCTGTCTCGGGAAACCAGCCAACCAACACCCTTATTTTGAGGGGACAGGTAAGCTGTTCCAAGAAAGCTCTGACTCCTAGAATAGACTGAAACTACTTGATTATCCAGCCCATGAGAAGGCAGATCATCAGCCACAATCAGCTTGATGCCTCGATTCCATTTGTCTGCTACTTTTGGATCCACAATAAGCTTTTTCATGGCTAATATTATACCAAAAAAACAAGAAAGTTTCTACCTTGTTTCAACGCTATGAATAAATAAATGATATAATGGAAGGTGAATTTTTTTAAATTATATTATTCGAGGAATTATTATGAAAAAGTATCTCTTCCCCTTAAAAAAATTGGGGAAAATCATTAATACACGACTAGGATTTGTCCTTGTCCTCCTATTCTTTTATTGGATAAAGTCCATCTGGGCTTATACCTTTCATTTTAATCTTGAATTAGAAGATATTTACCAACTCGTCGTTGCTATCTTTAATCCTATTCCACTCGGTCTTTTACTGCTAGGACTCCCCCTTTACATCAAGAATAGTAAAATCTTTTATACCTTAGAGATAGCTATCTATCTGCTGTTGAATATCTTGGTCATTGCTAATGCCATCTATTTCAGAGAGTTCACAGATTTCATCACTGTTAATACCCTTTTGGCCAGCTCCAAAGCTGCTGCTGGACTAGGAGACTCTGCTACCAACCTCTTTGAGTTTACCGATCTCTTTTATTTGATTGACGTGCTTGTCTTCGCTTATTTGCTGATTTCTAGAAAACTGAAGTCAGACAGTAGAGCTTTCAATAAGCGAGCGAGTTTTGCCGTCACTGCCTTTGCAACCTTATTATTTTCAATTAATCTGTTTGTAGCTGAAATCATCCGTCCTCAGCTCTTGACACGTGGTTTTTCAAACTACTATGTGGTTCGTGCTATTGGACTGCCTGCCTTTACTACCTATAGTGCCAATCAGACTTACCAAGCTCAAAAGGAGCGCAACTCTGCTTCTAAAGAAGACTTTACCAAGGTCCAAAAATATATCGATCAGAACTATGCTGCTCCAAATGATAAATATTTCGGGATTGCTAAAAATCGTAATGTTATCATGGTTCACTTGGAAAGTTTCCAGCAATTTTTGATTGACTATAAACTAGACTCAGACGGAAAAAAATATGAGGTTACTCCTTTTATCAATTCCCTCTATCACTCTAAGTCTTCCATTAGTTTTTCAAACTTTTTCCACCAAGTCAAAAATGGTAAAACTTCTGATGCTGAAACATTGATGGAGACATCACTGTACGGCCTCAATAATGGCTCTTATATGGTCAACTATGGTGGTGATAACACTGCTTATGCAGCGCCATCTATCCTGTCTCAAAAAGAAGGATATACCACAGCTGCTTTCCACGGTAACACAGGAAGTTTCTGGAATCGAAACAATGCTTATAAAAGATGGGGCTACAACTACTTCTTCGATGCCTCTTACTTCCAAGATCAAGACAGCAGTAACTCTTTCCAATATGGGCTGAATGATAAATACTTCTTCAGCGATTCCATCAAGTATATGGAGATGCTACAGCAACCCTTCTATACTAAGTTCTTAACCGTTTCCAACCACTACCCTTACACCAGTCTCAACAGTGAGAAATCAGAACTTGGCTTCCCACTTGCTGATACAAGCGACAATACTGTCAATGGCTATTTCCAAACAGCCAACTACCTAGATACTTCTCTCAAATATTTCTTTGACTACTTAAAACAAACGGGTGTCTATGATAACTCTATCATTGTTCTATACGGAGACCACTATGGCATTTCTAATACACGCAATAGAGCTCTGGCTCCTTTGCTAGGCAAGGATCCTGAAACCTGGTCAGATTATGACAATGCTATGATGCAACGTGTTCCCTATATTGTTCATATTCCTGGATATAACCAAGGATTCATCAGCGATACCTACGGTGGACAGGTGGACCACTTGCCAACCCTACTTCATCTACTAGGAATTGATACTAAGGGCTATTCACAACTGGGACAGGACCTATTGTCTAAGGATAATGATAATGTCGTTGCTCTTAGAACACAAGGCAACTATATCGCTCCTGACTATACTAATTATGCTGGTAAAAATTACGATACCAGAACCGGTCAAGAAATTTTCAAGCCTTCCGCAGATACTCAAAAACGTTTCGATGAACTCAAAGTCATCGCCGATGACCAATTAAAAAATAGTGATGCCATTCAAACTGGTGACCTGCTAAGATTTGCTAAGATTCCAGGCCTTAAGCCAATAGATACTAGCCAAGTTTCTTACAGCAATTCTTACGAGATCCTCAAAACTCAAAATAAAAAACTCGGGAAGAAATCTACCAGCATTTATCATAAAAATGGCAATAAAACAACGGTAAACCTTTATCAGCCACTCAGCTACAGTGATCTCAACAGCAGTTCATCAAGCTCTGGTAAATCTGGATCATCAACAACTTCCAGTTCATCACGAAAAAAAGAATAGCAAATAACAAAGAGTCTGGAATAAAATCCAGGCTTTTTAGCATTTGCCCAAAATTTAGCAGATTATGTGAAAATCAACAGTTAGAATTATTAGCAACCCCAACTTATAGTTATGAGCGAGAGGACGCTTTAAAAAGTATAAAAAATAACCAAAAACTAAGATCGTTTTTGGTTATTTTCAGTTACTATCGAATTTCAGCTGCTATCTTTTCAGATAAAGCCTTAGTAATTTTTCCTATATAAGTATTAACTTCCTCATCCGTCAAATTATCTATTGGATTTTGGAAGGTCAAGCTATAAGCCATTGATTTTTTACCGCTTCCTATGTTATGGCCATCATAGATATCAAAGAGCTTAATGTCTGTAAGCCGCTTGACTCCAGCACCACGGATCACATCTACAATGGTTTGGTGGGACACATCAGCATCCACTAACAAGGAAATATCTCGAGAGACCTCTGGATACTTAGTAATTTCTTCAAAACTTGCTGACGACTCTAACGCTGCTTCCACTTTAGAAAGATCAAGCTGAGCAATATAAGTTTCTGGAATAGCATACAACTTAGCAGTTTCAGGGTGCAGCTGACCGATAAATCCAATAGCCTCTCCATCAAGCAAAATAAGCGCCGTACGACCAGGGTGCATACTAGCTAGACTAGCATCCGCATCAAAGATAACCTCAAGATTCAGTCGATCAAAAAGAGTTTCCAAAATCCCTTTCACATAGAAAAAGTCTACAGGGAAAGCTTGTGTTTGAAAATCTTTTTCACTAACCATTCCTGTCATGGCAACAGCAAATGTTTCCACTTCATCCGGAAGGTCCTTCTTTGGATCACCTGGCTGTTTAAAAATCTTACCAATCTCATAAACAGCAACATTGCGATTTTTACGTGCAACATTGTAGCTCAGGGTATCCAGCATTCCAGATACCAGATTTTGCCGCAGGGCTGAACGTTCGATACTCATTGGCCATAAGAGCTCAGTGATCGGCGTTGGCTGCAAGCTAAATTCTACTGACTTTTCTGGTGTTGTTAAAGCATAACTGATTATTTCAGATAGGCCAGATGCCTCAGCAATCTTCCTAACCTTTCGGCGCAAAGATTGTGCCAAGGTCAGCTCCCCAGCAGTAGCTCCCATTGCAGGCAGGCTAGTAGGCAGCTTATCATAGCCATAAATACGTGCAATTTCTTCCACCAAGTCAGCAGGAATGCTAATATCCCAACGACGACGTGGTACTGAGACAGTAAAGTATTCAGCCGTACCAGCTAATCCAAAGCCAAGCTGAGCAAATACCTGCTCAATATCTGCATAAGTCAATTCAGTTCCTAGACGGACATTGACATAGTCCAATGATGTAGAGACAGAGACAGGCTCAGTTGTCAGTTCACCTTGGCTGACTTGTCCCGCTAAAATATGACCACCAGCAAGCTCTGCTACCATAGCTGCAGCATAATCAAGAGACTCAGATACCGTATCATAGTTAATGCCTTTTTCAAAGCGTGATGAACTTTCAGAGCGAAGATTAAGCCGACTGCTAGTCTTGCGAACAGACTGACCATCAAAAACAGCTGCTTCAAGGACAACTCTCTTAGACTGATCTGAAATCTCTGTCGCCAAACCTCCCATGATACCTGCCAGCGCAACCGGTTTATCTGCAACCGCAATGATAATATCATCAGCGCTCAACTCACGCTCTTCACCATCTAGAGTCACTATTGTTTCATTACTACGAGCATTCCGAGCCACGATAGTATCAGACTCAAATGTATCAAAGTCAAAGGCATGCATAGGCTGACCAAAGTAAAGTAAAATGTAGTTAGTAATATCCACAATATTATTAATGGGACGAATACCAGCATTCATCAAAAGGTTTTGCAGCCATTGAGGACTTGGCGCCACTGTGACATCTTCGATAACACGTGAACGATAGGCCATAACTTTATCAGTTTCGATAGCAACTTTTAGCTGGTCAGAAGCTTTTTGATCAGCCTCTGAAACAGACTTTTCAGGAAAATGAACAGACTTATCATAGATGGCTGCCACTTCATAGGCCACCCCACGCATAGAGAGAGCATCCGCACGATTTGGGGTAATTGCTAATTCGATAATTTCATCATCCAAATCCAAATAAGGAAGGGCATTATTTCCAGGCACTGCATCTTCGGGAAGGACTTGAATCCCATCAGAAAATTCTTTCGGAATGATGCTATCTGGTAGGCCCAGCTCTTGAAGAGAGCAAATCATTCCCAGTGATTCCATGCCACGAATTTTACCCTTTTTAATCTTATAATTGTCTGCAATGCGTGCTCCAGGCAAGGCTACAATCACTTTTTGACCAGCCATAATATTAGGGGCACCACAGACGATTTGACGAGGCTCAGCCTCTCCTGTATCCACTTGACACAAATGCAAATGGGTCTCTGGAACGACTTCACATGACAAAACATGACCAACGACAATTTTTGATAAACCAGCCGCAGGCGTTTCAACTCCTTCTACTTCAATTCCTGTTGTCGACATTTTTTCAGCTAATTCAGCTGTGGTCACATCAACATCAACCAACTCTTTTAACCATTTATACGATACAAGCATAGTGATATTGGATAAGAGAATAGCTAAAATTCTCCATCTCTTCCTTTCTTAATATTACTTAAAGGCTGTCTTAGCCCACAGTGGATAACTTTCTCCTCAAGAGCCAATCCGTATCTACCTTATCTTCTGACACTGAAAATGTATGTTCATCAAATTTCTCAAAACCATACTTGGCATAGAAGGCTTGTGCCTTATGATTATGTTCCCAAACACCAAGCCAGATCCAGCTCTTGCCTAATTTCTCAGCATGTGCCAAGGCATGCTCAAAAAGACACTTCCCTAGTCCGAGGCCTTGAAATGCCTTTAAGACATAAATCCGCTGAACCTCATAAGCATCTTCTAGCAGATGTTCTGTCTGAGCCTGGCCAACATTCGTCATCATAAATCCAGCTTTTTGACCATCTACCTCAATAAAATAATAGAAAGTCTCTGGATTAGTCAGCTCCTCTCTTAGAACCTCTAAAGAGTAGTTTGTCTGGTAATAGTCATTTAACTGTTCTGGAGTATTATCAAAAGCAAAGGTCTCTGTAAAAGTCACCATGGCTAGATCTCTTAGCTCTTCTAGATCTCCAAGTTTAATCGGAATTATTGAAATTGACATCTCTAACCTTCTAAATTATTTGAATTGACTTGAAAAACGAACATCACCTTGGTAAAAGGCACGAATATCATTGATACCATAGCGAAGCATAGCAATACGTTCCTGCCCTAGACCAAAAGCAAAACCGGAGTATTTTTCAGCATCAACTCCTGCTTTTTCTAGTACACCCGGATGAACCATACCAGCACCTAAAATCTCAATCCAACCGGTTCTCTTACAAACATTGCAGCCTTCACCACCACACTTAAAGCAAGACACATCAACTTCGACAGAAGGTTCAGTAAAAGGAAAGTAGGATGGGCGCAGACGAATCTTGCGATCAGCACCAAACATCTTTTGACTAATCAACTGTAAGGTACCTTTGAGATCCCCCATGGAGATATTTTCGCCAACGACCAAGCCTTCAATTTGGTGAAATTGATGAGAGTGAGTCGCATCATCGGTATCCCGACGGAAAACACGTCCAGGTGAAATCATCTTCAAAGGTCCCTTTGAAAAATCATGCTCGTCCAAAGTACGTGCCTGCACAGGACTTGTGTGGGTACGTAGCAAGATTTCTTCCGTAATATAGAAAGTATCCTGCATATCACGAGCTGGATGATTCTTAGGAAGATTCATGCGTTCAAAATTATAGTAGTCTGTTTCTACTTCATACCCTTCAACAATTTTAAAGCCCATTCCTAAAAAGATATCTTCGATTTCTTCAGTTGTTTGCGTTAGAATATGACGATTGCCTAGCTTAATCTGGCGACCGGGTAGGGTAACATCGATTGTTTCAGACTCTAATTGTGCTTGAATCTTAGCTGCCTCAACAATTTTTGCTTGCTCTTCAAAAGCCTTTGTCAAAGTATCACGAACCTCATTAACCTGCTTACCCACAACAGGGCGCATCTCACTAGATAAATCTTTTAATCCTTTGAGCAACTCTGTCAGAGAACCTTTTTTACCGAGAACAGAGACCCGCAAGTCTTGAAGTTCCTTAGCGTGATCACCATGCATTTCTTTTAACTTAGCTTGAGTTGTCATTTTCAATTCTTCTAACTGTTTTTGTAAATCCATGGGGTTTCCTTTCTTAGCCATCATAATAATCTTTCTTCGGTAAACAAAAATCGCATGCCAACACAACCACCACAAGCGGAGCGTTGACACGCGGTACCATCCGTTTTCATTCAGAAAGACTGAATCTTAATTTCATAAGTCCTTGATATGAGTGAATTCACAAGGCTTTCCTTTAGTGAACTCCCAGTCTACGATTCACATTCCCTTCAAAGTGCCACCAAGCTACTAGTCTCACGGACAACTATTCAATTAAACTCATTCTAACAGATTTTAGATCCGGTTGCAAGTTAATAAAAAACTCTAAGTATCCGGACTAAAGTAAAAATATAAACAATCATCTAAAACATCAGGCTCAGCCTGCTCACCATAGATATGATCAAGATAAGCACGCCCTTCTTTTGTTAGATAAAGTGCAGGATCATAAAAAAACCTTATCGTCTTCCTTTTCATAACTAGTGATATCAGATACAGGAAGGGCAAGGCCAGATTCACGAAGCTGATAAGTATCACGACCGTATTCTTCTACACTCATCCTCGGCTCACCTTTCCACTATAATAATTTATTGTCAAACCTTCTTGGACATTAGGAATAAAAACATTAAATTCAAGACTGCCATCGCTGGATTTTGCCTCCATGTGACTGCCGCTAGCGATAAGATTATCACCTTCATAAATGAGCGTTACTCGATAACGAACCCGTCTATTCTTATCTAAAGCTTTGCGTATTAAGCCTTCATAGTAGTTTTGACCCGTTGAGTCTTTACTGCTAGCTTGATTAGCCCAAGCTGTCTGAACAGCAATATTAGCAGGATTACTCGTCGAAGCATCAAAACCTTTTAGACCACCAGCTAGGGCATAACCAATCAGGTGCCCACGATCCACAGCATGGTCATAACTGCCAGCTAAATGATGAAGCTGATGCCATCCTGCAGGTGTCCAACTAGTTGACCCATTACCCGTTTCTAGACGATTACGGTACTGTCTGGTAGCTTTGGAGAGAAGCGCATTAGCACGCTTTGGTACCAGCTTCCCTTGGACACGCTTAGTCTGATTGTTGACATAAGGAAGGCTGGAAACCTTGGCATCTAAATCAGTTTGATTATGATTAACAATAAAAGCCCCACTGCCATTCCAATCAATAGCTGAAGAAAGCTCTCGTCTTACCGAAGGTGTCATAACGGATTCTGCCAACCTTTTTGTTGGATGATCAAGAGATGCCGAATCTGACTTCTCACCATCTGATATAACCAACTGGGCCAACTGCTTAATAGGATTGTCTTCTGACAAACGATCCGATGTCGCAACATAGCCCAAAGACAAAATAATAACCAGACCAACAAGAGACAACAACAGTTTCTGCTCAGATTTCCTTAATCGTCTGTTTTTCATACTTTTCTAACTCCATCAAAACAACCAATAGCTACTATACTTAGTCCCGAAAAGACCAGCTTAGCAAGCTAGCTTAAGCACAAAAAGTCTCGTTGGACAAACCAGCGAGACTTCTCAGTTTCCAGTAAATTTATCAACCAGTGATTTCCATTTATCAAATGACAAAATGTCAAAAGCATTCTTGCCTTCTCCCAGCATAGCATAGCCCAGCATGAGACCAATCATAAACACAACTAGACTCAAGATCAAGAGAATCAAAACAACCATGAGCTGTCTTCTGACATACTTCCATCCTATATTTGTCATTACTGACTCACCCTCTCAATATCAGCACCAAGACTAGCTAATTTTTCGTGGAACTTGTAATAGCCACGATCCAAATGATTAAGCTTGCTGACGACAGTAGTCCCTTGGGCAACCATACCAGTCAATATCAAAGCAGCACTGGCACGTAAATCTGTTGACATAACCTTAGCGCCCTGCAAACCTTGACCACCATGAATGATAGCAGTATCACGAAGAATTTCTGAATTGAGACCCATCCGCCTCATCTCTTCCAGATGTTGGAAACGATTTTCAAAAACAGTTTCAATCATGGTAGACTCACCTGGAATAACAGCCATCAAGGCTGTAAATTGAGCCTGCATGTCTGTCGGAAAGCCCGGATGCGGTAAGGTCTTAACAACTACTGGCTTTAACTGAGTCACATCAGACCGGATACGAATACCGTTTGCCTCTTCTCTTGCCTCCACGCCCATTTCAATCAATTTTGATAGTAAGGGACGATTATGCTCCCATACAGCATCCTTAACCAAGACATCACCGCCTGTCATAGCAGCAGCCACCATAAAGGTACCAGCCTCAATACGATCCTGAACGACATCGTGCTCAGTCCCATGAAGCTCTTTCACACCTTGAATCGTCAAGGTTTCTGTACCGGCTCCCTTGATAACAGCACCCATCTTGTTTAACAGCTGAGCGAGATCCACTATCTCAGGCTCTCGAGCTGCATTCTCGATAATAGTTGTCCCTTCTGCCAAAGTTGCAGCCATCATCAGATTTTGTGTTGCACCAACAGATGGAAAATCCATATAAAAATTGGTTCCCTTGAGCTTATCTGCTGTTGCAGTAATATCACCACCAACTTGACGGATCTCAGCTCCCATAGCTTCGAGCCCTTTTAAATGGAGATCAATAGGACGACTACCTATCGTACATCCTCCTGGCATAGACACCTTAGCATGACCATTACGTGCTAAGATCGGTCCAAGAACAACAATAGAGGCCCTCATTTGGCTGACATACTCATAGGGAGCTTCATCTAAGATCTTCCCCGTAGCATCCACTGTGACTTGATTAGCCGATTCGTCAAAATCTACCTTGATATTAAGACCACGAACAACATTATTCATGGTAAACACATCAGATAATATGGGAACATTATGCAAAATCGTCTGTCCCTGAGTCGGTAGGATGGTGGCTGCTAGTAAAGGTAAGACGGCATTTTTAGCACCTTCTATAGATACTTCTCCTTCTAGACGTGTATTGCCTCCCTTGATAATAATTTTATCCATCGTATTTCTCCATTTTCAACTGTTTTAACTAATTATATCACAAGTTGATGAAAAAACTTCCTCAAGGTGCTGACAAATAGAGACTCATCCCTAGACTAATAATATCAATAAAGAAAAGACTGACCATATAGCTCAGTGCGATAGCTATAAAAAGAATGAACAGGCGAACCTGCATGAGATTATCAGTATGAATTTTTAGATACTTTTCCCACGGAACTAAATTAATCAGAAGCTGATGAATCCAAATGATAAAAATCATATGGATCACAATATTACTAAGTGTTTGTAAAAATTCCATGCCCTTATTCTACCATGTCAAAAAGATCTCTCGCAAGTTTTCGCCGTAAACAAAAAGAGCCTTGGACAAAAGTCCAGACCCCTTTAGTATTATTCTGGATTTACCATATCGATATAGAAGCCATGAGTTGATAATTAAAATCTTGAGGCTTAATTAAGCAAACCTACTACTATCTAATGGCTAGTGATTACTTGTTACCGACATTGATACGGTTGAGGGCACGTCTCAAAGCAACTTCAGCTCGCTTAAATTGGTCAGCTTCATGACTTTGCTGAGCTTCTGCCATGTCTTTTTCAGCCCGTAACTTAGCCCGTTCAGCCCGAGAGACATCAATATCACGATCACGCTCTGCAGAATCAGCAACAATCGTCACCTCATTATCTTTGATCTCAAGAATACCACCATTGACCGCTACCCAATCGACATGATTATCATCATCAATACGTCTGATCTTTACCTCATGGACAGCAAGTGGAGCTATAGTATTGATATGATTAGGCAAAATCCCCATCTCACCATCTGTCGTAGTCACAGAGATAAAAGCTGCATGATGATCATAACGAATACCATCAGGTGTGACAATTTGGACTGTCATATGTTCTGCCATACAGTCACCTCATTAATAGCCCATCTTTTTAGCTTTTTCGACAACATCCTCAATTGGACCGACCGCACGAAAGGCATCTTCAGGGAGATTATCATACTTCCCTTCCAAAATTTCCTTAAAGCCACGCACTGTCTCTTCAACTGGAACATAAGAGCCCGGCTGACCCGTAAACTGCTCAGCTACATTGAAGTTTTGTGAGAGGAAAAATTGAATACGACGGGCACGTCCCACCAGGACTTTTTCCTCATCTGACAGTTCATCCATCCCAAGAATGGCAATAATATCCTGCAATTCATTGTAACGTTGAAGGACACGCTGAACTTCTGTTGCCACTTGGTAATGCTCCTCACCGACAATTTCTGGCGAAAGAGCTCGAGAGCTAGAAGCCAATGGATCGACGGCAGGATAGATCCCCATTTGAGTCAATTTCCGCTCCAAGTTCGTAGTTGAATCCAAGTGTGCAAAAGCTGTTGCAGGAGCTGGGTCGGTATAGTCATCCGCTGGCACATAGATCGCCTGAATAGACGTTACAGATCCTTTTTTAGTTGAGGTGATACGCTCTTGTAACTGTCCCATCTCAGTAGCCAATGTTGGTTGGTAACCCACAGCCGATGGCATACGTCCAAGAAGGGCCGATACCTCAGAACCTGCTTGAGTGAAACGGAAAATGTTATCAATAAAGAGCAAAACATCTTGCCCCTCAACATCACGGAAATACTCCGCAAGTGTCAGTCCAGTCAGTGCGACACGCATACGTGCACCAGGTGGTTCATTCATCTGACCAAAGACCATGGCAGTCTTTTCGATAACACCAGATTCCTTCATTTCCCAGTAAAGGTCATTCCCTTCACGAGTACGCTCACCGACACCAGTAAATACTGAAATTCCTCCATGCTCTTGAGCGATATTGTGGATCAATTCTTGGATAAGGACCGTTTTACCAACACCGGCACCACCAAAGAGTCCGACTTTACCACCCTTCAAATAAGGTGCCAAGAGGTCAATCACCTTGATTCCTGTTTCCAAAATTTCTGACGCAGTTGACAATTCATCAAAACTTGGAGCCTTTTTATGGATTGGTTCACGTGGGGCATCTTCATCGAATGGCTGTTCCAGATCAATCGTATCTCCCAAAACATTAAAGACACGTCCAAGAGTCTCTTTACCAACCGGTACACTAATCGCACGGCCAGTATCGAGAACTTCTAAACCACGAGTAAGACCATCTGTTGACTCCATGGCAATTGTACGTACCATTCCGTCCCCTAGTTCAAGGGCAACTTCTAGCACGATTTTTTCTTTTTTTGCGCTGTCCTTGTATACAACTAACGCATTATTAATCTCAGGAAGTTTATCATCACTGGCAAACTTAACGTCTACAACAGGACCAACCACCTGAGCAATCTTGCCTGAGCTCATTTTTATTTCCTTCCTACTGAAAATCATCTTATCTCTTATACTAGAGAGCTTACAATCCTTACCTTTTATTCCAAGGCATTAGCACCGGCAACGATTTCAGTAATTTCCTGAGTAATAGCAGCCTGCCGGGCACGGTTGTACTGAATAGTCAAATCATTAATGACATTCCTTGAGTTATCTGTCGCTGTTTGCATCGCTGTCATTCCTGCAGCATGTTCAGCTGTCTTAGCATCAACAATTGCCCCGTAAATCAAACTTTCCGTATACTGTGGCAATAATTGTTCCAAAATAGCTTCACGATCCGGTTCCAACTCAAATACTGTTGATGCTTCTTGTTCATGTGCTTCATTAGCATCTAAATCAACAATGGGAAGCATTTGCTCAACACGTACTTGACTCGTCAAACTATTGATATGGTGATTATAGCAAACATAGAGTTCATCAAAAATCTCTTGATGGTACATCTCAACGGATTGTGAAATAATCTGAGACACCTGATCAAAACTAGGTTGATCCTCAAGACCACGCAGTTCAAAAGCCAGGTCAATTCCTCTAGCTTTAAAGAAATCAGATCCCACACTTCCGATTGAAATGATAGCGTAATCATCTCTACCAGCGTGGTAATCTTCGATCAAATCCATAACAGCCTTGAGAATTTTAGCATTGTAACCACCGACTAATCCCTTGTCAGATGTAATCACAATATAGCCGGTCCGCTTAACAGGACGAGCGGCTAGCATGGGATTATCACTACCATTGGTCAACTCTGTCTTCAAGAGATCAGTCGTCACTTGTCGAATCTTTGAAGCATAGACTTGGAAATCTTTTGCTGCTTGCTCAGATTTTGTCAGCTTAGCGGCAGATACCATCTGCATGGCACTCGTAATTTTACTTGTTTTTTCCGTCGACGTAATGCGACTTTTAATATCACTTAGAGACCCTGCCATATCATCAACCTCCCTTATTCAAACGATGATTGATCTTTGAAAGATTGAATAGCAGCATCCAGAACAGCTTCGTCTGGAAGATCCTTAGTCGTCCGTATAATTTCAAAGAGATCTTCATGATGACTGTCAAAATAATCATACAAGGCCTGTTCAAACGCAAGAATATCATCAACAGGCACATTGTCCAAGAAGCCATGTGTCAAAGCATAGAGAATTAAAACTTGTTTTTCAACAGGCAAGGGCTGATGAACAGGCTGTTTCAAAACTTCTACTGTCCGACGACCACGGTTCAACTTAGCTTGAGTCGCTTCATCTAGATCAGATCCGAACTGCGTAAAGGCCTCCAACTCACGGTAAGATGCCAAATCCAAACGTAAGGTTCCAGCTACCTTTTTCATAGCCTTGATTTGGGCAGCACCACCAACACGTGATACAGAGGAACCAGCATCAATAGCAGGACGTATACCAGAATTGAAAAGATTCTCTTGCAAGAAGATTTGACCATCTGTAATAGAAATAACGTTAGTTGCGATATAAGCAGAAATATCCCCTGCTTGTGTCTCAATAAACGGCAGAGCCGTAATAGAGCCGCCACCTAGGTCATCAGAAACCTTGGCAGAACGCTCTAACAGACGACTATGAAGATAGAAGACATCCCCTGGGTAAGCTTCACGACCCGGTGGACGACGCAAAAGTAAGGATAACTCACGGTAAGCTACGGCTTGTTTTGATAAATCATCGTAAACGATCAGCACATGCTTACCTTGATACATAAATTCTTCTGCCATCGCTACACCTGCATAAGGGGCAATGTAAACTAAGGGAGAGGGCTGTGATGCCGATGCAGTCACAACGATTGTATAATCCAGAGCACCATATTTGCGGAGGGTTTCAACCTGTGTACGAACGGTTGATTCTTTTTGTCCAATCGCAACATAGATACAGATCATATCTTGATCTTTTTGATTCAAAATCGCATCAATAGCAACAGATGTTTTACCAGTCTGACGGTCACCGATGACCAATTCACGTTGACCGCGTCCTATTGGAACAAGTGCATCAATAGCTTTGAGTCCTATTTGCAGAGGTTCTGAGACACTCTTACGCTGCATGACACCTGGTGCAGGCGTTTCAACAGGACGTGTCGCCTTCGTATTGATATCACCGAGTCCATCAACTGGTTGACCCAGTGGATTCACCACACGACCAATCATTTCGGGACCGACTGGGACTTCCATAATTTTTCCAGTGCGCTTGACGGTATCTCCCTCAGTGATTGCAGAAAAATCACCAAGAATAATAATACCAACATCATTAGACTCAAGGTTTTGAGCCATACCATAAGCACCGTTTTGGAATTCCAGCAACTCACCAGCCATAGCATTGTCGAGCCCTCTTGCACGAGCAATCCCATCACCAATGTAAGTTACCACACCAGTTTCAGTGACGTCAAAATTTGGCTGGAAGTTTTCAATTTGCTTTTTGATTAAAGCACTAATTTCTTGAGCATTAATGGCCAAAAGTCACACCACTTTCTATTTAAGATTATTTTTTAATTGTTGTAATTGACTTCGAATACTAGTATCGATCGTCTGATGATTAGCTTCAAGTATAAAACCACCAATAATTCTAGCATCAAGCTTTTCCACCAGTGACTTCGCTTGGATACCAAACTTGCGATTGCCAAGAGCAAGCAAGCCCTGTCGCTGGTTATCTGTAAGAGTCACCGCTGTTGTCACGGTCAAATCAAAATTACATGTTAGGTGAGTGAGCTTGTCCAAAACTGCTTGGAACATATACTCTAGCAAACCTTCACGTTCATTCTGTAAAATGACTGCAAGAAAATTCTTCACATACCGAGAAGCCTGCTCTTGCAGCACTTCAATGAGTTTTTCTTTATCGCTGTGGCTGATTGCAAGGCTGGACAGATACTCAACAAGTCCAGTCTCCTGACTGACAGCAAGAAGGCTGGAAACTTCCTCTTGAATCTCTGCTATCTGATCATTGTCAATAGCAACCTGAACCAGGCCATCAGCATACTGTTCAATGACAGCTTGCGTATTACGATCCATTAGGCATCTCCTAGTTGATCAAGATAGTTGTCAATCAGATCGGACTGAGCTGATTGATCAAGGTTTTTAGCAATAACCTTTTCAGCTAGCAAGATCGTTAAGTCAGCTACATCACCCTTCACACTTGAAAGAGCTTCTGCCTGTGATTGCGCGATATCTTGCTCAGCTTTTTCTTTCATACGGCTCACATCAACGTGAGCATCTGCAATGATCTTTTGACTTTGCACATGACCAGTTTCTTTAGCATCGTCAATAATTTTTGCGGCATCATCCTTAGCAGCATTCAGTTCAACCTGACGCTTTTGGGCCAACTCTTCTGCCTGCTTACGAGCATTTTCAGCTTCATCAATGTCATTGTTAATCTTTTGAGCCCGCTCCTCGAAGATTCCAGTAAGCTGCTTCCAGGCAAATTTGCGAATCAACCAGTAGAGGACTAAAACTGAACCTGTCGTAATGATAATATTACCGAGCGTCGTACTATTAAACAGTATAGACATATTTTACCTCTCTTTCCTTATTCTTCTTCGGCATTGACTTTATCACCGATGTAATTAGAACTCAAAATAATAAAGACATAAGCCTGGATAGCACCAATAAAAGCTGAAAAGGCAACCCAGAGAATATTGATGGCAAATGCTATAGGCCATGCAAAGATTGACAGTGTAGCTAGTTTTAAAATAAGACCTGTAAGCACCTCACCAGAATAGATATTCCCGAAAAGTCGCAAGGCTAAGGAAGCAACATTGGTAAGTTGTTCAAGAATGTTCATTGGTAACATGGCAGGATAGGGACTGAGGAAACCTTTTAGGTAACCGCCTACTCCCTTCTTGCGAATCCCTTCAACATGGCAAACCAAAGCTATCAATAAAGAGAGTGTAAGGGTGACACCAAAATTAGAAGTTGGCGAGGTCCACAAATTATATTTCTCCGTCTTAATAGCGGTCAAAAGGCCGATATTATTAGCCGTAAAGACAAACGTAAAAACAACAAAGAGTAAAAGACCATAATTTTTTGTATAGCCCCCTAAATTATCTGAAATGGTACCATTTACAAATTCATAGAGGTATTCCAAAACATTTTGCTTCCCCTTAGGTCTGATTGACATTTTACGACTAGACCAAAAAACGAATAAAAACACAATAAGGACTGTCAAAAGAGAGATGGCTAAAATGGTCAAATCAAATTTGATACCGAAAATAGATACACTTGGATTAGTTTGTGTTTCCAAACCTTATCCCTCCTTCTTCTACTATGTTCATTATCCTACAGGTTAGCTACTACGAAGCTTAAACCAAAGAGAACGAAGAAGGTACCTTCAATAAAGGCAACCCCGATAAACATCAATGAACGAAGTTTGCTGAACATTTCTGGTTGGCGAGCGGCTGCCTTAGCAATATTGGCAACCAAGATACCTTCACCGATTGATACACCCATAACGGCAAGGCCGAGTGCTAAAACAGTTAAATGCATAGTAAAAATACTCCTTTAAAATTTTTTACCCACTAATTCTAGACCTATTCAATAAGAAAGTCAACGGTTTCAAAAGTAATAGCTCATTTTTCTGAAAACAGTTTGACCATTCCTACTCTTTTACCGTTTAAAGGGATAGCGAGTTATCTCACTATCCCTTTAATGCTCTATCACATACGGTCAGTTTCACTTGTTTTTTCCTCATCTGGAAAGTCCTCTAACTCATCAACTTCATGAGAAAATTTTTGGGCGATCGCCTCCATAGCTAAATCCTCTGTATCTAGAACCATTGCATCATCTGAGATTTCATCCGTGTCTGCAAAAAATTCAATATGATTCTTGAGATTTTCAAGAGTGATTGGCGCATCGCCTCCATACTCACCGTCCAGATTGATCATCATACGCTTATCCGTCAGGGGCTCGATATGTATCTTGCTCGTCTTGATATATTCAATACGAGGATCATCAATATGTTTGCCGCCCTGGATCAATTTGCTAGCCAGATGCGTAATGGCAAATAGATTAGCTGTTTTTACAATGATCAGAGTAAACATGCCGTCATCCAACTTAGCATCCGGCGCAATCGTCTCAAAGCCACCTACTGAATTGGTAATGGCCGCAAAGATCATAGAAGCATCCCCTTCGAAGACACCTTGGTCATGCGTAATCCTCACGGGAGCTGTACTCACACGCGGCAGTAACTCAACCCCCTTGACCAAGTAAGCAAGATAGCCAATCATGGTCTTAAGCTGGCTAGGGACACTGTAGGTCAGCTCTGTTAAGGTTCCAGCTGCAGCAATATTAATAAAATAAACATCATCCTGAGCACGGCCAATATCCATCTGGATCGTTTGATTCTTTCCAATCAACTTAGCGGCCTCAACAGGCTTCCCACGAGGAATTTTTAGGGCACGTGCAAGATCATTAGTTGTTCCTGTCGGAATGATAGCCATCTGTGGTCGCTTATCCAAAGGAGCAATACCGTTGACAACTTCATTAATGGTGCCATCACCACCTGCTGCGATGACCAAATCAAAATCTGCTTGAGCCGCACGTTTAGCTTCATTTTTGGCCGAATCTGGCTCAGGTGTTGTCTGGAAAGCAGACGTCTCATACCCAAATCCCTTCAGAATATCCAAGACCTGAGCAACATTTTTCTTCATAATTTCCTGGCCTGATGTCGGATTATAAATCAGACGTGCACGTTTTTGCGCCATAGTTTTCTCCTAACCTAAGGTAAACAAAAGACAATCTACCTATCAAAATCCTAATAGAAAGATAAAAGACTGTCGAAAATTTATAATGACTAAGAGATTTTCTCCTCATCATTAGCAATAGCCCCAGATATCATTGAAATAAGATACCAGCCACTCAACAAGCAAACTCGGTGGGGCTATGAAGTATATTTTTATACGATTACAGTTCTAGTAGCCAGGCTTCATCATGAATGGTAATTCCTAATTCTTGAGCCTTAGCCAACTTGGAGCCAGCATCCTCACCAGCAACGACCAGATCTGTTTTTTTAGAGACTGATGAAGTAACTTTTGCTCCCAGTCTTTCTAATTTTTCCTTCGCTTCTTTTCTGGACAAACTACTCAATTTACCAGTCAAAACAACCGTCTGATTGGATAAGACAGCATCTGCTGCCACCCGAAAACCTTGGTAGTTAAAGTTCAATCCCGCCTGACGCAGCTCCTCAACCAACTCAATCCCACCTTGGGTAGCAAAATAGTCCTTGAGCGACTTTGCGATAGACTGACCCAGATTATCAATAGCAGCAACTTCTTCAGGATCTGCTGCTATCAAGGCATCCAAACTGCCAAAATGCTCCATAAGTAACTGGCTGGCCTTGGCTCCAACATGACGGATCCCCAATCCAAACAGTAACTTATCAGCAGAATTTGCCTTAGAAGCTGCAATCGCTTGATAGAGTTTTTGAGCTGATTTTTTTTGGAAGCCTTCCAAACTTAAGAATTGCTCCTGACTGACCTGATAGAGATCAGCTACGTCCTCTACCAATCCAGCTTTATAAACCTTATCAATATTAGACGGACCAAGTCCTGTGATATTCATAGCATCTCGACTAGCAAAGTGAATTAATTTTTCTCTGATCTGGGCAGGACAGCGAGGATTCACACAGCGTAGAGCCACCTCATCTTCATAGTGGACTAACTCGCTATGGCAAGACGGGCAATGCTCTGGAATACACATGGGCTCTTGGTCCCTACGCTTTTCCATAAGGACATTTAAAACCGCTGGAATAATATCCCCAGCCTTATAGACAATCACTGTGTCTCCGATACGGATATCCTTATCAGCGATATAATCAACATTGTGCAGAGTCGCACGACTGACCATTGTTCCAGCTAATTGCACTGGTGTCAGATTAGCCGTCGGAGTGACCACACCAGTCCGTCCTACTGTCCAATCAACAGATAGTATTTGTGCTTCTTTTTCCTCTGCTGGAAACTTATAGGCAATAGCCCAGCGTGGAGCTTTAGCTGTCATACCAAGCTCTTCCTGCATAGCTAAGCTATTAACCTTGATTACAATCCCATCGATATCATAGCCCAGCTGGTCACGCTCTGCCTGAACATCCTGAATAAAGTCCCAGATAACATCCATAGAGCTGGTTACTATCCGACGGGGATTGACCACAAATCCCAGTTTTTCAAAGCCTTCTAAAACATCAGCTTGAGTACTAAACTGAGTTTCTCCTGCCTCTTGATAAATAAAGGTAGCCAGCTGCCGCTCAGCAACAACCCTAGTATCTAGCTGCCTCAATGTGCCCGCTGCAGCATTTCGAGGATTAGCAAACTCCTCTAACCCCTCTTCTTGACGTTTAGCATTAATAGCTTGAAAAGAAACTCGTGGTAAATAGGCCTCTCCTCTAACCGTCAAACTCTCTTGATTAGGCAGTACCAAAGGGATATCCTTGATCCGCTTGAGGTTTTCTGTAATGTTTTCACCAACGGTCCCATCTCCACGTGTCGCACCAATCTCCAAGCGCCCCTCACGATAAGTCAGAGAAATAGAGAGCCCATCAATTTTCAATTCAGCCAGATAAGAGGCACTGGGAAATTCTGCCTTAATCCGGCGATCAAACTCGTCCAGCTCCTCACGTGAAAAAGCATCCTGCAAAGAAAACAGAGGGTATTCATGAGTATATTTTTCAAAGCCTTCCAGCACCACACCACCGACACGATGCGTAGGACTATCAGGCTGTATTAGTTCTGGATAATCCTTTTCTAAGTCAACAAGCTCTCTATAGAGCTTATCATACTGGGCATCAGAAATACTGGGATTATCATACGTATAATAGTCATTAGCATAGCGATTAAGCTGAGCTACCAATTCTTTGATACGGTTTTCCATAAGTGTATTATAGCATGTCACCATAGGCTTGTTAAGCAAAAAAAGAAAGGAAGACACTATAAACCGTTATAGACTTAACGATCTGTGACCTTTCCTTTCTTAATTCGGATACAACTATTTCCTATTCCTATCCATCATCTCTTTTTTTGCAGATTTTATTTGGTCAAATCAATGCGTTTAGCCAAAAGACTAATAATAGCACCACCAACCAAAAGAGACACTAATTCACCAATACCTGTTGTCAGCCAAGTTATGAAAAATGGTCCTTTGCCAACAATTGCCAATTCAGCGGCAATGACAAACATACTGAATGAAAACCCGAGACTAAACCAGAAAAAAGCCTTGTTGTAACCAAGAATAGTCTGATCCATATACTTTTTAAACAAGACAACACCCAGACTAACAAAAATAAAGGTTTGAGCACTTCCCACAAGAACATCTATCGGGGTAAAACTATATAAATTTGCCAAAGCACAACCGAGTGTCACAGCGATAATGTATTTTGGCTTATAAAAAGCCAAGAAATTCAGCATTTCCGAAAGGCGGAACTGATAAACACCATAGCTGATGGCATTAAAAGGCGGAAAAGCCGTCAATATAAAGTAAAGAGCCGTCACAATAGAAATTTGAACAATATCACGCACTGTAAATGTCATAAATCCTTTGCCTCCTTTAATCCACTTGATAGCAATAATAACATCAAGTTCTAATCATACAGCTCCACTAGTATAGCACAAGCTACTCTAAAAATAATGGAACTTGTTTTTACCTAGTTTGTACCAGCATTTTGTGTTAGACTAGAGCTATGAAACAGATTAAATCACTCATTCTTTTTTGCTGGAACAACGAAATTCTGAAATACCTCTTTTTCGGAGGACTAACAACCTTAGTTTACCTGATCAGTCGTGCTACTACCCTATTCCTCACAGGGCATCCCCTAGTCGCAACACCTGTTGCTAATGTCATTGCCATTATCTTCGCTTTCGTGACCAATGACATTTGGGTCTTCAACCAAAAACGACAAGGTTGGCATAAACGCTTTATGAAGTTTATCCCTGCTAGGTTAGTGACCATGGTCTTGGACTTTGGTATGACTTACATTTTTGTCACTCGTTTTCCTCATATCATCGGACAATTTGTCAATGACAATCTGCGTATCGTAGACCTTATCGTCGGACTGATCAGCCAGGTCCTCATTATCGTGCTCAACTATATCTTTAGCAAACTATTTGTTTTTCACGATAACAAATAAAATGTGGCACTTAAATATCATAAAAGGGGAGGATTAAAATCCTCCCCCTTTTATGATCAATAATTTACTCCGCTTTGTTAATATCATCTTTTAGTTGATCCACATTGAGCTTAGCAAAGAGATATTGACGATCTTGAACAGGAAAGCGCTGATCCAGCTGATCAACAGGTCCAACCTCGACACTGCCATCTAAAATGATAAAATCCATGACATGCCCACCAAAAGTATGGTCATCCGATAAAAAATGTAAATGATAGCCTGCCACACTCACACCATGAAACATTTCAGGAGTCCACAGGCCTACAATAGTCCCCTTAACATTTTCCCTGCGGTACTCTGGTTGCATGGTGGCAACTTCAGCAAAACGCTCCCCTCTCTTAGCTTTGGGGATCATGCGAACATGCATCTGCTTAAAGGTACCAGTTATTTTAATGGAACGAAAAAGATTAACCCCATCATAATAAGACTCGATACGCTCCTCTAGCTCACGGTCTGTCATCTCAAAACGTTGTCGAAAGATAACTTCCGCTTGATGAGGGACAACAGCAGCATAAGGAACCTTAGCCTCCAGAGGGACCTCAACAATTTCTGGGACCTCTCCTGATCCTTTAGCTTGATAAGCTTTCCCATCTAATACAATCAACTCCCCATCGATAGAATCTAGGGTACCAATTCCTAAATCACCATGTTCAAGCAGCTCCCCAATAGTCATAGAGCCATCGTATAAGCCTGCCATCAAGGCACCCAACGTATTATACTGAAACAATTTGATCACATCTGCCACAGCTCAACCTCCTCCTTCTTGTCACAGCAAAGCACATAACTTTATGCTATTTCTCATCATTAGCCTTAAGCTAGGCAAATGATAAAGTCATATGCCTAGAACTAGTGATGCTCACCCCACTCTTGTCCTAAATTTTCACTGATCTAAAAGATCCAATATGGTCATGTCATCAGGAACTATAGTCATATAGCGCTCAGCAATCAAGCGTGAACGCTCCCCGTAACCGTACTCCCTAAGAAGAAAGGCATAATCATATAAGAATTCTGGGTTATCCTTAAGATCTTCTGACAGACTATTGTAGGCCTCGATAGCCCTTTCATCTTCCAATGCTTGATAAGCCTTAGCGATGTTCCACTTGGTTAAAACGTTATCGATGTCTTCTTGGTCCAAAACTACTACGTCTTCATAGCGTTCATCATCCAAATAAAGCGTACTCAAGCGTAAAAGGACCTCTTCAGCATCCTCTGCCAGATCCTTAGCACTGAGCAGGTAAGACTCAGCCATTTTAGCATCATGATTTTCATAAGATAATTGTGATGCTAAAAGCAAGAGCTGACTGTCATATTGATTTTTGGACAACCCTTGTTGAACCAACTTCAAGGCATCATCAATCTGATGCTCTTCATGTAAGGATAGGGCGTAAATGTATTCATAGCCTTCAAAATCAGGATTCATAGTATCTAGCTGTTTAAAGTGAAGATTAGCCTTTTGGTACTCTCCTTGATCGTACAAAATAGTCGCTAGCTCAAAGACAGTAGCATCATCGTATTCAATTTCAACCGCCTTTTCTAGAAACTCTACGGCCGCTTCAAATTTACCCATACTAGCATAGCACAATCCAATCCGCTGATAAGTGGACACACCAGTAGCGATGAGAATTTCCCGATTATCAAGGCTGGCATAAGCCTGGATAGCCTCCTCAAAATTACCTAATTGGCTATCTAACTCAGCTAAACCAAAAATAATTAAGGGATCTTGGCTAATCTGACTCGCTACTAAAAGCTTTTCACGTGCCACATCCGTCAAACCTTCCATATCATAGAGGTCAGCCATGACTAATAGAGATGATACATAGGACTCATCCTCTGGCTTAATAGTATCCAGATAAGAAAAAGCCTCCTCAACATCACCATCTTCAGCAGCAATTTGAGCCAGATTGATATTAACTTCCGGAAAATCAAAACGCTCTTTGAGATAGATTTCTTTAGCCTGAGGAAAAAAACCGATGCTTTCTAAGTACTGTGCTAATGATAAGAGCGTATCTGAATCATCTTCTAAAAGCGCACGTTTAAAATACTTATTGGCTCTCCCTAGATCTTGTTGATCCAGAGAAGCAATCATCTTTTCACTATTCAGCATGAGATTCCCCCTCACTTTCTTCCTGATAAAGCCCACTAAATTCACGGTACCAGTCAAAGATTTCCTTGATAACAACTCGAACGGAAGCATAGACAGGGATACCTAGCAGGACACCCCAAACACCAAAGACAGATCCAGAAGCTAGGAGGATAAATAAAATCATAATCGGATGGATACTCAACTTACTGCCAAGAACCAAAGGCGATACAAACCGTCCCTCAATAGTCTGTTCAATGGTAAAGACAATGGCTACCTTGGCAAGCATCCACGGACCATTTACCAAAGCTAAAATAACGACCGGGATCATAGCCAAGAAACTTCCTAAATAGGGAATCATATTGAGCACACCTGCTACTATCCCCAAGGTCACTGCATAAGGTAAACCGATAATGGAAAAAAGAATGGCAAACATAATACCAACAATTATAGCAACCACTACCTGTCCCTGGACAAACCCCTGCCACTGACTATTAATATCACTGAGCACACGAGACACTGGAGTGCGCCAGGCAACTGGAACAATCTTCAAAATATTTCCCTTTAACTTATCACTATCTCTCAAGAGGTAAAAAACAATAAAAGGGGTCATGATGATAGCAACTGCTACCCTAGTCACCGCACTAGCAAAATCACCAGCCCAAGAAATAAAGTTTTTTGAGAAATTTTCAGCATAGTCAACAGCCTTGCTGCTGGAGTTATTGATCCACTCTTCTAGTTGAGGACGCATAGGCTCGAGACGCTCATTTTCTAGAATCTTAGTCATCTGCTTCTCCATGCTTTGAATATAGTCAGGAAGATTTTTCACAAAAGACATCATCTGCTCTTGCAACATGGGAAAAAGATTAGCACCTCCCCATACCAAGAGGGCTGCAAATATCAAATAAATCAAGCTGATAGCTATGGTACGATTGACATGGCAATATTTTTCTACTAAAAGGACCAAAGGTTTCAGCAAGTAATAAAAAAGAATCGAAATCACCATTGGCAGCAGTAAAACCGCAATAAAGCCAGCAATGGCAAAAAAGATAAACCCAATACGAGTCAAAAGATAAAGGGTTAAAAAAGTTAAAAAGCTGATAACCATAGCACTGACAAAACGATTATCTAGTACCCATTTGTAAAACCAGCTATCTGTAAAATTTGTATTTTTTTTATGCATCATGGCTCCCATCATTCATAAAATGTGACTTGCTTATCGACCAACTTCCCAGTCTTATCATAGCTAAACTTAGCCGAGAAGAAAGGACTATCTTCAAGAATCCACTTAAAGAGTTCATAATCCCCCTGCCAGGTTGGTTTAGATAAGACTTGATCATAGGGGACCCATGCCAAGGTTCCTTCTCGGGAGTCCTGGTCTGAAATCAACTCGCCTTCAAACGCAGTCACCTTAAAGACATAGGTATACCAATCATGCCCAGGTGTAAACTCAGGAAAGGTTACCATCCCCCTAAAATCCATTTGTCTGACCCGTAGATGCGTTTCCTCATAGATCTCCCGAATAGCGCATTCTTCTGGTGTTTCTCCAGCTTCCAGCTTCCCTCCAACAGAGATCCACTTACCCATATGGACATCATTTGGCTTTTTGTTACGCAACATGAGCAAGAGCTCTTTTCCATTATCAATATAGCAGATTGTAGCTTGTTTGGTCATTTAACTTTCCTTCTATAGCTTTGCCATCTATTCTAGCAAAAATTTACCGGTTTCGGTTAAGTTAAATAACTTTATTTAAATAACCAAAACAATCTATTTAAAAACGTATCTTTCTTGTCTTTTTTGACTAGATTGACAGATCTCAACTATGATTTTTCACCAGTCATAGTCTGGCGAATCTCACAAAACATGCTATAATTTTTATCATGAAGAACCCTCCTCATCAGAAGTATTTTATCCCCTAATCAGGCTAGAAATCTACTCTCTGACAAGCAACTGGATATAAAAGGAGTAACTATGGTACATCTCTATTTTGGTAGTTATACTAAACGCCTCTCTCAAGGAATTTACCGGGCGGATTTTGATCCTGCTACTGGAGAATTATCCAATCTCGAGCTTCTATCTAAACAGACCAACCCTACCTACCTAGCCTTTACTAAAAATCACCAGTTAGTTACAGTCGCTAATGAACAGGGGCAAGGAGGTATTCGTGTGCTTAATGATAACTTGGACCTCTCAACCCAAGCCCTCGAAACTGGACCTGCTCCTTGTCATATTAGTGTCGATAACAAGCAAAATCTCATTATGACAGCTAATTACCATACCGGCGAGGGACTGATTTACCAACTGTTAGATGATGGACACTTGCATCTTCTTCATCGCATCAAAGAAAAAGGGCAAGGCCCTCATCCTGATCAAGAACACTCCAGAATCCACTTCATTGGATTGACGCCGGATCGCTATATCATCACTTGCAATCTAGGAACTGATCACCTAACAACTTACAAACTGAGTAAGAACCTTAAAGAGCTGACCAAGATTCAGTCCTTGGCGCTTCCGTCTGGTTCAGGACCACGTCATCTAGCCTATCACGCTATTTTTAAACACATCTTTGTTGTCAATGAACTAGATTCAACCATTCATAATATTTTGTACCAAGGTTGTGGTGACATTGAAATTTTCCAAACAATTTCTTGCCTACCAGAAGACTATCTAGGAGATAATGCTGCAGCCGCTATAGAAACAACAAAAGATGGCCGCTACATTTACGTCTCAAATCGCGGCCATAACTCCATTGCTATTTTCAAGTTTGCTCTAGACGGCTATATCCACCTACTAGAAGTCGTTCCGACCCATGGTCAGATTCCCAGAGATTTCTGCCTAACTGACGATGAGAAATATCTCATTGTCACCCACCAAGACAGTGATAATGTCACGGTCTTCAAGCGTCATGCTGATACAGGGCGCCTCGAGGAAATCAGCCATGACTTCACAGTCCCAGAAGGAGTCTGTATTATACAGGGCTAGACTCAAAGCATTGCAAGCATTTTAATATCTCATTTGGCATAAGTATGATTTAATAGCATTATCACAATAGGAAGAGAGAAAACAATGAATCCATTAGAATTATTTGATCAAGTAAAAGAGATGATCGCTAAGAAAGATTTCTCAGCTGCACAAGATTTTATCAATGATAACAAAGATAATCTGGGAAATTACTTTGAACAAGCACAGGACCTATTGACCAATGCTCAGGGAGCAAGTGGTATCCTAGATAGTATCAAAGGACTATTCTCAAAAAAATAGGTACAAATAAGGCTGGGATATAAGTTCCCAGCCTATTTATTTAGTCCATTTTATCGGCTAGGCAAAGCCAGCCTCATTTTCAGGCGCCCCCTTAAACAATCCACTGGACTGTTTAAGGACTGTGCACGTGGTAGCTCTGGTGTGGGAGCTCTACCTGATCCTAAAAATTAAGAGAGGGGGGACAATCCATAAACCGTGCTAAAATCACAATCTATGGATTTCTATCCCCCTCTCTTTTAATATAGTCACCAATAGGGTAATCCCTTAAATTCAGTAGACCTGGTCTATTTATCAGGACTTCTACCAATTCCTTAGCCATAAGAGGACCGACAGTCAAGCCAGAGGAACCTAATCCACTGGCAGCAAACACACCTTCAAGACCAGGAACCGGGCCGTAAACGGGTAAAAAATCAGGAGTATAAGCCCTAATTCCGACACGAGAACTGACCTTATCTGCTTGATCTAAAGCTGGAAAGAATCCCTTGGCTTGATTTTCCAAAGATTCTAAAACCTCTAAATCCAAACTAAGATCATAGCCACGATCATTTTCATGACTCGCCCCAACAGAGATCTTACCACCTCTAAAAGGAATAATATCAATTTCGCCATCTGGCATCACCACTGGTAATTGATCACTCTCTAACTCATTAAAATAATAATCACTGAGTTGACCCTTTTGCGGCTGAATATCCACCTGATATCCCAAAGGAACTAGCATATCGGGCAACCAAGCACCAACCGCTAGAATAATACGATCATAGCACTGACCATCAATCTGATAGCCGTCTGATAAAACTGTAAGATCTACCTTTTTATGAACTACTGGACTCTTACTAGCTTGTAGAAGAGTCTGGGTCAGTTCAGCGCCCTCAACACGTGCCCCACCAGAAGCGTATAGTAATTTTTCAAATCCGGTTAATCCTGGAAACTCTTGCTCAACTTCTGAGCGCATTTTTAGCGACAGCTCACCAATGAGAGGAGATTCCCGGCGCCGCTCCCTAGCTAGATCATACAACTCCTCAAGCCTATCCTCACGTTTTTTGATCAGATAAACACCTGTTTGTTGATAAAAGTCTGTAGCATAACCATCATTCTCTAAATCACTGATCAGTGTCTGGTAAAAGTCCGCTCCCATCCTAGCTAGACGGTACCAAGTCTGATTACGACGCTTAGAAAACCAAGGACTAATAATTCCAGCAGCAGCCTTGGTTGCCTGTCCATAGCCATGATCATAGACGGTGATGTCCAGATCCTTTTCCTTTGACAAATAATAGGCAGCAGTAGCTCCAACTATACCTGCTCCCACAACAGCTACTCGCATTTTTCGCTCCTATCCTAGCGCAACGTCCATTACCATCATGATAACAAATCCCAGCATAAGTCCCAGTGTTGCAATATCTGTATTACCATTGCCCTGAGATTCAGGAATCAGCTCCTCAACAACCACAAAGATCATGGCACCTGCCGCAAAAGACAAGGCATAAGGCAAAATGGGCATCATCAATACCACAAGACCAGCACCCAAGACAGCACCAATAGGCTCCACAATAGCAGACATAGAGCCTAGATAGAAGGCCCGCATACGAGACTGCCCATCCGCCCTAATAGGAATAGACAAGGCAGCACCTTCTGGGATATTCTGAAGTCCAATACCGATGGCTAAACCAATAGCTCCCATCAGAGCAGCTTGCCCTAGATGACCACCTGCTAAGGCACCAAAGGTTACACCTACTGCTAATCCTTCAGGAAAGTTATGAATAGTGATAGCTAGAAATAACAGCGTCGTCTTAGACAGCTTCTTCTGCGGTTTGAGACCTTCTGCTTGACTGATATCATCCTTATCTAAATGCAAATGAGGAACCAGGGCATCGATCAAACGAAGCATCAAGCCTCCTGCTAAAAAACCAACAGCTGCTGGAATCCAAGACCAAATACCATAATCCTTCTGGGAATAGCTAATAGAAGGCTCTAATAAGGACCAAAATGAGGCAGCTATCATGACACCTGCTGCAAATCCCATCATTGTATCAAGCAAACGACGGCTAATATGCTTAAAGAAAAAGACAATTGCTGCTCCCAATATCGTACAGCCCCAAGTAAATAAACCAGCTAACAGAGCTAGTAAAACAACATTTTGTGATAAAATCCACGTCATTATAATCCTCTTTCTAGAGATAACTGAATGGATTAGTCGAAGACTGACTAGCTATCAGGTCAACCTGCCAGTTATAAGATAACTTCCACTCAGTCATTTTTTCAATCAATTTTTCAATAAAAAGTGCTTCAATATGATGACCTGGATCAATGGCATATAAACCCTGAGTCAGCATATCCTGAGCAGTATGATAATAAATATCCCCTGTAATCAAAACATCAGCTTCCTTAGCTAGAGCATCTGGATAGAAACTTTGACCGCTACCGCCACAAATAGCAACTCGCTCAATTTGAGGATTTGCCCCGTCATAGCGCACCAAACGCACACTATCAAGACCAAAAACAGACTTAACCCTGGTCGAGAGATCCTCTAAACTCATGGGAGATATGGATCCAATACGCCCAATACCATAACCCTCTTGAGTAGCATGTAAAGGCTTAGTATCCTTAATATCTAACAAGTCACAGAACCAATCATTTAGCCCATCAGGAACAATATCAATATTGGTATGGCTGACATAGACCGCAATATCATGTTTAACCAGATCTAAAAGTCCATCGCTTTGAGGCGTGCTGACTAAATTTTTTAAAGGTTTAAAAATCGGAGCATGCTTGGTAATAATTAAGTCTACTCCCTTGTCGATGGCCTCAGCTACAGTAGCTTCACGAACATCTAAGGTCACCATAACCCTATCAATATCCTTATCTAAACTGCCAATTTGAAGACCCGAAATATCTCCTTCCATGGACAATTCCTGGGGACAATAAGCCTCATAAGCAGCAATAAAATCACGCGCTTTCACCTGAAAGAACCTCCTTAATCATAGCTATCTTGGTCTTAATAACTTGCCTTGCCTCTGGATTAGTTTCAGGAACCTTCCCTAGAGCTAGCTCCAACTTGTTTAGCTCTCTTTGCCAACGCCTCGTAAAAACGAAGGACTGCTCCTGCCATAAAAAAGGCCCAAAGCGTAATTCTTTTTCCGAGAGCTCCATTCTCCCATGCTCAGCAACCAAGATCTCATAAAATTTATCATTTTCAGTCATGATTTTCTCCGCTACTAGAGAAAAACCATGTTGGCTCAGCCACCGCCTCAAATCATCTTCGCAATTGTTAGGTTGAAGAATCAAGCGCTGAATGCAGTCTAGCTTATCCTGTCCCTGTTCTAAAATATCAGCGATCAGGCGCCCCCCCATTCCACAGATGCTAATCACATCAACACTATCACTAGGATCAAAGGCTCTCAAGCCATCCGCTAACCGAACTTCTATAGATTCTCTAAAGCCATACTGAGTAATATTAGCTAAAGCAGCCTGATAGGGCCCTTTAGCTACTTCACTAGCAATCGCCCAGTCAATCAAACCCTTTTGCAGAGCAAAAAGAGGCAGATAAGCATGGTCACTGCCAACATCTAGTAATATACTCCCTTTAGGAATAAAAGCTGCAACATCGCGCAGACGTTGTGATAATATCGTTTCCATAATAATTTCATTATACCAAAAAAGCCCCCTAATTGGGACCAAGCAAGTTAAGCTAGCACTAACCAGCAGAAACGAACTGTTTGACTGCCCAAAAAGATGAGCTAAAGGCTCTGTCAGCCTATTCGCTCCAAAGATTCATAGCATTTAAGAAATCATCCGATACCTGAACCTTGTTTGGATTAGACTGATTTCTCTCCTGGCGCCGCTCTTCGATTTGACGCACCGTAGTAATACCATCTTGGCGCCAGCGCCTCAAAATAGCCGTAAGATATTTCCAATTACGTTTACTATTAAATACACTTTCTTTTAGAGCTTCTCGGATAAGATCTGGACTGATCTCATCTTCCCGTACATATTTTTGCAGGTCTTCAAGCTCAAACGGTGTCAGCATCCAGCCAGATTTTTCAAAGTCATCTAATAAAAGCTGAAATTCATTGGCATCTAGAGCTGGCTTAGTCTGAACTAGTGATCCTTTATCATCTGCCAACAAGTCATCCAAGCGTTTTAAAGCAGGGCTTGCATCAAAAATAATATCCGTTTCACCATCCAACTCAATGGTTTTCATCACCAATAATTCTTGACCAGTTAGATTGGTAATAGCAGAATTGACCTCTGCCACAGTTTTTCCCAGTGCCTCTGCTATACGACTGGATGGCATATCTTCAATATTAGTAGTATTTTGAAGATAGAAAAACAGCCAAACCAGATAATCATCGCTGCTAGAAAAAATATCTTTATAGTGAAACAATAGGGCACTGGGTAAGACTAGATTACCTGATTGAAAATTCTCTAAATAGCTCATATATCCTCTCTGCTAGAAACTAGCTAGACAGACTCAAAAAGGTCTGAGTCAAGCTCTCTAACTAGTCCATCATTATAAACATCCAAAATTTGCGGTTGATAAGGCCAAATCTTCTAAATGATAAGGGGTTTCCTGATACACACCGTAATTCAACCAGTTTGAAAAGAATGTCGTCGCCACCAAACTCCAGCGTAACATAGGCGTTTGTTGAGGATTATCCTCAGGAAAGTAATTTTCAGGAAGACTGGGATGCTTCCCAGCAGCTAAATCACGATCGTATTCCTTTTTTAAGGTATCACGATCATACTCCAGATGGCCAAAGCTATAGATCTCCCGCAAATCCCGACTAGCTAAAATTGATAGACCAACCTGCTCACCCTTAGCCAAGATCTGCAAATTCGTTTTATTTCGTACATCCGATTCTAAAATATCCGTATGACGAGAATGAGGCGCTAAAAATTGATCATCAAAACCTCTCATCAGGGGGGATAAAGGCTCTGTAACCTCTTGCTGATAGATCCCAGATAACTTATGGGACATCTTCACCTTATCAACACCGTAATGGTAATACAAACCAGCTTGAGCTCCCCAACAAAGATGTAGGGTCGAATAAACATGCGTCTTTTTCCATTCAAAAATCTGAGTCAACTCTGACCAATAGTCTACCTGCTCAAAAGGCAAAGTTTCGACTGGAGCCCCAGTAATGATCAATCCGTCATAATAATTATCCTGAATATCCTCAAAAGTCTTGTAAAATGTCTCAAGATGCTCCAGTTTAGTATTTTTAGACGCATGCGTCGCCATATGGATGAAGTCTAACTTTAATTGCAAGGGAGTGTTGGATAGATACCTCAAGAGCTGTGCTTCCGTCACTTCCTTAGTCGGCATAAGATTCACGATCAAAACCTTGATAGGACGAATTTCTTGAGTGTCTGCTCGCTTATCATCCATAACGAAGATATTTTCTTTTTTTAACGCATCAACCGCTGGTAATTTTTTATCTAAAGTAATCGGCATCAAAATATCCCCCGTTCTATGATAGTCTAACCTATTATAGGACATGGGGATAAGCTTTTCAAATACCTGTTTTCTTGATAGAGTTATAGGACAAAACTATAAGCCTATCAAACGCAATCAACCCGGAAAGTTCATCAAAATCTTACTATCGTAGCCTTCAATAGCCTTACGCCCGTTGAGACCATCTAGCTCAATTAAGAAGGCACAACCTGCGACAATCCCACCCAGGCGCTCAATCATCTCTATCGTTGCCTTAACCGTACCGCCTGTCGCCAAAAGATCATCAACAATCAGGACACGCTGACCAGGCTTAATGGCATCTGCATGCATGGTCAAAGTATCGATGCCATACTCCTTTTCATAGTCTGCAGAAATAACCTCACGTGGTAATTTACCCGGCTTACGAACAGGCGCAAAGCCAATACCTAATTCAAAAGCAACAGGACAGCCAACGATGAAACCACGCGCTTCAGGGCCGACAATCATATCAATTTTCTTATCAGTAGCATACTGAACGATCTCTCGAATGGCATAACTGTAAGCATTACCATCAGCCATCAAGGGTGAAATATCACGAAAGGTAATTCCTTCTTTAGGGTAGTTCTCAATAGAGGCAATATACTTTGTTAAATCCATAACATCACTTTCTATAGCACTTGGCCAAAAATGTTTTACATTTCATTATAGCACAAATTGCCATAAAAGATTTAAAATTATCTTGAATCATAAAACGCTAGCAGTTATCCGAAATGAGTCATCAATCGGACCGACCCAAGTGAGCCGGCCTAAAATATCTTCAAAGAAAAAATCATGACTATCCCCTAGCTTCTATCATTAAATAGCTCTAATCAGATTTGCTCCAATGCTTGATCCAAATCACCAATCAAATCATTGACGTTTTCCAATCCGATAGACACACGAATTTGGTTAGGTTCAATACCGCAGACACGAAGGTCTTCTGGACTCATCTGACCGTGAGTTGTAGTCGCCGGATGCACTACAAGAGACTTAGCATCAGCGACATTGGCAAGATCTGAAAAAATGGCTAAGCTGTCAATCACCTTACGAGCAGCTTCTGCTCCTCCTGCAACATTGAAGGTAAAGATGGAGCTGGCGCCCTTAGGCAGATATTTTTGCGCCAATTCGTAGTAAGGACTAGATGGGAGACTAGCGTAGTTAACCTTAGTCACTTTAGGATGATTTTCCAGATATGCTGCAATTTTCTTGGCATTTTCAACATGGCGTTCCACTCGCAGAGACAAAGTCTCCAGCCCTTGTGTCAAAAGAAAGGCATTGAAAGGGGAGAGACAGGCACCGGTATCACGCAGCAATTGTGTACGAACTGCTGTAATAAAGGCTGCTGCCCCAATATCACGGGTATAGCTGAGATTATGGTAAGATGGATCTTCCTCGACAAATTGCGGGAATTTGCCGGATTTTTCCCAGTCAAATTTTCCTGAGTCCACAATCACACCGCCGATAGAGGTGCCGTGACCGCCAATAAACTTAGTGGCCGAATGCACAGCGATATCAACACCGTAAGAGAAAACATCGATGAGATAAGGGGTGGCAAAGGTATTGTCAACAACCAAAGGAATATTATGGCGATGGGCAATCTCTGAAAGTTTTTCAAGATCTGCAACATTCCCTAAGGGATTTCCCAGCGTCTCAGCTAAAATAAACTTGGTGTTGTCCTTAACAGCGGCTTCGATAGCGGCAAAATCAGCTACATCGACAAAGCTGGTCGTAATTCCATAGCGCGGCAGGGTTTCTTTGAGTAAGTTAAAGGTACCGCCGTACACAGTCGTTGCTGATACAATGTGGTCCCCAGCATGCGCTAAAGCAAGAGCCGTATAAGTAATGGCTGCCATGCCAGAAGCCGTCGCCAAAGCACCGACACCGCCTTCTAAAGCTGCCATGCGCTCTTCAAGAACGGCAGTCGTTGGATTGGTAATCCGCGTATAGATATTGCCTTCTGTCCGCAGAGCAAAAGAATCCTCAGCATCCTGCGAATCGTTAAAAACATAGGATGTGGTTTGGTAAATCGGCAGGGCACGTGATTTAGTCGTTGGATCGACTGTTTGACCGGCGTGTAGCTGCAGGGTTTCAAATGAATAGTCTCTTGTCATAATCATTCCTCCATAAATATCATTAGGTTTATTTTACACCTAAAACTTTTTATTGGCTAATAGCTAACTAAATAAAGGATGTATAGCTTTCAGCTATACATCCTTTATCAATTACAGACCAGATATGAGAGTGGGAGAAAAATCAATAAACCGTGAGAAAATCACGGTTTTGATTGACCTCGCTTTCCTATTTTTGGGCTGCAGTAATTCATTGGTGCTAAAGCACCTAATGAGCTGTGCAGGGGTAAGACTAAGCCGGCAAGTCTTGCTCCCAACCACTGCGTCGTTCTAGTTAAATCTGGAATAATATTAACGAGTCTGGACTCTTGTCTCAGGCTCCAGCTACTTCTTCTCAATCGGTGCCACACTGGCTAAAACTTTTTTAAGGCCGACCTCTGGAAAATTGATTTTGAGCTCCTGAGCCTTACCAAAGCCAGACACTTCTAATACCGTACCGTCTCCCCACTTACGATGGTGGGCAATATCACCAATTTGCCAATCAACAGACGGTTGATCAGGACCTGCTGACTGCACTGGAAGGCCTCCCGAACGAGCTTTAACAACAGATCTAGGAGCTGCCTGCGCTTTTCTGGCTTGCAGGGCCTGAGCCAAACTCATCCCTTGACCAAACTTCGTTTCGCTGCTGTCACTATAACTAGCCACAAAAGAGGTATTGACGGGCCGAGCCAAGCCCTTGTATGCTAAAAGCTCCTCTGAAATTTCCTTGATAAAGCGAGTTGGCTGATTATAACTAGATTTCCCAAAGAGAGTACGACTATTAGCATTGGTCAGATAGAGAATTTCTTCTGCCCTCGTAATCCCAACATAGGCCAGACGCCGCTCTTCCTCCAACTCATCTGGATCTTCGGCTGCTCGACTCAAAGGAAAGACATTCTCCTCCATACCAATTAGAAAAACAACAGGGAACTCCAATCCCTTGGCGGCATGCAGGGTCATGAGAGTCACCTCAGCTGATTCAGCATCTCCATCATCAGTATCTGCAATCAAAGCTAGATCATTAAGAAAACGACTGAGTTTATCGAGTCCCGATTCACCCTCAGGTGCCTCATCGTTATCATCATCAAAATTCTTGGTCACAGATAAGAATTCCTCGATATTCTCAATACGTGCCTGGCTCTCAAGAGTATTTTGCAGATTAAGGGCCTCCATATAGCCTGTCTTATCCAATACAGCTTCCACAAGCTCTGTGATAGTATAAGCATCGAGATCTGAACGCAGAGCCAACAGCGTATTAGCGAGGTCCCAGACGGCTTGAGCAGCCTTTCCTTTAATGCTGGACAGCATGACTTGCTCACAAGCTTCTAGCAGACTCATCCCCTGTAAATTAGCAAAATCTCTAATTTTCTCAACAGTTCCTGGACCAACACCACGCTTGGGCTCGTTGATAATACGCTCATAACTGATATTATCTTGGGGATTCGCAATCACATTGAGATAAGCTATGGCATCTCGGATTTCTTTACGACTATAGAATTTAGTCCCCCCTACCATGGTATAGGGAATATTAGATTTAAGCAGTGCTTCCTCGATGGTACGTGATTGAGCATTAGTACGGTACAAGACGGCAAAATCCTTAAAATCTCGAGATTGCTCACGAACCAATTCATCAATGGTCGATGCAACGAAAACAGCCTCATCACGTTCATCATTGGCTCTATAATAAACGATTTCCTCCCCATCAGCATTTTGAGTCCAAAGCTCTTTGGGACGGCGATTGCGGTTATGATTGATGACATCATTAGCGGCTTGCAGGATTTTTTTAGTCGATCGATAATTTTCCTCAAGTAAGACAACTTTGGCCTCAGGATAGTCCTTTTCAAAATCCAAGATATTCTGCATATCAGCCCCACGCCAACCATAAATAGATTGGTCAGCGTCACCAACTACACAGATATTTTTAAAGCGTGATGCCAAGAGCTTGACCAGCTGATATTGAGCATGATTGGTATCTTGATACTCATCGACATGAATATATTGATAACGCTGCTGATAATAGGCTAAAACATCTGGATTTTGATCGAAAAGCCGAAGGGTTAGCATAATCAAATCATCAAAATCCATCGCCTCACTGCGACGCAGTTCTTCTTGATAGAGCTTATAGCATTTGGCGACAATCTGCGTATACATATCACCTGCCTGCTGTTCATAAGCAACCTCATCGATCAAATCATTTTTAGCATTAGAGATAGTGGCTAAAATCGCACGCTCATTCCATTTTTTGCTATCAATATTGAGATCTTTGAGAACACGCTTCATCAAGGTACGCTGCTCCCCAGGGTCAACAATCGTAAAATTTCGATTGTATCCGATATGATCAGCGTCCCGCCGTAAAATGCGTACACACATGGAGTGAAAGGTGGCAATCAAGGTCTCTTGAGTTGCTTCATTGAGTTGCATAGCCCGCTCACGCATCTCACGTGCCGCCTTGTTAGTAAATGTGATAGCTAGAATATTCCAAGGGTTGACCATTTTTTCGTCGATGAGATAAGCAATGCGATGGGTAAGCACACGTGTCTTACCCGATCCAGCACCCGCCATGATCAATAGAGGGCCTTGGGTTGTTTTGACCGCTTCTTTTTGGCGGTCATTCATGCCTGTCAATAGTGGATTCATTCGCTTCTCCTTATCAATTTTGCCTTAAAATTATACCACAAATCTCAATCAAAATCCCAACCCAGTCAATAGACCTAAAAAGCAGCTGACTCCATCAGCTGCATAAATAGATTAATAAAATTGATCTGGGCCGTTTTTACGAAGGAGCCAGCGCCACTTAGCATAATCAACTGTAATCTGCCATTTACTACAAGATTTGAAGTCATGCCGTAAAAAACGGACGCTCTGCCAAAAGTGAGACACACCTGATTTTTGCCAATTTTCTCGAGTTAAAAACTGGCCTCGAGTACGCCAGTACTGCTCTTCATAGCGATAATAGACCTGTCTAACACGAGCCAAACGAATCAAGGGCTGATAGTGGTTGCTGCTAGAGTATTTCTCAACAGGAACATTGATAAGAGCACCTCTCAGCAAAAGTTTCCAGCTATCTGGATGCTCATGAAAATAAAGCCTCATCGGCTTTTGCAGATCTGATGGCAGCTGGTAGTTCCATCGCTCACCATCCAAGAACTCCACCTTAACATAAAAAATTTTCTTACGCCTCGACATATTCTCTCCCCTTAAAACACTTGCGATTATATCACAGGACAGTTATAAAAGTCTAGTAACATTACTGAAATCTAGGTTGACGCACAATCTCACTTGTGATATGATTTTTAACAGACTTATTATAAATAAACCGAATGAAATCGTCAGGAGAGCAAAGACTATGTCTTTCACCGAAGGAGTAATACTCTCAGGTTCTAGTAGACTAGATATGACTGATGATGGACGGACTTCTGGAGAGCTTCCCACTAGGGGAACGCCGAAGGGGCAAGGTGGCTTGGCTGCTCAATCTCTCAGGCAAAAGGACAGAAAAATAATCATAGTCTTCTAACTTTAAATTTAGAAGCTATGTTTTTCTACCATCCAGAAGTCCAGATGCTATATCTGGACTTTTTTTGCTCTCCAGACGATCGTTCGGATTAAAGAAAGGATTTTTATGTCTGTCTTACTAACGATCGACTGGCTTAAACTGCTGACTGACATTAACGATAACTATGTCTGGGGTCCCCCTCTTCTCATCCTCTTGGTGGGAACAGGGATCTACTTGACCCTGCGTCTGGGCTTGCTACAGATGATCCACCTCCCCAGGGCCTTTAAGCTCATTTTTGCCGAGGACAAAGGGGAAGGTGACATCTCCAGTTTTGGAGCCCTAGCTACTGCCCTAGCTGCAACCGTCGGAACCGGTAATATCGTAGGGGTCGCAACCGCTATTGGAACCGGGGGACCAGGGGCACTCTTCTGGATGTGGATGGCCGCCTTCTTTGGAATGGCTACCAAATATGCCGAAGGTGTCTTAGCTATCAAGTATCGTACCAAGGATGCTAATGGTCAGGTATCTGGTGGACCCATGTATTACATCAGCAATGGTATTACTGGACGATTAAAACCCCTTGCCAAACCTCTAGCCTATTTCTTTGCCTTAGCAGGTATCCTCGTCGCCCTCCTTGGGATTGGTACCTTTTCACAGGTTAACTCTATTACCAGCTCATTGGAGAGCAGTTTCCAATGGTCACCAAAAATCATTAGTCCTCTCATTGCCGTGCTAGTAGCCGCTATCGTATTTGGGGGGATTCAATCCATCTCCAAGGTAGCAGAGAAGATCGTTCCTTTTATGGCTGCTTTATATATTCTGGCCGCTATCAGCATCCTAGCTGTCAACTACCAAAACATTCTCCCAACTATCTGGCTGGTCTTAAAATCAGCCTTCACCCCTGCTGCTGCCACAGGAGGTTTTGCTGGAGCTACTGTCATGGGAGCTATCAGGCTTGGGGTGGCACGCGGTGTCTTCTCCAATGAATCTGGTCTGGGTTCTGCCCCTATTGCAGCTGCTGCCGCTAAAACTAATGAACCTGTAGAGCAGGGGCTTATCTCCATGACAGGTACCTTCATCGATACCCTAATCATCTGTACCTTGACCGGGCTCTCTATCCTTGTCACCGGTAAATGGGCAGTCAAGGGACTTGAAGGTGCTACTGTAACTCAGACTGCCTTTGGTTCTGTCTTTGGTGAGCTTGGAGTCATTGTCTTGACCTTGTCACTAGCCCTATTTGCCTTTACCACTATCCTAGGCTGGTCTTACTATGGTGAGCGCTGTATAGAATTTGTCTTTGGCACCAAGGCTATCGCCAGCTATCGCATCATTTTTGTTATCATGGTGGCACTAGGAGGCTATCTCAAACTTGCAATCATCTGGAAGATTGCTGATATTGTCAATGGACTCATGGCCTTTCCTAATCTGATTGCCCTTCTAATTTTATCGCCCATTATCATTAAAGAAACCAAGCGATACTTTAGCCATAAGCAAAACTAAGCGCTACTTGACTACTTTCAAAGCAATTTGACAGGTCAAATAACTTTTTATACAATAATGACATCTCTAATTTATACATAGTGTCAAGCGAAAGGAGCTAGGTCCTAGCTCCTTTTCTTTTCGCAAATAAAAGAAGATAGGAATGTATATTCTCATGTTAGATTTAGGACTATTAACAGATATTAAAGATAACTATGTCTGGGGACCAATACTACTCATTCTCTTAGTAGGTACTGGAATTTATTTGACTCTAAGACTTGGCTTTCTCCAGATTATCCGACTCCCCAAGGCCTTCAAGCTCATTTTTGCAGAAGACACTGGCGAAGGGGATATCTCTAGTTTTGGAGCCCTAGCTACTGCCTTAGCTGCAACTGTCGGCACCGGTAACATCGTGGGGGTCGCAACCGCTATTGGAACTGGCGGGCCTGGAGCTCTCTTCTGGATGTGGATGGCGGCCTTCTTTGGAATGGCCACCAAATACGCCGAGGGGCTCCTTGCTATCAAGTATCGTACTAAGGATGCTAATGGTCAGGTATCTGGTGGACCCATGTACTATATTGTCCATGGGCTAGGAGAAAACTGGAAATGGTTAGCAGTCCTCTTTGCTATCTTTGGTACTATGACCGCCTTACTTGGTTCCGGTACCTTTACTCAGGTCAATTCTATTACCAGTTCACTGGAGAGCAGTTTCCACTGGTCGCCAAAAATCATCAGCTGCATTGTTGCTGTTCTGGTAGCCATTATTATTTTCGGCGGTATCCAGTCGATCTCCAAAGTAGCTGAGAAGATTGTTCCTTTTATGGCTGCTTTATATATCCTAGCCGCTATCAGCATCCTAGCTGTCAACTACCAAAACATCCTCCCAACTATCTGGATGGTCTTAAAATCAGCCTTCACTCCTGCTGCTGCCACAGGAGGGTTTGCTGGAGTAGGCGTTATGGAAGCCATTAGGCTAGGGGTAGCACGCGGTGTCTTCTCCAATGAATCTGGTCTAGGTTCTGCCCCTATTGCAGCCGCTGCTGCTAAAACTCAAGAACCTGTGGAGCAAGGTCTCATCTCCATGACAGGTACCTTTATCGATACCCTTATCATCTGTACTCTGACCGGGCTCTCTATTCTTGTCACTGGTAAATGGGCAGTTAAGGGACTTGAAGGTGTGACTGTCACACAAGGTGCTTTTGGATCTGTTTTTGGCAACCTTGGTATCATCGTCTTGACCTTGTCACTAGCCCTATTTGCCTTTACCACTATCCTAGGCTGGTCTTACTATGGTGAGCGCTGTGTGGAGTTCCTCCTCGGAACAAAAGCTATCAAATTCTATCGTGCTGTCTTTGTGCTCATGGTTGCCCTAGGAGGCTTTATCAAATTACAAGTCGTCTGGACAATCGCTGACATTGTCAATGGACTTATGGCCTTTCCCAACCTTGTAGCCTTGCTAGGCTTATCACCGATCATCATCGCAGAAACGAAAAAATACTTTGACCAACGAGACAAAAAAGGCTGAGACAAAAGTTCTCAGCCTTATGTATTGAACCAAAGTGAAGAGTAAACTTCAACGATTGAAAAATGACAGCTTACAATCCAAGCGCCAAATCCCTTAGCTACCTAAAGTTTAAATCCAACAAGAAATAAGAATCCATGCCTAGAACGATTGATTTTGCCCCCACTTCCTTATCTCCTCCCCTATCACGACGGGGGCAATTCTGGTATAATAACTAAACCAATACTAAAGGAGAGCAAGCTGTGACTGAAAAAATAGACAATATCAAACAAGCTAGACGGGGGCCTATTCTTAGTATCTGCGCCTATATCCTTTTGGCCAGCGGAAAGTTGCTTGTAGGACACTATTTAGCGTCCTCATCCTTAATTGCTGATGGTTTTAATAACTTCTCCGACATCCTCAGCAATGTCATCTTGCTAATCGGCCTATATCTCGCTAGCCGACCTGCCGATGAAAACCACCGCTTTGGGCATTGGAAAATTGAGGATCTCTCCAGCCTCATCACTTCCTTTATTATGTTTCTAGTTGGTTTTCAAGTCTTGCTTCAAACCATCAAAAAATTGCTAGCCGACCAAAGCACCCCCATTGATGCCCAAGGAGCCATAGTCGGCTTAATATCAGCCAGCCTGATGCTTTTAGTCTATTTTTACAATAAACAGCTAGCCAAAAAGGTCAATTCCAGCGCCCTCCTAGCTTCTGCCAAGGATAATTTATCTGACGCTTTAGTCTCTTTAGGAACATCTATCGCCATTATTGCCAGCTCACTTAAGCTCCCTATTATTGACCGTCTGGCTGCCATCATTATCTGCTATTTCATCTTAAAAACAGCCTATGACATTTTTATTCAAGCAACCTTTAGTCTGTCAGATGGCTTTGATGACCAAGAATTGCTCAAATATGAGAAAGCCATTCTTGAAATCCCTAAAATTACAGCGGTCAAATCACAACGTGGACGTACCTACGGTAGCAATATCTTTTTGGACTTGGTGCTTGAAATGAACCCTGATCTGTCAGTCTACGAAAGTCATGCCATTACCGAACAAGTGGAAGACCTCCTCCATCATCAGTTCCAAATCTATGATGTTGATATTCACGTCGAGCCAGCCAGTATTCCCGAAGATGAAAAAGAAGAAAATGTTTACAATAAACTCCTTAGCTACGAAACAGAGATCCTGTCAAAACTATCTGACCATCTGGACCTCCTAACAGAGTCAACACAACTCATCGACCAGGAGGGCTCTACTAGTAAAGGAAAGGCTATTGCAGACCACTGGCAGCCTTCTTCCAATCATTTAAAAAACTTCCAAATGACTTCCATCAGTCAAAAAACAAAACTAGTAACCTACCAAGTCAGCCAAGAAAGCCATACCAGTATCTGGCGTCGCCATGAGCGTTGGCAACTGATCTTTCACCAAATCACATCCAAACAAAAAGCAAAATGAGGCTGGGAAATTTCCCGGCCTCATTTATTATGATCACTTGAATAAGCCTTTTACGGTTCTTTGACCTCTTTAGTTGCAATGTCTTCTCCAAACCAGCGGTCTGAAATTTTCTGGAATTTCCCTTCCTGATACAGGTCACTAAAAGCTCTATTAATATTTTTAACCAGAGTCTTGTCAGCCTTACGGGCACCAACAGCAAAATTTTCAGACTCATAACCAGCTGGTGTCAGATTATACCGATCCAACTTCCCTTCTTGTTCCAGGTAGTAGTTGGCATAAACCCGGTCAATCAACAGTCCATCGAGACGATTGGCATCCAGGTCAATCATAGCTGTCGTGAAGGTGGCGTATTGAGTCGCCGTTTTATCCTTGACCTTATCCTTTAAGAGCTTGGGCTCAGCATTAAAAGCATCAAATCCTGATGATCCAGCCTGAGCACCTATGCTCTTACCAGACATACCAGCTATTGTATCAATACCAGATGATTTTTTGGTAATCACGACTTGTTCATTAACCATATAAGGATCTGTAAAAGCAAGGACTTGTTTGCGATCATCTGTTACAGAATAACCATTCCAAATCAGGTCAATCGTTCCATTATTAAGCTCAGTTTCTTTCATGTCCCAATCTATAGGCTGCCATTCAACAGTAATCCCATATTTTTTAAAGACAGCATTAGCTAAGTCAATATCAAATCCATGGTAACTACCATCTTTTTCCTCAAACCCCATAGGGACAAAGGTAGCATCAAAACCAATTGTAATCCGCTTTTCTTGGACATAGGTCTTCCACTGATCACGCTGAGTTGCAAAATTAGAACGGGAACTACAAGCCACTAATACCGTCGAGCAAAGCAGGAGCAAGAAGGATAGACCCAATAATTTTTTTATCATTTTCATAGATCACCTATTTCATTTAGGATTAATCGTCAAAATTTCATCTGCAATATTTTTCGCAAACTGCATATCGTGAGTAATAACAATCTGGGTAATACCTGTGTCACGATTTTGCAGAATGAGTTTTTCTACTTCTTGTCTCAGCTCTGGATCCAAGGCCGATGTCGGTTCATCATAACCAATGATCTTAGGATCAATCATCATAGCACGCGCAAAAGCAACCCGCTGTTTCTGACCACCAGATAAAGAATAAGGATAGACATTAGCATGCTCCTCAAGTCCAAGTGTCTCCAGCAGTTTCTGAGCCTTTTTAACAGCTTCGTCCTTAGAGATTCCCATCGTCTTAACCGGAGATAGGGTGAGGTTTTCCAAGACCGTCAAGTGAGGAAAGAGTTGAAAATCTTGAAAAACAAAGCCTAAAATATTCTCTGTTTCCAAATGACTCAAAGGAACCTCTTTCCCTTGATAGAGAACTTGACCAGCATCGATTGTTTCCAGACCAGCTAACATACGTAAGAGAGTGGTCTTACCACCACCAGAAGGACCAACAATCGCCAAGATCTCTCCTTCCTTGACTGTTAAATTGAAGTCGGTAAAAATCTTATTTTGGCCGAATTGTTTTGAAATATTTTTTAAAGTTAACATACGACCTCCCTATTTATAAAAATTAAATTTTTTCTCGATACGCTTAGATGCTAGGGTCACTACACCAACAAGAACTAAGTAAATAGCTCCGGCTACGAACATTGGCGCCAGAGTGGCATCACGATTAGCAGCGGTACGGCTTTCTAGAAGCAGATCACCCACACCCAGAACGTAAACCAAGGATGAATCCTTCACCAAGTTAATGACTTCGTTGAAGACGCTGGGAAGCACAATCTTGATAACCTGTGGCAAAATGATATAACGAATAGTCTGAAGCTGGCTAAATTTTAAAACACGTGCAGCCTCATACTGCCCCCTAGGAATGGCATCAATCCCCCCTCTAAATATCTCCGCAAAATAAGCAGCATAATTAAGCGTAAATGCTAAAATTGCAGCTGGCAAGCGATCGAAGACGATACCCACACTTGGCAGAACATAGTAAAAGAAAATCAGCTGAAGCAAGAGCGGAGTCCCACGCATGACCCATACATAGATCGTCAACAACCAATTCAAAGGTTTAAACTTGAGCTGCATCAAGAATGCCAAAATAATTCCCAAGGGAATGGATAAAATAATAACAATGCAGAAAACCTGCAAAGTGACTAGAGCCCCATTTAAAAGAGCGGGGAGAATTTCCATTACATACGCCATAATAACTCCTCGATAGATGATATGACTTATTATACCAAATTTTCTGACAATCAGATAGAGTATTTATTTTTATTCAATTTATAGCAAAAATATACAAAAAAGCCAGACAGAATGCCTGAGCCTTTTGCATCATTTCCCCTAAGGATAGACAAATCAACAGAAAAACACCAACTGACTTCTTAGCCACGATCACTGTAGCAGCTGATTTTTATCCAGCTTCTTGTAAACTTAGGATTTCTTTACGAATTCTGCCTTGAGCTTCATAGCTCCAAAGCCATCAATCTTACAGTCAATATTGTGATCACCATCAACCAAGCGGATATTCTTAACACGAGTCCCTTGCTTTATATCCTTAGAAGCCCCCTTAACCTTAAGATCTTTAATGACAGTAACACTGTCACCATCTGCCAAGCGGGTACCATTGCTATCAAGCACAATTAAGCCCTCTTCCTCAACGACTTCATTTGGATCCCACTCGTAGGCACACTCAGGACAAACCAGCAGAATTCCGTCCTCATAGACATACTCCGAGTTACACTGGGGACAATTTGGTAAAGACATGTATTTCTCCTTAATCATTAATACCACTATTTTACTGTAGGATTGGAGTTTTGGCAAATGGAGTCAGATAATTGCCTTTGAAAGATCTCTTCTGCCTCCTTCATGACACTACTGAAATCCTGATAGCTAGTCTGTTCTTGAGGAATAAAGAGGCCGAGCTTTTTCAATGTTCCGCCGTAACCTGCAAGTCTTCCGATATAGTGATCAGCTTCTCTTTCAGTACTTGGAAATAGCAAACCGGCTGCCTTAGCTTCTAAAATATAAGTATAGCTAATCAGCTGAAACAAATCTTCCCGAGCAATGCCTTTCTCAGTCTTTTCCAATCGCTTATATTTAGCATCTAAAACAATACCTGACTGACGGCTGTAAAAGTCTGGATAAACTGTTCTTGTCCTGTCAGAAAAAGCAGAAATACCACCTGTACTAGCCTTATTCTGCGGGTGCTCGAAATCCTTCCCAAGCAAAGTCGCCAGATACTCCTCCCAGAGCCAGGCGACATCAAAAAGAAGACCGTGGATTTTTTGATGGGATTGATCCAGCCCATGCCTTTCTCGACATAAAATCATCAGGCAAAGCCGCTGCAAAGTCCGATACTCATGATAGTAAGCATGTCGGATAGGTTTATTTTGATTTTCTCTGATGATCTTAGTCCTATCTGAAAATCGATAACCGGGCGTTACCCGTACAATTTCAGCTATATTTTCCTTAACTGAAGATGAGCTGGATAAAAGTGCTCTGCCATTGGGAACCGTATGCTGAATAAAGGCAATGGTGTGGCGAATCAGCTGCATGAGAGCGTTATCAAAGGAAAATTCCCTAGTTGAATAAGCTATTTTTCCTGTAAAAGGCGTGTTCTGCTTAATATGCTGGGCAACTTCTATTGTCCCTTTGACATGACTGTCATTGTAGAAAAAGCGTTGATATTCCTTATACAGCCCCTTGCGCAAGGCTGCTTCAAGATATTTGGGAAAGAGATAGACCAATAGCTGGTACCAGCTATCTTTCTGAGACAGGCCGACATCGAGACTAGTCAGATTGAGCTGCAGCACCTTTTGCAGCATGTAATGCAAGAAATAGTCATCTTCCCCAGTGGCAAAACGTGAATGAATGCTCAAGCGCTCCTCCCCACAGCCCAGAAAGCCGATGATATTGTGCGTTTTAATCTGACCGTCAACTGTCTCTAGCACCTTGCCGTCTTTTTCCAAATCGAAAGAATCCTGTAGATCATGCGGAAAAATAAAGAGATTACCCTCTGTGGAAAGACCTTCCAACTTTCTATCCAGCAATTTTTCTGACAGCTGAGGGTAAGAAGTTTCAAATTCAGACCTAGCTACTGAATCATTATCCGTCAGTCTCATCTGACTCTTCCTTTGTTACTAAGTTGTAGGCTTCTTCTAACTTTTTCAGCTTTTCTACCTCATCATAGGAACCACGCAAGTAATCTTCCAAAAGCGGCTCTAAATAGTCAGACCAAAGTACACCATAATCGTAATCAAGATCTTTCAGTTTCAAGAAATACGATGGACCAATATGATAGTGACTGCTGAGACCATCAGTCCGAGAAATGGCATTGTTGAGGTTAGTCAGTCGTGCCTTTGCTTCCTCAGCATAGTCTCCCAATGTGTCATCCAATATTTCCAATCTATCCTCAGCTTTCACCTCAACAAACCTAAAACGCCGGCGCATAGCAAAGTCAAAAGTATCAACGGAGCGATCTATATCGTTCATGGTGCCAATGATATAGACATTCTCAGGAATATAAAATCTCTCATCCCTTTCATGTAAATTAGCATATTGGGTTGATACTGCACCCTTCTCCCCGCGGTAACTCGGATCAATAGCGAAAAACAACTCTCCAAAAATCTTTGAAATCTCTCCGCGATTGATTTCGTCGATGATAAAGACGAAGTTTTTGTTTAGATCTTCTCTTGCTTTCTTACAGAATTCCTTAAAAATCCCATCCTGCAATTCAAAACCAATTTGACCATCAGTACTTGAGACAGGGCGCAACCCTTCCACAAAATCTGTGTAATCATAGGATGGGTGAAATTGCACAAAACCGATTTGGTCATCATTCCCTCCAGTCAGCTCCTCAGTAATATGCCTAGCAAGATAGGTTTTCCCAGTACCCGGCGCACCACGGAGGATGAGGTTGTGGGAATTTAATAAAATATTAGCATTTTTACTATAAAATGTAGATGGATTTTCTTTTACTAGATTTTCTCTAGAACTGACTAAGCCTCTATATGCTTCTGTTTCTTTAATATGCATATATTCGTCAAAAAAATTTCTTAAATTCAAATTTGGATCCCTATCATTAAATAAATCTAAATCTTCTATGTTAGCTGCTATTCCTGTTGGTAAATCTTTTTCCCCGTTTTTCCAAATAACAGCTTTTACCGAAATAATTTTGCCATTTTTAAATTCAAATCTTAAATTTGCCCATAGCCCCTCCACCATATGATCTACAGAAATATCATAATTTATATAAGGTACTTTTGTCTCTCCATCTCCACTTTTAGGACCATAGGAACCTGTATTAAATAGATGACAATGAAATTCAATATCGGCAATCGTTACAAAAAACATTCGATTTCCATCTCTATATTCGCTATTTGGTAAATCCACTGATAATAATTTAGTTTTCTTATTCTCTGTTTGATTTTCATTCGCCTGTTCTACAAATCTCCTAAGTAAGTTCTTAAATTCCTTATAACTATTGGACATATCAAATATTCTCTCTGGCTTTCTTTTGGTAAATTTTGCTGCTATATTGAAAATTTCTACTTTACTGATGAGACAACATAACTTATTCTAGCATTTCTTCTTTAACTTTATATTAATTTCTGAAAATTTAATATTTTGCTTAAAAATTACTTTTCAGAGCATAAAAGGCTCATAAAAAAAGCAAGCTAACATTTTAGCTTGCTTTTGACATGGCTGCTAATTTTTTAAATTGCAGTAACTGCATCTTCAATCTCTTTAATGAGCTCCTGATCCTTAAGGCCTGTGACTTGAGCGATGACTTCTGGTAGAGACTTGTCAGTCAAGAGTTCTTGCAGCTCAAGAGATTGCGGGTCTTCAGCATCATGATATTTGAAGACAAAGGCGACGGTTTTTAAAAGATTGTCATAGGAAAGCCCCCGCTCTTTTAATTCACGGATAGGGCGGATAAAGCGCTCATCAAAACCCAGTTTACGAATTGGCGTCCGGGCAACACGGGTCACGTCGTCGACAATATAAGGATTTTCAAAGCGAGAGATGATGACCTTATGATAATCAACTAAGGCTGTTTCATCAAAGCGCCATTTAGCCATCAAGAGACTGCGGATCTCTGCTAGAACTGCTTCAACATTGGCTTTAACCCTTTCGTTTTTAAGCGCTTCAAGGATGGTCTGAGCGCTATAGAAAGCACCAGTATAGGCAGATGTTGCATGACCGGAGTTGACTGAGAAGAGCTTGCGTTCAATGAAAGGTGTTAATTCTTCTTCATAATGCACGCCCTCCAGTTTTAACGCCTTATTTTTCATACGACCTGTTTCAACAACCCATTCTTTGAAGGGTTCAACCACCACAAAAAGAGGATCTTCATGGCTTTGTGCCGGAACAATACGATCAACAGCCGCATTTGGAAAACCGACATATTCCTTAGCATAGGTCAGACCAGCTTCAGATAAGTACTTCTGCACTTCGGACCAGAGGAATTCTGACCCACCAATCATATTTTCACAGGCCAAAACATCAATAGCCTGCTGATTACCAGCAGCTTGGCGGGCTTCGATCCCCTTGGCGACCAATTCAGCGATAAGCGGCAGGATATTAGGACCAATAGCTGTCGTGATCATATCTGCTTGCGCAATAGCTGCCACGACAGCCTCTGGATCTTGAGCATTATTGATACCACTGACACCTGACACAGCGATATGACGCTGGCCATCTTCCGCAATTTCAATCTCGTAACTGTGGCGCTCATTGAGTGCATTGATAATAGCTTCGTTAACGTCAACAAATGTAATGTCAAAACCATTTTCAAATAAAATCTCACCAATAAAGCCCCGACCGATATTTCCGGCACCAAAGTGTACTGCTTTTTTCATCATAAACCTCTTTTCTTACTCAACGCCATTTAACAAACGAATAATAGTTTCTTCTGACTGAGCATCTGCCAGTTTGACAACATTATCGACATCTGCACAGAAAATCGAAATTTTCTGAATCAACTCTAAGTGTTCATCACCGATACCAGCGATTCCAAAGAGAACTGTTGCAATTTGGGGGTCTTCTTCTGTTCCAAAATTAACGCCCTTAGGGACTTGGACAACACTGATGCCTGTCTTTACTACTGACTTTTTAGCATCGTCGGTACCGTGGGGAATAGCGATGAAATTTCCCATGTAGACAGATAGCTCTTGATTACGTTGGATCATAGCTTCGATATAATCTTCATCAACATAACCACCATCTGCCAGCAGACGGCCGCAATAACGAATGGCCTCTTCCTTAGTGTCGAACGCTTGACTCAATTTGATTAACTGTTTTTCAAATTCCATAGATTAACTCTCCAACTCTTTAATGGTTTCTGTGAAAATTTTATTTAATAATTGATAGATGATTTCCTGATTACCCGTTTTGTAAATTTCCGTATAGAGGTGATTCTCAATAATAGACTGACCTATAGCTGACATTAGAGCTTTAATTTCCTTAGAACTATCTAACTTGGTCAACATGACTAAAATCCGACTCACCTTCTCCCGGCTATTATCCATGGAGACTACTTCTATTGGAGTAGCCAATTCATAGACCACAAACTGACTGACATCAACAGTATGAGATTGCGTATGAAGTAGGGCTAATCCTGTCTCTGGAATAGCAAATGGGCTAATCTCAAAGCGCTTCAATAGCTTATTTATCAGATAAGAAGAATCATTGATCCCTTTAAGCAGTGGCACAATTTCTGAAACAGTCTTTTCAAATGTCTCGCTGTTATCGATCTGCTCTAGATAAAATTGTTCTAAAATCTGACGACTCGCCCCCAAATAATCCTTGAGCACTGTCTGACCAGCCAGCTCAAAACTCTGCTCACGGCGCTCATCACGCTCCAGTTGGACCCTCTGCAGTCTTTCCTGAAGACGTAAGAGTTCAGCATTATTAGGAAAGCTAGCAATCACATCAATCCCCTTTTGATCAGTTGGACTAGTTGATAGGACATAATCATACTGATCTAAATCTTCGACAAGAAAATCTTGTGTACGCTTAACTTGGATGGATTGGATAAAGGGAGCAATAGATTTAATTCTGGTAAGAAGTAGCTCCGTTGCTAAGGGACGTTGATCCGTCAGCATAAGCACCTGGATAGGATAAATATCAGGACTTCGCCTTAAGCTGGATGCAAAGTGCAAGGTGATCAGCTCAAATTCTGCTTCCGTTTGAATGTAAGCTGGAAACAAATCTTTAACAACCTGCCTAATAAGGCGATGCAAAAAGTCATTTTGAAAGGCAACGACATGAGCTATTGAGGACACCGATTGATCAGGAAAAAGATTAGGCACCGCCAAGCTTAAACGAAGATGATGGAACAAAAATTTAAACAAGGTCTTATCTTTGACAAAATTAATCTTTGTAAAAGATGATAATTTATCAATAAGATTCGTCACACTGTAAAAATAAGGACTGTCAAAATTTTCTACATACAAAGGATTGTCTTGCCGCTTGATATAAAGACTGTCTAATTGACTGGCCCAGTACAGAATCTCATCGCTTTTGTAAACATCACCTGAAAGTCTAGCCAAACTGTAAAAGAGATGTTGTGACAACTCCACAGCCCGCTTACTGATATGGTGCACTGTAGAAACCTGACCAAATTGATTAGAAAGGCCTAAGAGAATCACAAAAAATTGAAGCAATTTTGGATCCATATCCGGAATAAGTCCCTGATTTTCCTTAAAAGCCTTCTGAGCAAGCTTAATCGGCTCAGTAAGAGAATCAGGTAGACTTTCTAGCCTGCCTTGATAAAAATCATCAGTAGTTAGGTCATGAGTCAATAAAACAGCTAGTAAATAACGCCTTTTCTCAGAATCTAGGATCAACAGATAACCCTGTTTTCGCTCAAGGCTAACATCAAAGGACTGCAAACGCTCCTCAATAGCATTAATATCTTGAATAATCGTGACATTGCTAACACCAAAACGCTCTTGGAAATACGCATTGGTTAAGGCAGAATCACTCAATAATAAGTCACGTGTAATCAGACTCAGACGTTCACTGCGGCTGTAATTCTCCAGAGTATAAAGTCCACTTAATTTTGATAGATCACCAGCTAGAACATACTTCTTATGATCTTTTATCAGATCTATATTCAACTGTTTTAAGCTATTCGTTAGCTCAGACAACACTCGATAGGCTGTTCTTTGTGAGACACCTAAAATCTTTTGACTGTCATCAACCGAAAGCTTTCCAACCTCCAGGAAAGCTTTAATCAATTTTTCTTCACGTTTATTAAATATCATGGCCTCATTATACACTACTTTAGCTAACAAGATGCTATAGCCTTATTTATGCATCCGATCAACCATCTTGTCATACTCTGGTGTAGTCACCAAACTATCAACAACTAAGAACTGAGCATCTGGCGCAAATTTTTGAGCATCTGATTGATTGGCAATAGAGGTAATAATCAGGATATTTTTAGCATTGAAGTTACCCAACTGAGCATTAGCTACCTTGGAAATTGGAATACCGATTCCATTTGCCTTAAAGATCACCTCTAAAGTCGCTTGTCCCATAGTCGCTGACCCTTCTGCAAGTCCATAAGCAAACACAGCTTCGTCAATATAGTTTAAATCAACGCCATCACGATCGGCTTCATTAGTTTGAGTAACAGTTGTTGCACCTCCTTGAGCCTCACCAGCCAAGAGACTGACAATTTCATCATATCTAGGTGTTGCTAAGAAATTATCAACCATTACATGGGCTGCACTTGGTGTTCGCTCTGCTGCACGAGCAGCCAACTCTTCTTGAGTGACAATCAAGGTATGATCTTTATCAGTCAAGTTAGATATAGCCATATTAGTCACTGGAATATCCAGACCTGATTTCTTCACCTTATCACGCAAGATAGAGGCACCCATAGCTGAGCTACCCATACCCGCATCACAGGCAAAGATAATTTGCTTAATATTATCACTCGTAATAGCATTTGAATCAGGCAGTGCAACTTCTTCAGACTGCCCTTTTGATTCTGCCTTAGCCGCCTGAGTCGCTGCTTGAGCTTCTTCCAATGAAACGTCAGACTTATCAGCCTTCAAAATAATTGCTCCGATAAGGAAAGAAACGACTGTCGCAACCAAAATACCACCTAAAACTGCCAAATGCGCACCGATCCCCTTAGGAGACATTAGCATAATAGCAATGACAGAGCCAGGAGATGCAGGCGACTTAAGCCCGGCATCCAGAAGCTGGAAGGTAAATGTCCCTGACACACCACCGGCAATGACAGCTAAGAACATAGCTGGTTTCATCATGACATAAGGGAAGTAAATTTCATGAATACCACCAAAGAAGTGGATAATCATTGCTCCCCATGATGAAGATTTAGCAGAACCCTTACCAAATAAAGCATAAGCAATAAGAATTCCCAAACCAGGACCAGGATTGGCTTCAAGCAAGAAGAAGACCGATTTACCCGCTTCTGCCACTTGCTCAGTACCAAGTGGCGTAAAAATACCATGATTAAGAGCATTATTAAGGAAGAGAATTTTGGCAGGTTCAATGATCACATTAGCCAATGGCAACAAATGAACTTTTACAATAGCCTCAACTCCTTGACCAACCCATTCTGTCAAAGTCGCAACAATGGGACCGACACCAAAATAGGCAACCAACATCAGACCAAAGCCGATAAGACCAGCAGAGAAATTATTCACCAACATTTCAAAGCCAGTTTTGACCTTAGGCTGAACAACTTCATCAAACTTCTTGATACACCAAGCCCCTAGAGGTCCCATGATCATAGCACCGACAATCATAGTAACATTGGGTTTACCATTAGCCACAATATCTGAATATTTAGTGACAAATTCACTGGCAGACATAGTCGCCGGATCCAGTCCACTGATCAGACTATTGACCATCAAGCTACCTTGGGTACCAGTGATAGCACCAAAAGTGGCAATAGCACCAACAACACCTCCGCGGTGCTCATAAATATTCTTACCACCTGTAAATCCAATCAAAGTTGGAATCAAATACACCAACATAGGATTAACGATTAGGTTGAGTTGTGGATTTGGCAAATAACCATCCGGAATAAACAAGGCCGTCAAAACACCCCAAGCAATTAAGGCTGGAATGTTTGGCATAACCATATTAGAAAGCGCAGTCCCCAACTTTTGGATTCTGAGCTTCAAAGAATTACCTTCATTCATAGATAAATCCTCCTTTTTCTATGAGTCTATTATAGGAGAAAATTTTTTGCCATAACACTCAAATTTTGGCAAAAAAAATTTGTCATAGCCTCTCTTCTTCAATATCCTAACCATTCATGACAAAATCACTACCGTTCATGACATGACGCCCACAAATAGATCAAAATAGATTATACTAAATCAGAGATTAAACCTATCCATATCCTATAAGAGTTAAAATCCTAGTAATGCAGTTGCTTAGAAAGAAGGAAATCATATGGCTCCACTAAAATGGTTTGCAGGCAGCGAGGAAAGACAAGATCTTGCTCTATCCACCCTCAAAAACCTGATTAAGGAAGTAAGAAAAATAGAGGACAGTCAGGCCTTACAAGAAGTACTAAAAACTTATCAAAGAAAACTAGAAGAAAGACAAATGCCAATTCCTGCTATTTTAACTGGCTTCAATATCGCAGTCTCTAAAGTTCTAAGAGAAAATCACATCCTATTGACTAATCAAGCAGAAGAATATCTAACCACAATTAGAAAACTCTCTTATATTAGATATGGGTACTAATAGTTAAGAAAAACGAGATCCTAGCGCAGCTGGATCTCATTTTTTATTAGAAAACGATCTCAACATCAGATTGAGATCGTTGATACTATTATTCAACTGTAACCGCCTTAGCAAGATTACGTGGCTTATCAACATCCAAACCACGCTGTAAAGAAGCATAATAAGCAATTAATTGTGTAGGAATAACCATGGAAATACTTGCTAGATAAGGATGAACCTTATTGACAACAATATCATCACCATCTTGAGCTAGTCCTTCCTCTACAATCGTAAGGACATTAGCCCCACGTGCTGCAACCTCTTGAATATTACCACGAGTATGAGCCGCAACCTTCTCACTCGAAGAAATCAAGGCTAATACAGGTACGCCTTCTTCAATCAATGAAATGGTTCCATGCTTTAATTCACCTGCCGCAAAACCTTCACATTGAATATAGGAAATTTCCTTTAACTTCAGCGAAGCTTCCATCGCCACATAATAATCGTTACCACGTCCAATATAGAAAGCATTACGACTATCTGGAAGAAGGGCAGAGACCTTATCGGCAATAAGATCTTTTTCAGAAAGTGTTGACTCAATAGACTGTGCCACAATAGATAATTCATGCACAAGATCAAAATCAATAGCTTCTTGCTTACCATTAGCCTCACCAACAGCCTTAGCCAAAAAGGCAAGTGCTGCTATCTGAGCTGTGTAAGCCTTAGTAGAAGCAACCGCAATTTCAGGTCCAGCATGCAGAAGCATAGTATAGCTAGCTTCACGTGATAGAGTGGATCCCGGAACATTGGTCACTGTTAAGCTTGGAATTCCCATCTCATTAGCCTTAACCAATACTTGACGACTATCTGCTGTTTCACCAGACTGGCTGAGCAAAATAAACATAGGCTTTTTGCTCAAAAGTGGCATATTGTAACCCCATTCTGAAGCAACTCCGAGCTCAACAGGTGTATCAGTCAATTGCTCCAGCATAGACTTAGCTGCAAAACCAGCATTGTAAGAAGTACCAGCCGCCAAGATATAAAGACGATCAGCTTCTTGAACTGAGGTAATAATATCCTTATCGACTGTCATCTTACCAGCCGCGTCAGCATAAGTGTTGATTAACTTGCGCATAACAGTAGGCTGTTCGTCAATCTCCTTGAGCATATAAAATGGATAAGTTCCTTTACCAATATCGGAAAGATCCAACTCTGCTGTATAGCTAGAGCGTTCCTGAACCTTACCATTATAATCCTGAACCTCTACACCGGATGCTTTTACAATAACCAATTCTTTATCATGAATTTCCATAAATTGGTTTGTTTCACGGATCATAGCCATAGCATCGGAACAGACCATATTATAACCATCTCCCAGACCAATCAAAAGAGGAGATTTGTTTTTAGCAACATAAATAGTCTCTGAATCCTCTGAATCCATAAGCGCAAATGCATAAGATCCTTCAATAATAGACAAGGCTTTCTTAAAAGCTTCAAGAACAGGTAGCTCATCTTCTTCAACAAACTTACCAATCAAATGAACAGCAATTTCAGTATCAGTTTGCCCTTTAAAATCATGACCAGTCAAATAAGTTTCCTTGATAGTCAAATAGTTTTCAATCACACCATTATGCACCAGGGTAAAACGTGATGTTTGGGATTGATGTGGATGGGCATTAACTTCGCTAGCTGGTCCATGAGTTGCCCAGCGTGTATGACCAATTCCTGCTGTTCCCTTGGTATCTCCTACCTTTTCTTCCAATTGAGCAATTCGCCCAACTGCTTTAATCAGATGATTAGACTGCCCATCGGTAACATAAATACCAGCAGAATCATAACCACGGTATTCTAATTTTTCCAATCCTTGAATCAAAATATCTGTCGCATTAGCATTACCTACGACACCAACAATTCCACACATACAATTAATCGGCAGAATTAAACTGCCTCTCCTTTTTAATTTTATCCTTAATTGGTATAGTCTTTTTTTATTTATAAACTATGAATACATTATAAATAAAGCCTATTTATTTGTCAACTTCAAAAATTGGTATAGTTCAATTACCAAAAAGAAAAACAGCCGTGCCAGGCTGCTTTACTCTACTGAGATAAATCCAAATTTATCCAAAGGCCAAATACGAGTAGAGGCTACTCCCTTAATCTGACTCTTCTTAATCAGACCAAATGAACGGCTGTCCTGCTTATTTTGCCGATTATCATTTAAAATCAGATAACTATCTTTAGAAATCGTATTAGTCTTATCATTTCCATTTAAGCTATTAATTGAAAAATCTTCTGTATAAAAATGATCAGCTTGGGCTGTTTTTAAAAAACGATTCTTATCTTTTTTTAGATAGGGTTCTTTGTTGACCTTGTGATCAACATAAAGAACATCATCCATTGATGTGACTTCTTGCCCTTCCTTAGCAATGATCCGGCCCATATACTCCTTACCATCTACCTCATAGACGACAAAATCTCTTACCAAGGGGGAACGTTGCTTAGCAATAGTGACAATATCACCGGATGCTAGATAATGATTGCTACTATCATCCGTTACCTTGAAGGTTGAAAAGAAGAAAATACGAAACAATATGACTATTAAAATAACAATCAAAGCGAGCAAAATATTTCTTATGAGATCACGTCTTACCATTAGTGCTCCTTTCAATCCTCACCATTATAACATGATGACAACAATTTTAAAAGGTGGCTAATCCTCAGTCAACATTCTCTAGCGATGTTCTAATTAAATGATTCAATAGCAAATAATAAAAAAGCCCTTTCGGACTCTTTCTATCTTATTTGATTGTGCGAACACGCATAGTGTTTGTACCGCCTGAACCTACAGGTACACCAGCAACAATCACAATATCGTCACCTGATTGTACAAGACCAGACTTAACAGCTTCACGTTCAGCAACTTCAAACATGTCATCAGTTGATGCAGGTTTATCAGCAATAATTGGAATAACACCCCAGTTAAGCATCAATGATTTTTGGATTTTTTCATCGAAAGTAACAGCTAAGATATCAGCTTCCGGACGATATTTAGAAATCAAACGAGCAGTGTTTCCAGATTCTGTAATGGTCACAACCAACTTGATATTCATAGAGTTAGTGGCATCTTTAACAGCAGAAGCCACTACATCTGTCTTAGTAGAACGTTCAAATTTTGAAGAATCCAAACGACCGTACTCTTTCAAAAGAGTTTGAGCATTTTTATCAATCGTAGCCATTGTACGAACGGATTCACGAGGATATTTACCATTGGCAGACTCACCAGAAAGCATAGTAGCATCTGTACCATCGATAACAGCGTTGAAGACATCAGAAACTTCAGAACGAGTTGCACGTGGCTTATCAGTCATTGTTTCCAACATATTTGTCGCTGTAACAACAATTTTACCAGCAGCATTAACCTTGGTGATGATCATTTTTTGGTAGACTGGAACCATTTCAAATGGTACCTCAATACCCATGTCACCACGCGCAATCATGATACCATCAGCAGCTTCGATAATTTCATCGATGTTTTCAATCCCTTGTTGGTTTTCAATCTTAGCCAACAATTTAACATGACCATTACCTGTTTCTTCACAGATAGCACGCACTTCGTTCACATCTTTAGCTGTACGTACGAATGAAATTGCGATGAAGTTAAGTCCTTGTTCCAAACCAAAGCGGATATCTGCATTATCACGTTCTGCCAAAGCTGGGAATGGAATTTTAGTATTAGGGATATTAACACCCTTTTGTTTAGCAATGATACCATCGTTTTCAACTTCAACTTCGAATTCACGAGTAGCATCGTCTTTCCCAACAACACGAAGACCAAGCTTACCATCATCTACAAGAATTTGTTTACCAATTTCAACATCATCGTAAATATCAAGGGCACCAGCAACATTCAATGCAATAACATCTTTAGTAGATTGGATTCCTTGTTTTGTAGCAACACGAAGTTTGTCACCAGTTTTGTAAGAGTATTCCTTCGCATCATCTGCAAACAACTCAGTACGAATTTCAGGTCCTTTTGTATCAAGCAAGAAACCAACTTTTTGACCAGCAATTTCCTCAGCTTTACGCACAACTTCCATACGTTCACCTTGCTCTGCATGATCACCATGTGAGAAGTTAAAACGAAAGACATTAGCACCTTCACTGATTAGGTTAGCAATATTTTGTGCTGATGCTTCATGATCGAGGCTTTCACCCCAATAGCCATCATCACCAAATTTCTTACCGCCACGGATTTCTACCGCAGGACCGAGTGTTGCAACAATTTTTACGCGTTTATTCATGATAATATGAACTCCCTCTATTTTAAATCCCTATTGGGACAGATTTAACTAGTTTTTTTTAAAATAATAATTAGTAAGTTAAGCTACGTGCCAAATCAGCAAAGTCAAGGCGAGCTTTATGCGGAGTGTTAACGATAATGCTACCATCTTCAGCTAGACTAAATAGGGCACCTTCCTCAGCTGTTCCTAGGATTGGACTCTCTACCAACGCTTCATTATGGATACCAATAGCAAGACCACCTCGGCCTTCTTTAAGTAAGTCAACAGCGTGGGCACCCATCCATGAAGCAAGTACACGATCACGTGCTGTCGGAGCTCCTCCACGCACAATATGACCAAGATTTGTCGCACGAAGATCGCTAGTATCACCAGCTTCCTTCATCTTCGCAGCAAATTCATCGGCACCCATAACACCTTCAGCCAAGACAATGATATGGCGCTTCTTGCCCTTGTTTTCATAACCGTCTTTTACCTTGGCAACAACGTCATTGATATCATAATCTTCCTCTGGAACAATAATTTGATCAGCACCAGCTGCAATACCAGCCCAAAGAGCAATATCACCAGCATTACGTCCCATCACCTCAACAACAAAGGTACGGTTATGACTATAGGATGTGTCACGAAGTTTATCCAGGGCATCTACGGCTGTTGTTACAGCAGTATCAAATCCAATAGTGTAATCAGTACCAACGATATCATTATCTATCGTACCTGGAAGACCAACAGCAGGGAAGCCATGCTCAGTCAAGCGCATAGCACCGTGATAAGAACCATCACCACCAACAACGACAACACCTTCAATGCCGTGTTTTTTTAGCTGCTCAATCCCTTTAAGTTGGCCCTCAAGAGTGGCAAACTCAGGGTAACGAGCAGACTGAAGAAAGGTTCCACCACGATTAATAATGTCAGTTACACTTTTAGCATCAAAAGGAATGATATCCCCATCAACCATACCAGCATAACCACGATTAATACCGAAGACTTCCATGCCTTCAGCAATTGCTTTACGAACAACTGCACGAACAGCAGCGTTCATCCCAGGGGCATCTCCACCACTGGTCAAAACAGCAATACGTTTCATTCTACCTGATACTCCTTTTTTCTTTTTAACCCTTTAATTATAGCACACTCAGTATTAAAATGCTTCTATTTCTAACAAGTTTTTAGTGATAAATCGTTTTCAACGTCACTGCCTGAAGCTCATTTTGAAGTTCTTGAGATTTTGAAACATGGATCTTATGACTCTGCAGTGTTTGATTGCTATCTTGATAGTGCAATACTACTGGTATATTTCCTGGATAGCGCTTCAATATCGCTGCGATTTCCTGATCCTTATCATGATTATCTACTTGTATCCAAAATCTTTCACGACTAACCGTCTCTAAAGATTGCATTATTAGCTGCAAGGCCCCATTTCTCTCTTGCGTGCGACCACTAACATAAACAATATCTCCTTCTTTTAAGGATGCTTGCCAGACTTTATACGTTTCCGGAAAGAGAGTAACATCGAGTCTACGCTTAGTATCACTAAGGCTCAAAAAGGCCATCTGCTCTCCTTTTGACTTGGTTCTAATAACACGTACACTCTCGATTTGACCAAGTACTGTAACTTGTTCTTGCTCTATTAGATCATCAAAAGGTGTATAGGAGCCACGCAACTCCTTAGAGAGGATAGCTAAAGGATGCGGGCTAATCCCTACACCAAGCAATTCTACTTCCATGTCATATTTTTGACTGGCTGTATAGTCCTGGGCTTCTACCCAATGATAGGAGGATTCTGCAAAGAGACTGCCTAATTCATTGACAAAGGTGAAAAGTGCTTCAATATTGTCTTCTATTTTTTTACGATTGGAATCAAAAGAATCAAAAAGACCAATCTTGACCAAAGGAATCACGAGCTCCAACTTTTGATACTGTCGAGGTAACTGGGTGAAAAAATCTTCCACCGACGCAAAGGGACGCTGCTCAATAATCCAGTAAGCCAAGTCTCTAGGGAAGCCCTTCAAGTTTTTCAGCCCCATATAAATCTGCCCATGAGAAATCTTATCGGTATAAGGAATATTATTGATAGTCAAACGTCCTATCTGAAAGCCAGAATCCAAGGCATCCGTAATATAATCACTGCTTGAATAATTAAGCATGACATCGTAAAAAATTGAGGGATAATGGGCCTTAAAATAGGCTAACTGGAAGGCTAAAGCAGAATAAGCAAAAGCGTGACTGCGATTAAAGCCATAACCGGCAAATTTGGCCATTCTTTGAAATAGATCCTCAGCAATCACCATATCACGCTTCAATGCCTTAGCCCCCGACATGAAATCAGCTTTCATTTCCTGCATCTCTGTCGCATTTTTTTTGGACATTGCTCGGCGCAAGAGATCAGCTTTACCTAAGGTAAAACCAGCGTAAATCTGCGCAATCTGCATAACCTGCTCCTGATAGAGCATAATACCATAGGTACCTTCCAAAATAGGAGCAATCAGAGGATCAATGAGGTCTATTGGTTCTTTACCAAAGCGACGTTTGATAAAATTTTCCGTATAGTCACTAGCACCCGGGCGATTGAGACTAGTGGTCGCTACAACATCCTCAAACGTCTTAGGTTTAATGCGCTTAAGGAGATTAATTGCCCCTGCTTGCTCAAACTGAAAAATCCCTTTTGTGCGACCTTGTGCAAATAAGTTTAAAGTTTGGGGATCATTGAGATCAATAGATTTAATATCTAGATCAATATCCTCTTCCTCCTTGAGCTTTTCAGCCATTCGCTGCACAAAGGTCAGATTTCTGAGTCCCAAAAAATCCATTTTAAGCATCCCGTTTGCCTCAACACTAGGAGCATCATATTGGGTAATCATCATATCTTCACCAGGTTTCAGAGGAATATGATTAGTCAGATCATCATCGCTCATCACAACACCTGCCGCATGAATAGAGGTCTGCCTAGGTTGCCCCTCTATTTTTAAGGCAATAGCAAAAGCCTTTTGATACTCAGCCTTGGCATTAATAATCTGCCTAAAAGACATATTATTATCATAAACCAAACGCAGATTATCCTTAAAGCCAATCTTTCGCGTAATAGTAGTCAGCTCATATTCAGCCGCCCCAAATCTTTTAAAAACATCACGAATCGCTTGCTTAGCCCCAAAAGTTGAAAAGGTTACAATCTGAGCCGAATGGCGACTTCCGTAACGTTCCCTGACATAGTGCAGAAATTCAGCACGGTAAACATCTGGCAAATCAATGTCAATATCAGGCATGCTATAGCGTTCAACATTTAAAAAACGTTCAAAAAGAAGATTATTTGCCACAGGATCAATTCCTGTAATGTCTAAAGCATAGGCCACCAAACTACCAGCTGCTGATCCACGTCCCATCCCCATATAATAGTCACGACTACGACCAAAGCGCAACAAGTCCCAAACGATTAAAAAATAGTCATCAAACCCCATTTGATGAATGATATTTAATTCATGTTCTAGTCGCTCCCGATAAATAGATGAGGTTAACTCTTTTTCAAGCAAGCCCTGTTCTGCTCTTTCTCTCAATTCCAAGCGTGCTTCTTTCTCCCGATTAAAACGAGGGAGTTTTAAACTATGATCAAACTGATAGTTTACTTGACTGAGTAACTTTTCTAAATTAGCTAGACTATCTGGATACTTCTCTCTAAAGACAGCTTCTATATCAGATCTAGCATATAAGCGCTGATGGGCAGCAGGCGAGGGAACATCTTTTAGGGAGAGGTTATCTCTAATCGCATGTAAAACCTGCAATGCTTCCCTATCACTATCCTCAAAGTATCTAACCGTTTGGATAGGAAGGACAGGATGATCAAACTCCTTCTGGGTCGATCGAGCAGTTACACCGATATAAAAATCAAATCCCAAGTCCTGATCTATCAGCTTGGTAGACTCTGGCAAAATATAGGCAAGACCTTGGTGATCACGGTTCAAATCTTCAAGTTTCAACTCTCCAGACATTTGTAAAGTTGATAACACAAGCAAACGTTTATAGCCAACCGTGTCCAGGGCGATTGCCTGAACTAGCAAAGGCTCATCGCCCACCAAGACCTCCAACTCAAGTCCAAGAACAGGCTTGATCCCCGCTTTTTGAGCTTGAGTGATAAAGGAATAGGCTGCATACAGATTATGACGATCCATAATACCCAGATGGCTGTAGCCAAGTTCCTTCCCTTTTTTGATGTAGGTAGAAATATCGACCAAACTATCCATAAAACTATATACAGTTTTTGTATCTAGGGGTACAAACATCACTTATCCTTTCTATCATACAGTCATCTACCTATCATTATACTACGAATCTCACAATTTTACGCCTTATAATAACTATTCAAAAAGACTGAGATGAAACATCTCAGCCTTCTAGCATTACTCATAATTACAATGGAATACTTCAATTATTTTGAAGCAATATTGCTTTCTTGCTTATCTGTTAATTTACCATTCTTGAAAATCAGAACCATTTGAGCCTGATTATCGCTACTAGCTGACTTAACATTACTATACCAAACAGCCTGCAACTCTGTCTTACCAGATGATACAGCCTCTGATAGACTGTCCGGAGAGCCTAGGCGAGCCACCATATCAGAATAGCTATCTCCCTTTTTAATCTTGTCAAAAGTGCCCTTGTTGATCGTCATGCTACGACTGTAAGAAAATCCCTGAATAGAACGAACCAAGGCACTATCTTTATAAAGTTTGACCTCAACTGACACACCTTCCACTGTCCAATGATAGACATCAAGAGTGATGTTCCCTGACTCAGGCTTTTCGGTCTTGTGACTGCTAGGTACCCCAAAGTACTCTTTCAACTTAGCTAATTTTGTCCCATCAGTAAAATTTTTCTTAGCAGTAGCTAATTTAATCTCATCAAAATTTTGACGCACAGCTAGTGCCTTAGAATCTGTTGAACTAGTTGATGAGGTTAACAAATTACCAGCCTCTGAAGACTTGGTTTCTGCCTTTTTCTGACAAGCACCCAACAGCACTAGGGCACACACCAGAGCTAGTCCAGTCATAAACTTCTTCATTTCTCAATCTCCTTATCAGATGCAAGAATATATGGAGCCGGTGGGAGTCGAACCCACGTCCAAACACCTGCCAATATATTTATCTACAACCATAGGTTATGTATTGATTTAACCAAACGACGGCACATAACTCAAGCCCTCATCTAGCGATCCTATAAGTCTCTTTTTAATCAGCTAGGAAATGATCAAACGTAGCTTGCTGCTAAATAAAACCTTCTAGTGGGACACAAGCAATCCCATAGAAGATTACACTAGCTGTTGTTTAGGCAGCGATAGCGTAAGAATTAGTATTTTTTGCAGTTATATTTAACTGAGCGTTAACGGCGCCACCCGAGTTGCAAAATATATCACATAGTGCCTGTCGAATCCGTAACGACCCCGCAAAACTATTCTTAAATTATAACAAAAGGCCCTAAAAATAGCAAAAGTTGACCCCCTCTATCTCTTTCTCATTAGAATCTCAAGTTCATAAAGAAAAGTAAAAAGAACTAAAAAGTCTGAAACAAAAGCTCAGACTCCTTGATACTATTTAAAATCAACCAGATTAATACTGTAATACCAGATAACCTAAATGGCTATGATAAAAATTTGTAATAAACTACTTAAACATATCCATCCTAAGGGAATCGAACCCCTATCTCAAGAACCGGAATCTTACGTGATATCCATTACACTAAGGATGGAAACGCCTATTATTATACCATGCCATCACAAAAGAATCTAGAGAAAAATAAAAAGAGGCCTAAGCCTCCTATTATTATAGCTCGATATCACCAAAAAGGTCAGCCATTGAGAAACCAGTTTGAGTTTCTGGTAACTCGAAATCACGTTTTTCACGTTTTTGACGACGAGGACGTGATTGACGTCTTTCAGAAGATTCACCTTCTTCTTGAGCCGGACGTTCTTGAAGAGCCTTGATTGATAGAGATACTCGCTCTGCATCAGAATTCACTTCAAGCACTTTGACTTGAACTTCTTGACCTACTGAAAGCACATCTTTTGGATTTTCAACACGCTTATGTGAAATTTGTGAAATATGTACCAAACCATCAATACCTGGTAATACTTCTACAAAAGCTCCGAAGTCTGTCAAACGTTTAACAGTTCCGTCGATAACATCACCGGCAGCCAACTTCTGATCAACACCATCCCATGGACCAGGCGTTGTAGCTTTCAATGACAGAGATACACGTCCAGCTTCTTCATCAATCGCCAAAACTTTAACATCAATTTCATCTCCAACAGATACTACAGATTTTGGAGATACATTGCGCTCATGAGATAGCTCAGTCACATGAACAAGACCATCAACACCACCGAGATCAACGAAAGCTCCAAAACTTGTCAAACGTGCTACTTTACCAGTAACAATAGAACCAACTTCAAGTTTAGAGAACACTTCTTGGCGAGCAGCAGCAGTTTGTTCTTCTACTACTTCACGACGAGAAAGGATGAAACGATTCTCAGCTGGATCAACTTCCTTAATTTTAGCTTCAATATCTTGCCCTACAAATTGTTCTGTATTACGTACAAAACGAGTATCGAGCATTGAAGCAGGGATAAAGCCACGAAGACCTTCAAATTCGACAGAAAGTCCACCCTTAACAGCACGAGTGCCTTTAACAGTAACAACTTCTTCTTCACGACCAACAAGTTTATCCCAAGCTTTGCGTGCTTCCAAGCGTTTTTTAGAGACAAGATAAGTCACCGTATCAGTATCTTTACCAACGACTTGACGAAGCACAAGAACTTCAATCTTATCACCAGATTTAACAAAGTCATTGATGTCTGCTTCACGATCATTAGTCAACTCACGAAGCGTCAAAACACCCTCGATACCAGTACCTTCTATGATTACGTTTGCTTGACCATTATCAACTGTCAAAACTTCAGCAGTGACAACATCACCAGGGTTAACTTCGCTAACACTGTTTAGCAAATCTTCAAATTCATTCATTCTAAAAAATCCTCCAGCAGGAGTGGGATTCCCCACTCCTGGCAACACTATATTTCTTAAGGCAAACCCGTAATAAGTAAACGGTCCTAGGCAATGACCTAATACCTCAGACTGGGGTAGCTGGATTCGAACCAACGCATGAGGGAGTCAAAGTCCCTTGCCTTACCGCTTGGCTATACCCCAAAAAGGACGCTGAAGTAAAACTCAATTATCTGCATATGCACGCCCAATGGAGAGGGAGGGATTCGAACCCCCGAACCCGAAGGAGCGGATTTACAGTCCGCCGCGTTTAGCCACTTCGCTACCTCTCCAGCAACTAGTTTTTAGTCTAACATAAATAAAGCTAAACTGTCAACCGTTTTAATGATTTAAATTGTAATTTTCGATGATGCTCTCTACCGCTTGATCCATACTCTGATAAACCGTTCCCAAAGCACCTTGCTCCACTGTTGCAAACTGATCTTCCAGTTCAACAATTTGGCCTACTGAGCGCTTACCAATAACCATAGCATAGCCATCAATTTCCTTACCAGATACTTCTACTTTTGCATCTATCAGCTGAATTTCTATTTTTTTATCTTTTTTTGCCATTTCTTTCTCCGATTTCATGAATATTTCCTTCATTTTACACAAAAACAAAAAGGCTTGCAAGAGCAAGCCCTTTCTCGTGCTTTAATCCACTTTATAAATCCAACCTTCTGGTGCTTCTTTATCACCAAACTGAATGCCTGTCAGCTCTTCATAGAGCTGGCGAGTCACAGGACCAACTTCTGTCTCACTGTAGAAGACATGGAAATCATCACCATGCTGAACACCACCAATGGGAGAAATGACTGCCGCTGTACCGCAGGCACCTGCCTCAACAAATTTATCCAACTCATCGATGTGAACATCTCCTTCTATAGCAGTCATGCCGAAACGTTCTTTTGCGAGATAGAGCAAGGAATACTTCGTAATAGAAGGCAAAATAGAAGGGCTAAATGGGGTGATAAACTCATTATCCTTGGTAATGCCAAAAAAGTTAGCCGATCCCACTTCTTCAATCTTAGTATGAGTTGCAGGATCCAGATAGATAACATCTGAAAACTTACGATCATGAGCTAACTTTCCTGGTAAAAGACTGGCTGCATAATTACCTCCAACCTTAGCAGCACCAGTACCATGCGGTGCTGCTCGGTCATAGTCATCTTGAATCAAGAAATTTGTAGGCGCCAAACCACCCTTAAAATAGTTACCAACCGGCATAGCAAAAACTGTGAAAATATACTCTTCAGCTGGATGAACCCCGATAACATCACCAACACCAATTAGAAGGGGACGAAGATAAAGAGTAGCACCTGTCCCATATGGTGGAACATAGTCTTGATTGGCCTTAACCACTTGCTTAACAGCATCAACAAATTTGTCAGTTGAAACCTGAGGCATCAAGAGCCGATCTGCTGTGCGTTGAAGGCGTTTGGCATTTTCATCAGGACGAAAAAGCTGAATCGAACCATCTTTTGTCCGATAAGCCTTTAGTCCTTCAAAAGCTTGTTGCCCATAGTGCAGAGCCGGAGAACTCTCTGAAACATGTAGAGTCGCATCTTCAGTCAATCTACCATCATCCCATTTACCATCTTTATAATAAGAAATGTAGCGAAATGGCAATTTATGGTAAGCAAATCCTAGGTTTTCCCAATCTAAGTCTACAGTCATACTAAAAACCTCTTTCTTTCATGTGCTTAACATTGTAGACCTTTTCCAATAAATTTTCAAGCGTTTTTTCAAAATTCTGACAATTCTGTTGATTTCTCTTCCTGTAAAGACTTTAAAAACTATATGGTTCTATCCTGAGTAAAATAAAACATCATTGACATACCATCAATGATGTTTTGATCTTTTCTCTTTAACAACAATTGTCGTTAGGGCTAATAAAGTGGACAACACTAATAGTCCTAACGCACGTGAGTTGTCGTCACCTGTCTCTGGAAGTCCCGCAGGTTGTTCTTGTAAGGAACTATCCACTTCTTCTTTTGACTGACTTCTAACCGACTCTACCTGAGAAGTCGATTGATTTACTTGTGCTTTTGGTTGTGATTGGGCTTCTGCACTAATCGCATTTCGTCCTGCAGAAGTCTCTGAGTGAGCAACAAGATCTGTTTCCTCTGTACTCACTGCAGAATTATGATCGTCCATCCTCTTAGGAACTGGCTGAATTTTTGGCTCGATAGCTGGAGCAGGTTTCACATCTTGAGCTAGCGAATCAGCTGTTTCCACCTTTTCATCAGTAAGGGACTCCGATTCTTGCATAGGTACGGTATCCAGATCAGATGGTGTCTGCTCTGTAATAATCTGACTAGAAAGACCATCATCTGATACAGGCTGACTCACTTCCTGACTAATATCAGGTAGGGATGAAACACTTTCAGCCACTACTATCCCACTAGCACTGAAGAAAGCAAAAACAACCATTAAAGATACCAAAACCAAGTATCGGCCATTAATTGATAAACCTTTCATCATAAGCCTCCTAAACTTATAATTCCCTTAAGAGTATAGCAAACCTTAAATAAAACTTCAATACTTGTTTTTAAATTGGGCTATTCTTTCCTCACACTATCTGTCTCAATCAAAAAAAGCATCCTCGCTAGACTCTCAATCCAGCACAGAGAATGCTTTTTAATGCCTATCGCTAAATTTCATAAGCTTCTAATACTTCTTCATCTGAAATGGTATCTGATATAAAGCTACCATTGCTAGTGCGTCCAGACAAGGATAAATGAGTCAGATCGACTTGGCTAACAGTACCAGTTTTAGAGATAATTTTAAGGACCTGCTCATCTCCAGTACTCTCTGAAACTGTTGAGAATAGATCCAATTCTCCCACTTGAGCGTCTGAGCGCACTGGAGCAGCCATAAAGATACGATGGGGCTTAGACTTCAATTCATGAAGCACCTGTAATCCTCGACCAGCACGCTTGGTCAGAGGAATATCTCCAACTGCCATACGCTTAAGACTGCCACGCTGAGTCAATATGTAAAATGTATCAGTCGTGATCGCAAAGGCTGAAGTGACTATATCGTCATCTTTTAGATTAATGGCTTTGACGCCGGCAGCTTTTCCACTAACGACCGGTACTTCTTGGCTATTAAAGTGAAGAGCATACCCCTTTTCAGTCACTACCATAATCGAATCGGCAGTCATCGGAGCAATTGCAACTACGGCATCCTTCTCAGACTTGAGCTTAGCATATTTAACCGACTTTGTTTTGTAACTACGTCCTGGTTGGAACTCTGTCTGGTTAACCCGCTTAATCTGTCCATAACGGGTTACAGCATAGTAAACACTTTCGGTAAAATCGTCAAATACTTGAGCATAAAGAATCTCTTCCTGGGAATCAAAATTGGTAATACTTTGCGACAGATGTTCACCAATTTCTTTCCAACGAATATCCGTCAACTCATGAACTGGACGATAAATGACATTACCTAAATTCGTAAACATCAACAAATGTTGAGGGGTCTTGGCCTGTTGTATGAGTACAACTTGATCATCATCACGTTTACCAAGCTCTTCTAGCGTTGAAGCATTGTAAGAACGTGGACTAGTACGCTTGACATAGCCCCCTCGGGTAACACTAACATAGGTCTCTTCCTCAATAATGAGACTAGCTGTATCGATCTCAATAGCTTGAGTCTTAGCCTGAAGCTCAGAACGACGTGGAGTAGCAAAAGCCTTCTTGACTTCACGCAATTCCCTCTTCATCACATTGTACATGGTACGCTCATCTCCAATGATGGCTGTTAATAACGCAATTTGCTCCCGCAATGCCGCCTCTTCCTCCTGAAGCGTCACAATATCTGTGTTCGTCAAACGATAGAGCTGCAAAGTGACAATCGCTTCTGCCTGCTCTTCTGAAAAGCTATAGCTGACCTTGAGGTTTTCCTTGGCATCAGCCTTGTTTTCAGAGGCACGGATCAGGGCTATCACTTCATCTAGAATAGAGATTACACGAATGAGCCCTTCCACAATATGCAGGCGCTTTTCCGCTTTTTTCTTATCGAATTTGGAACGTGCTAAAATAATATCTCGGCGGTGAGCAATGTAGCTAGACAACATTGACGCTAATCCAACCTGACGAGGTGTAAAATCGTCAATCGCTACCATATTGAAATTATAGTTGATTTGGAGATCGGTATACTTGAAGAGATAGTTAAGTATGACTTCGCTGTCAGCTTCTTTTTTTAGTTCGATAGCAATGCGCAAACCATCACGATCGGATTCATCACGCACTTCAGCAATGCCGGGGACTTTATTGTTAATACGAATGTCATCAATTTTTTTAACTAAAACTGCTTTATTGACATCGTAAGGAATCTCCGTCACAATAATCTGCTCTTTACCACCTTTAAGAGACTCAATTTCTGTCCGAGAGCGAACAACCACACGGCCTTTCCCCGTCTCATAGGCTTTACGAATTTCGTCAGCCCCTTGGATAATAGCACCTGTCGGAAAGTCAGGTCCCGGTAAGAATTCCATGAGCTTTTCTAATTTAGCCTTGGGATGGTCAATCATGTAAACAACCGCATCAATAACCTCAGAAAGATTATGAGGTGGGATGTCTGTAGCGTAACCAGCTGAGATGCCAGTCGCACCATTGACCAAAAGGTTTGGGAAAGCTGCCGGAAGAACAGTTGGCTCTTTCTCTGTATCGTCAAAATTCCAAGCCCAAGGGACAGTGTCTTTATCAATATCTTGAAGCAGATAACCCGCAATCTCTGACAGACGAGCCTCAGTATAACGCATAGCAGCTGGCGGATCACCATCCATGGAACCATTATTCCCGTGCATTTCTACGAGAATCTCACGGTTCTTCCAGTCTTGAGACATGCGCACCATGGCATCATAGATGGATGAATCCCCGTGCGGGTGGAAGTTCCCCATGATATTACCGACCGACTTGGCAGACTTACGGTAACCCTTGTCATGGGTATTGCCATCCTTGTTCATAGAATAAAGGATACGGCGCTGTACCGGTTTTAACCCGTCACGGATATCAGGCAACGCCCGCTCTTGAATGATGTATTTGGAGTAGCGCCCAAAGCGCTCTCCCATAATGTCCTCAAGGGACATGTTTTGAATGTTTGACATAATTAAGATACAAAGCCCGTAAAAAAGACAAAGTCAAAATAGGAAATCGGCAGAAAATCTTGATTTTCTAGACGATTTACACTAAAGTAGCCACAGATGTAACAATTTAAATTTAAACACCTGTGTCTCTTTTTGGCACAGCCTTTAGGGCGTGTTCAATTCCTTTCAATAGGATAGTAATAGATACAATTTTTTACTAAAGAAGACAACTAAAAAATAATTAATTCCCATTCAAAATAGGAAATTTTTTATGAACATTATACAAGTATTCATTTAAGCGCTGTGGCTGTGGATCGTATGATGATGCTGAATAATGCCAAATATCATAAAATTGCGTATCTACTCCTAATTCTCTCCTAATTTCAAATTGATATTTTCTGACATATTTTTGCACCACACTACCCATCAATACAATTTTAGGACTATCAACACCTAGATCTTTTAGCTCTGAAATCAAGCCCCACACTTGTTGCTCCATGAAATCTGGATTTGACTTCAAATAATTCTCAACTTCATTGCCTTTACTATTTCTCAAAGGCTCTAGTTTTCCATTATTGAATTTCACCAAATCTGTGATATATGCTCCCCAAAGTTCAGTGTTTTCAACTGCTTTTAATAAATTTTGATCGTTTGTAGGATCTGCTTTTTTCTCCTCATGAAAATTATAAAAATAGAGTTCTTCCAAAATATGACCTGGATCTTTTTTCTCTGCTTCAAGACGATCAGCAGGATTCAGAGACACTAATATAGTGTTACTCTTCAAATTTAATTCATCAAGTTCAGATTGAGTGCTGATTTGACTAAGTTGTTTAACAATCCCATTATATCCAAGTTTATCATTTGGAAAAATATGATTTTCTAAATTATTATCCCAGACTGCCCAACTTGAAGCCTTACCATATTTTCTTTTTATTATTTGAAAAGTTTCAATATCCATTTTTTAGCTCCAAAATTCAAAAATAAGATTTATTCTTAAAACACCGTACTTTCTTCCAAGGTAAACTTAACATTGTCTTCAATCCATTGGCGGCGTGGGGCGGGCTTATCGCCCATGAGAACAGAGACACGGCGCTCAGCACGCGCCAGATCTTCAATAGTGACACGGATCAGAGTTCGTGTCTCAGGATCCATAGTTGTCTCCCAAAGCTGATCAGCATTCATCTCTCCCAGCCCTTTGTAGCGCTGGAGACTAGCTCCCTTACCAAATTTTTGGCGGAGCTCTTCTAACTCACCGTCCGTCCAGGCATACTCTACAACTTCTTTCTTACCCTTGCCTTTAGACATCTTATAAAGAGGCGGAAGAGCAATATAGACATGCCCCGCTTCGACAAGAGGCCTCATATAGCGATAGAAGAAGGTCAATAAAAGCGTCTGAATATGGGCACCGTCGGTATCCGCATCGGTCATGATGATGATCTTATCGTAATTGATGTCATCAAGGCTAAAATCTGGTCCAACACCAGCACCAATCGTGTAAATCATGGTATTGATTTCTTCATTTTTCAGAATCTCAGGCATCTTGGCTTTTTCAGTATTGAGAACCTTCCCCCGAAGCGGTAAGATGGCCTGAAATTTTCGGTCACGTCCCTGTTTAGCCGATCCTCCGGCAGAATCACCCTCAACGAGATAGAGTTCATTTTTCTTAGGGTTTTTAGATTGAGCAGGTGTCAACTTACCTGATAAGAGCCCTTTATCCTTTTTCTTCTTGCCAGTGCGGCTAGCATCACGAGCCTTACGAGCTGCCTCACGAGCATCACGAGCCTTGATCGCCTTACGAATAAGATTCGACGCTATCTCTCCATTTTCCATGAGAAAGAAGGTCAATTTTTCAGAAACAATGCTATCCACTACCGGCCTAGCTAAAGGTGAACCAAGCTTATCCTTGGTCTGACCTTCGAACTGAAGGTGCTCTTCCGGAACTAAAACAGACAGAACAGCCGATAGCCCCTCACGATAATCCGAGCCTTCTAAATTTTTATCTTTTTCCTTGAGAAGGCCGGTCTTTCTGGCATAGTCATTCATAGCCTTGGTAATAGCTGACTTAAGCCCTGTTTCATGCGTTCCTCCGTCCTTGGTACGAACATTATTGACAAAAGAAAGGATATTATCAGAAAAGCCATCATTATATTGAAGAGCAACTTGAATGTCAAATCCTTGGTCTTGACCCTCAATAGCAATAACAGGGGTCAGGGTTTCCTTATCTTCATTCAGGTAAGCAACAAAGTCATTAACCCCATTTTCGTAATGAAATTCCTCACGCTGGTCGCTGCGCTCATCTACTAAGACAAGAGTCACTTGCTTGAGTAAAAAAGCCGACTCCTTAAGACGCTCTGCGATGGTATTAAACTTAAACTCCGTCGTTGAAAAAATAGTATCATCCGGTTTAAAGGTCACCTTAGTACCTGTCTTAGACTTTGGAGCTGTCCCGATCTGGTCCAAACCTGTCACCGGCTTACCACCGTTTTCAAAGCGCTGGCGATAGACAGCTCCATCTCTCGTGATCTCGACCTCCAGCCACGCAGACATGGCATTAACAACAGAAGAACCTACCCCATGAAGACCTCCAGATGTTTTATAGCCACCCTGACCAAACTTACCACCAGCATGGAGAACGGTAAAAATCACCTCTACAGTCGGTTTGCCTGTCGCATGTATACCGGTTGGCATTCCACGTCCTCTATCAGAAACACTGACAGAACCGTCCTTATGGATAATCACTTCAATACGGTCACCGAAACCAGACAAGGCTTCATCAACAGCATTATCAACGATCTCCCAAACAAGATGATGCAATCCTGTACCATCGGTTGATCCGATATACATCCCTGGTCGTTTTCGAACAGCATCCAGTCCTTCAAGAACCTGGATGGCATCATCATTATAATTTTCTATTGTTATCTCTTTGTTAGTCACAATTGACCTCCCAGTTAATCGTCCCATTTATATTACAAGTTTTTCCTCTATTTTGCAAAAAAAATTGTCACAGAATTGTTACGTTTACCCTCAAGACTCCCGACTTTATCCCACGACGAAAGATGCTATCTTAGCTGTCTATACTAGACCTAGCAAGCGCTTTAGAAGGCTAGAGGGCATAGGCAGAAAGCCCTTATTTGTGATATAATGGCAACATGACAAATTTGATTTTTATGACTATAGCTTATTTACTCGGTTCCATCCCGTCTGGACTATGGATTGGTAAATATTTTTTCAACAAAAATCTACGTGAACTCGGTAGTAAAAACACTGGCACAACCAATGCCTTCCGTGTCTTAGGCAAAAAGGCTGGCACTGCAACCTTTCTCATCGATATGCTCAAAGGAACACTGGCAGTGCTTCTACCTATCTGGTTTGGGCAGGGTCACACCTGGTCTCCCTTACTCATCGGCTTCTTTGCTGTATTAGGTCACACCTTCCCTGTCTTTGCCAGATTTAAAGGAGGTAAGGCAGTAGCTACCAGTGCTGGTGTCCTCCTAGGATTTACACCTATCTACTGCCTCTTCTTACTAGGTTTGTTTGCCCTCCTTCTTTACCTCAGCAGCATGATCTCCTTTGCCAGCGTCATGACAGCTCTTTTAGGATTAATCACACTCTATACCTTTCCTTACTTTCACTTTATATTGGAAGGATATGATTGGTTATTCACCCTTATTGTGACAGGGCTTGCCCTAATCATCATTCTTCGCCATAAAGAAAATATCAGCCGCATTCGTCACCACGAAGAAAATTTAGTCCCATTTGGGCTAAACCTCACTCAGCAAAAAGTCAAATAAGTAGGTTTCAATCCATTAAAAAAAGCTCTTTCAGAGCTTTTTTTAATTGGAACGACGCGATCTAATATGATCAAAAATTGAACCGCCAGCTACGGTAACAACACCGAGTACACTGACAATAACTTCTCTAATGACAGTCTCAGATCCAGCAGGTTTCGTCACTGCTGCAGGTGAAGCTTCCAAATCCGGACGCAATGCACTGGAAGCAGATTGGGAGCTCCCCTCTTTGGCACTACCAGCAGTATCAGTCGCTGAAGTACCAGCAGCCAGATTTCCTAATTCTGTGGCCTCTTCATCAGAACTGTCAACAGAAGCCTTAAGGTCTGCAGAATGATTTTCAGAAGCATCTAAAACAGAATCACTAGTTGAAAGAATCGTCGATTTAGCAATTTCCTCAAATGACGAAGTAGAATTGGAGTGAGGAGCTGGAGAATCAGGCAGTAGATCTTGCGGTTTATCAGGCAGCCCTCCTTGCCCCCCATCCTTAGGTGGAAATTCTCCATCTTTCAAATCGAGTGAAAGACTGACCGTCGGATCGAATGCAAACTGAGCAGAGATTGAATTTTCTGGCAGCATGACGTATTCTGAAAACCCTATAAAGTCAATAAAACTAGCTGTAGCAGGTAGTATTACAGGCAACAAGCGAGTGTGAGGATGGATCTCACTATAATTGGTTAAATCAATCCCTGATTTAAGATAAGCTGCCAGCACTTCATCCATTGATGGACCTTCTTCTCTAGCACCTCCCAACATAGTATAGTTATCACCACCAGAAGCAAGGAAATCATTTGTCGCCAGATAATAGGTCTGATCAAGATCTATTGGCTGATAACTATTTTGTTCTGGATCAAAGATATCTACTGCCGCCACATGGAGATGAGGATCAGGAAGATCCAGTGAGTCTGCTGAAAAGTAAACATTTGCACCTGAAAAATGAAGGAAGCCACCATTGGGCTCTAGCAAGGGATTGCCATGCTCGTCCACAATGTACTCTCCCTCTTCATCCCTTTGTAGAGGGGCACTGAGAGAGGTCTCAAACATATCAAAGATTTGCTGACCAGTCACTTTAATCTGAGAGACTGTGTTCCCAAATGGAAGAACCGAAATGATATCTCCCTTTGTGATAGGCTGGTCTTTTTTGATAGAGGCACGTAAACCACCACCATTGGTCACAGAAAGATTGCTCTTATGACTGAAACCAGACTGCCCATATAATAACAAGGCATCTGCGACTAGATTGCCCAGATTAGTCTCACGAACACGTACATCCTGACGATCACCACTAAGCTCAACAGGATTATTAGCAAGAATAACTCTTGCCATATCCTTTTCGTAATTAGCCTTGATAGTCTCTACCATCTCAGCGACTTCAGGACTAGGAAGGAGCTGACTAGCTTCCTCAGCCGTAATAACCCCTGCAGATAGGACACGATCTGAATTTAGAACAATCTTACCAATATTATTGAGGTAACTACCAGTTTGATTGTAAGTAACATTCCCATCAGTAACTTGTAGCACCGTGTGTGAGTGACCATCAATTACAATGACATTTTTATCCTGCAAGAGTTTATTTTGCGCCAAAGCATGTGCTAAACTGATGCCTTGCCATGCAGACTTAGTTGTATTGTCGACTCCCAAATGCGCTAAGATAACATAATTATTATAGGTTTTCCCTTGCGCTCTAGCATTGGCTTCAGTCTGATCGATCACAGTCATCACTTCTGTGATAGGATCTGTAAAGGTCACTCCTTCAACGTTTTTAGGATGAGTTTTAGTAGCTGTCTCTGGTGTGGTAACACCAATAACAACAACCTCATCACCATCTACTGCCTTATTTTTATCAATAATAACAGAAGGATCAAATAAGCGAGCACCATCAACATAAACATTTGAACTAATCATGGGAAAATCCAGATGTTCTCGAAGTCGTTTTAACTGGAGCAGACCAAAATCAAACTCATGATTACCAACCGTCATAGCATCGTAGCCAAGACGGTTCATAATTCTAGCCATATCCTCACCCTGACTATTATTGGAAATAGGTAATCCTTGGAAAGAATCTCCCGCATCTAACAAGATCACCTCACCTTGACGACGTGCTTGATCAACAACCGTCGCTAATTTAGCATCACCAATAACACCGTATTCTTCAGCTAATCGCCCATGAACATCATTCGTATGAAGGATAGTCGTCTCAGATTGACCAACTGAAACAGGCTCAACTTGAATTTGGGCCTGTTCGGAAGCAAAGGGAGCGTCCGTATCAGACTCCTCCCCAGTAGTCTCAGCAGCCGGCGTCACCTCAGAGGTCGACAAAGGATTCCTACTAAAATCAGCATTCCCTGACGCTTTTGATGCTTCCTCCTGCGACATGTTAACGGCATTGTCATTAGCCGATTCATTACCTGGCTCATCGGCCTGTACAACTCGAGACGGAACTGCCGCCGATAATAACATAGCAGAAAGCGCAGGAATTAAATAAGTTTGCTTTCGCATATAACTCTCCACAATAATTTTATTACTATCTATTGTACACTATTCTAAACGTCATTTAAAGATTAAAGACTCAAAAGATTTCTAAATTATGACAACATAAAGAGAACAATCTGATAGATCTAAAACGATATAAAAGAGGTGAGATATCTGCCTCACCCCTATCTACCTAACCTCTATCATAATTTCATCACATTCCATAGATTACCTGACCATTACAAATGGTATATTTAACCACTCCTGTCAAAGTCTCTCCAATAAATGGAGAATTACTAGCCTTGGAGGCAAACTGTTTGGTAATGAAACGCTCTTCCTGATCCGCGAAAAGTACTAAATCAGCTGGTCCTCCCTCAGCTAAATAACCCGCATCAAAATCATACATGCTAGCAGGATTGATTGTCATCTTTTCAAGCAAACTCATCAAACTTAACGCACCTGTCTGTACCAAATGAGTCAAACCAAGAGACAAAGAGGTTTCCAGCCCTGTCATACCTGATGGTGCCTTGGTCATATCTTCAACGGTTTTTTCCTCCTTATGATGAGGAGCGTGATCAGTGGCAATGACAGAAATAACACCGCTCTTAAGACCTTCGATAATAGCACGGCGATCTTTTTCTGTCCGTAAAGGCGGATTCATTTTAGCATTTACCCCTTTTGATAAAAGGAGATCTTCGGTCTTAGAGAAGTGCTGGGGGGCTGCTTCTGCTGTTACAGGAGCCCCCAGTTCTTGGGCAAATTTAACAACTTGAACAGATTCAGCTTTTGATAAGTGCTGGATGTGCAAATGAGCCTGAACAGCATGAGCAATCATGGCATCCCGTGCAATCATGCTATACTCAGCCACACCTGTTGCTCCGCAAAAACCAAATTCCTTACGAGCAATAGTTTCGTTGAATCCAAGAATACCATTGAGTTCCGGATCTTCTTCATGCAGGGCAACGAAAGTATTATTCTCCTTAGCCAATTCTAGGGCTTCTTTGACTAGCTTACTGCTTTGCAGAGGAATCCCATCATCCGAGAAAGAAACAGCTCCTGCCTCTAAGAGAGCTTTAAAATCCGTCAAATTCTGTCCGTCAAAATTTTTGGTAACCGTTGCGTTGGTGTAGATATGAATGTTCTCCTTAGCCGCACTGGCCAAAACCTCCTTAAGGGTAGGGATATCTGAAATGGTTGGATTAGTATTGGCCATCATTACGACACTAGTAAAACCACCTACTGCTGCAGCTAGCGCTCCTGTATGAATATCTTCTTTATGAGTTTGTCCGGGTTCGCGGAAGTGAACGTGAATATCAACTAATCCTGGAGCCACCACTAGGCCAGTCGCATCGATTACTTCTGCGGCCTTTTCATCGATAGCCTCAGCGATCTTAACCACTCGCTCACCATCGATGAGCACATCTGAAACTTTATCAAATCCCGACTTGGGATCCATCACTCGACCATTTTTAATTAATAACATAGTAACTCCTCATAAGTATCTCTTTAACAAATAACTTCCTATATCATTTAAAATAACAACAATAAGCTGCATAAATTGAAACATAGAATAGAGCAAGATAATCATACTCACACCACCTAATAGAACGAATACTACCCTATAAAACCATTTTCTTACAGAGTCTTTTCTCAAGTCTCGTTTTTCCTTTTTAGATAATCTTCGTTTTGAAACGAATGATAAATTTTCATCAAATTTTGATAGACTATAGTAAAAAACGTGCTGTTTGGTAAGAAAGAAAATTTTATCTTCTATTAAGAACAAAATTTTTTTAAGCCATGCAAGATTATAAGGAATTCTGAAGAATAATATATGCTTATCAATATATTTATCCAAATTAAGTATAAAGTCATACGATCTCATTATTTTTTCTGAAGAGTAATGAATATTGTAATTTTGGACAGAGTCTAAGATTCTTAATTTGATTAATTCAACTTCAAAAGACGTCCAAGCACATACTCCTTTAAACTCTCTTTGGCTAAGTACACTGATTTGCACACTTGTTTTGGGTTCCAATTGTTTTTGATTAAAAGTTTTCTCTGCTATTTTATCTCTGAAACCGGCAGATTTGTCCCTAAAAATTTTAACTACCCCTTCAATGTCAAAAATATCCTTACCACTTAAATTATTCATTATTAAAAGAAGATCACCATCTTTTTCTTTACATATAAATGAAATTTCTTTTTCAACATTTGTCAGTAGAGATAATTGCTCTCTTAGAGTTTTTTCTTCAATGACTAAATCAGATTTTCTATCACTGACTATAATCAATAAATAAACAATAATAAATGATAGGAATGCAAAAAGGGAAAGAGGATATCTTGATATTAAAACAAAAAAATATTCCCTCTTGAAAGTAAGAAGCGACAGTAAAATTAATAAAATAAAATATTTATAATATTTTATTGGTAAAAGATCTTTCAAATTTTTTAGTAATTCAACTATATTCATTACTACCTCAGCCAATTAATCGGTTCCAGACCTACTTCTTGTAAATATGCATTAGCTCTCGAAAACGGCTGCGAGCCAAAGAAACCACGATTAGCTGACAGCGGGCTAGGATGAGGAGACTCGATAATATGATGGATGGGATTATTGATCAGAGTCTTCTTTTTGCGGGCAAAACCACCCCAGAGGATAAAGACAACAGGATGGTCCTGTTGGTTGACGACCTTGATAATCGCATCTGTAAAGGGCTCCCAAATCTGACCTTGGTGACCGTTAGCTTGACCAGCTGGTACTGTCAAGCAAGCATTGAGCAAGAGTACACCTTGCTTAGCCCAAGGCGTTAAGTCATGATGGTCACGCTGTCCAATATCTTGTGCTAACTCTTTGAGAATATTCTGCAGAGACGGCGGGGCTGGGATAGCCTCAGGTACCGAAAACGACAGGCCCTGAGCCTGCTTGGGACCATGGTAAGGATCCTGACCAATAATAACCACTTTAACCTTTTCCAGAGGCGTCGTTTGAATGGCATTAAAAACTTTTTCCCGCGGCGGATAGACGACGCCTTGGGCGTAAACCTGATCCATAAAGGCATTGATTTTCCCAAAATAATGCTGGGGTAACTGAGCTTTAATCCGCTCATGCCAACTTGAATGTTCCATAGGGCAGCATCCTTTCTTAGCTCAAAATCAGACTTTACCGACCAAATCAAGCTCAGCTTCGGCCAAGATATGACCTTCAACTGCGTGCATAAGCTCATTAAGGTAAAATCCATGATCAAGTGCAAGCGCAGTATCCAAAGCATAAACTTTTAGCGTATAAAGGTGATCTTTATCTGGCGGGTAAGGTCCGATATAATTATCTTCAATAGCTGAAAAATCTGTTGATAAAAATTTGCTGACAAGGCTGTTTTTACCATGGAGATGCTGGCTGTCCCTTCTGGAAAAATCTGCCTCAATCACAGTTTTAGCAGCAGGGACATTAGCGACTGTCCAATGAATGTAGGCAAAACCGCAGACTGGAATAGAATCATAGTCAATAAGAGACCAAGCAAAAGTCTTAGTGCCCGCAGGTACATCTTCTATGGAAAAAGGGAAGGATACAATGGCATTCCCCAATTCAAGTTCACCAGTATGTTTACTGTAACGATCTGGGATAATTTTATTTTCAAAAGGAACTGTAATTTTCATCATTAACCTCCTAACGTGTTAAACGGCTGCTTTCCAGTACCATAGCCTCAAGTTCAGGTTCGCTCAGCTCAGTTTCATTGACTAAAACGCTGAGCCAGTGCTTTCTAGTCATGTGATAAGCTGGGATAACGCCCTTGATATCCATCATCTCTACCTGTTCGGGTTGGAGGTTGAGGTTGAGCAGGAGTTTTCCGTCTTTTCTGTGTCACCAGCGCCAGCATTTTTTGATTGCGGCCATGCCGAATGACCGATGTATCCTTACTTTTCTCACGTGTAAAGGGATAAGCCACTTCGGCTCCAGTCAGATCGACCAGCCAATCCAGCAATTCCCGCTTGTTGAAATTGCCAAAAGCCATTGGAACCTCCTATTAATTTTCCCTTTCTTACAGCGACAGAATCAATCCTGCCAAGTTTCTTGGTTTTCTTTGAATTTTTTCAGCAGCTGCAGACCGTCAGCGTTGATATAACCTTGAACCTTGGCTACTTTGATGAGTTCAGAATAGTTGGATAGGGTTACCAATTTCACCCCTACATCAGAAAAGTTCTTATCTGCCTTGGGTAGTTCATAGGTGAAAATAGCTGCGACACCAAGGACATCAGCTCCTTCGCGCTCAGCAGCTGCGACAGCTTCCAATACAGAGCCGCCCGTTGAAATCAGATCTTCGATAATGACCATCTTTTCACCCTTAGCAACCCGACCTTCGATTTGGTTTCCCGCACCATGGTCTTTGGGTTTGCTGCGGATATAAGCAAATGGCAGATTCATCTTATCCGCAATGATGGCCCCGTGAGGAATCCCAGCTGTCGCTGTCCCAGCAATCACTTCAACTTCTGGAAACTCTTCCTTGATTTTTTCAACAAAGCCATTTTCAATCAAGCTGCGGGTTTCAGGATAGGAAAGGGTGATGCGGTTGTCTGTATAGATTGGGGATTTGATGCCTGAAGCCCAAGTGAAGGGCTCCTCAGGTTTCAGGTAAACCGCCTTGATATCTAGTAAATCTGATGCAATTTGTGATGCTAATGTCATAAAGTTTCTCCGTTCTAAATTGGGGATTAGGTTAGTTTGCAAGTTTTAGGCTTGAGCATTCCACTCAGCTTTAATAGCTTGATAGGCTGCGACAGGCTCCTCAGCTTGAGTAACAGGGCGTCCAACCACGATGTAGTCAGAACCAATTCTGTAAGCATCAGCTGGAGTCATCACCCGTTTTTGGTCACCGACAGCCGAGCCCGCTGGACGAATACCTGGGGTCAAGCATATAAAGTCTTCAGAGGTTACTGTCTTAATTTTAGCTACTTCATGAGCTGAGCAAACCACGCCGTCTAAACCAGCTTCTTGCGTCTTCTGGGCATAATGCAGAACCGACTCTTCCAGACTGGTCTGAATATTTTGAAAGTCTCTCATTTGCTCCTCAGATGTAGACGTCAGCTGAGTCACAGCAATCAATTTAGGACCCTTTCCTAAACCTTCTCTGGCAGCTCGCATCATTTCGACGCCACCAGCCGCATGGACATTAGTCATATCCACACCCAGCTTGGCTAAAACTGCCATGGCAGATTTGACCGTATTGGGAATATCATGCAATTTCAAATCCAAAAAGACGGAATGTCCTAGTGATTTAGCATAGCTGACAACTTCCGGTCCAGCAGCATAAAATAGTTCCATTCCTATCTTTACATAGAGTTTTTCCTCTTTGGGAAACTGATTTAAGAAAGATTTTATGACCTCTAAGGATGAAAAATCGAGGGCGATAATCGGACGTTCTTCTCTCATAGTTCACCTACCTTTAACCTAAACTATCCTTGACATTGCGACGTAAAGTTTCTAGATCATCAATACCGTATTTATCCATGGCAGCGGGCAAATCATCGATAATAGTTGGACAAGCATAAGGGTCGCTAAAATTAGCTGTCCCGACCCCTATAGCTGATGCTCCTGCAATCATCATTTCCAGTGCTGCTTCTGCTGAATCAACACCTCCCATACCAATGATGGGCAGATCCGTACTACTAGCCACTTGGCGAATTAACTTAAGCGCTATTGGAAATACAGCTGGTCCACTCATTCCCCCTTGACCATTGGCAATGATCGGTTGTCTTGTTTTCAAGTTATAACGTGTTCCAACCAAGGTATTGATCATGGTAAAGCCTGCCGCACCGGCTTCTTCCACTGCCTTGGCTATCTGTGTGATATCAGCAACACTGGGCGTCAACTTAACATAGACAGGTACTGCTGAAGTCTCAACAGCCGCTTTTGTCGCCGCATAAGCCAACTCAGGTACTTGTCCAATTAAAAGACCTGCATTACCATGATCAACATTGGGGCAAGAAATATTAAGTTCAATAGCTGCAACATTGGGAGCCTGGGAAATTTTTCCTGCTACATAAGCATACTCTTCATTTGAAAAGCCAGCAACATTAGCAATTATAGGAAGGTCAGGATAATGCTCCGCCAACCAAGGTAACTTGTCAGAAATAACAGCAGCAACACCAGGATTTTGCAGACCAATGGCATTGAGCATGCCAGATGGTGTCTCTGCTACTCGTGGTGTTGGATTTCCAAAGCGGGCATCCTTGGTAGTTGCTTTAATCATAATAGAACCTAGTCGATCAAGGTCGTAATACTTAGCATACTCTTGACCAAAACCAAAACAGCCCGATGCAGGAATAATAGGATTTTTTAACTTTAAACCAGGAAGATGAACTGCTAAACGATTATCAGACATAGTTTCTCCTTACAATACGACTGTGCCAGTAGCAAAGACTGGACCATCTTCACATACACGCTTATTAGCAGCATCATCTTGATCCTTGAGATGGACAACACAGGCATAACAAGCTCCCATGCCACATGCCATACGTGACTCAAGAGAAAGATACGCATGGGGATGGTTCGCAAATTTTTGATCAACATATTTAAGCATACCAGGCGCCCCACAGGCATAAATGGCAGCAAATTCCTCATCTAAAGTATCAATTACCGTAGAAACATATCCCTTAATACCATAGGAGCCATCATCAGTTGTCACTGCCACATCAGCATATTGACCGATCTCTTCTTCTAAAATGACAGCATCTTTACTAGCAAAGCCCAGCACAGCTGTCACCTCAGCTCCTTTTTCAGAAAGGACTTGAGCAGTCGCATACATAGGAGGGACACCAATACCTCCACCTATAATAAGCACCTTTTGACCTGGCTCTACAAAAGAAATATCAAAACCATTTCCCTGAGGTCCCATGGTATCCACAAAGTCACCAGCATGAAGACGGGACAAAATCTCCGTCCCCATTCCCTCTACTCGATATATGATAGTAACTTGCTGACTGGCCTTATCTATGGCACAGATCGATATTGGGCGTCGTAGAATTTTACTAGGATCTGGAACCTTAAGATGTAAAAACTGACCGATAGCCATCTCTTCTACCATATGACCCGACAAAACCATCTTGAAAATTTTAGGAGCAATTTCTTCCTGCCTTACTACCTTCAAATTCTCTTTGAGAAACGACTGTCTGGAAGAGACGACTTTAGTTAACATAGTTGCTTCCTTTCTTTCGATCAATCCTTCATATACCACTACTCTAAAACCCCATCTGGAGGGAGGTTACCAGGCACACCTAAGCAGGTCCGCCTACAGAAAAACCTTGTCCGAGGACAAGGTTGCACGAAAATAACTGAGTATAGCTATCCTATACCCAACTGATACCCGCCCCTTTGAAGCCTCACTGGACTTAATTAAAGGTTTTTAAATTGTCAATAGTATAGCTTATAACTATCTAATTGTCAAGACATTTTGAGACGGAGATATTCTTCATTGAGGGCACGCCTAGAAACCTGTAAACTTCCAAATAAGTCCACTAGGATACCGTAAGATTTTGAACGGTCTTGATCCAACAAGGTATAGAAAAATGGCTGAGCCAAGGCAACTTTTTCCACATAAGCCAGTTGCTTAATCCACTCCTGAAGGACATCTAAAGACCCCTCCATAGCACGAAAAGATTCAGTCGTATACCATGATAGAGACTGGACTCTCTCTTCAAGCAGATGAAGAGGACGACAGGCCTCAATAATCTTGGAGATTTGATCTTTGAAACGAATAGAATCTAGTGAATACTCCAAAAGTGAGGGTTGACTAACAACCATATCCAATTCCGACTCAAACAAATGTAAATAGTGACGTGTAACAGACAGCTTATGCAGCAACTGTTTAAAATTTTGTTCGGCTTGTTCCATCATCATCTCTTTTCTTTCCTATTGATTTACTCTATTTTATCACAATGTTATAGATTTCTTAAAGAAAAAGCACCCCCAATAAGACAAGTACAGCAGCATATACTAACTGACCAAGCAATAGAGCTTACATACTTATCAAACGATCGATCTCACAAGAACAGACAAAAGACCCTGACCGATAAACGATCAAAGTCTTTGTGAGTCACCAGATTATTTTGACTTTGAGAAAAAGCTATTCGCAAAATCTAAATGTTTTAAGTAGCCCTGTCCAGCATTCAAATCATATTGGACAAATTTATAGTCTTCTAACAATTCTTTTTGTTGCTGAGTGAGATCATCCTCTGTAATAACCTTACCATCATCAGTCGTATACATCGTATTAGGCTGATCGACATTAGAGGTTGTCTCTGTACTTAGCGACATAGCCGGTAATTGTTCTTGAACACGAGTCAAAAGTGCAGTGTAAGCATCCACTTTTGAATTTGTCTGTTTAAGAGCCAAAGCAATAAAATCATTTGGTCCTACATAACGGTCACTTGTATCCTTGATATTTTTTGCACCATGTTCCCTAGCATATTTATTGGAATAGAGGAAATAATCTGTAGAGTGCATAAGCAAGGCTTGAGAATCTTGATCCCCTGGGAATATTCCAGGCAAGTGATCCCCATAAAAAATCAGGGTAATCGGCTGATCAATCTCATCAATTTTTTTAATGAAATCTTTAAGCGCCTCATCGGTATAATGAAGACCTGTCGCATAATTAGTGGTGTTTTTCTCAACTTCAGGTGTAGATACCCAAGGACCAGATGTTGCATAGGTCGAGGTGTCATTATAGGTATCTAAATTATAGGGGAAGTGATTTTGCATGGTCACTAATTGGACAAAATTACCACTGTCCTCCTTAGCCTTAATAGCATCAAGTGTATTGAGATAGGCTGTTTCATCCGATAGGTAACGGCTGTGATCAATACGTTTGAGATGATGCAGCTTATCCTTGCTGCCTTCATACATAAAGGAGTCAAAGCCAAATTTCTCATAGACTGGAATACGACTATAATACACACCCGAATACGTATGAATAGCCTTTGAATTTGGAAAGGCCTGGTTAAAGGATAGGGCAGGCGACAGAGAAGACACTAACTGAGTATAAGGTGTTGCCAAGGTTGGTGAATAATGGCTCAAAGTAAAACCTGTCAAACTCATGTATTCCATATTGGCAGTTCCTCCAACATAACCAGAGCTGACCATAGTCCCCGATGTCGTTTGCTTCATCAGGGAGCGAGTGTAAGGAATAGGATCATTTTTAACCTCAATATGAGGTGCTAAACGCTTAGGATCCATAAAGCTCTCACTCAAATTAAAGACAATCGTCTGATCAGAAATATCATTAGTCCGGGTTTTATTAATGACATTAGCTTCAAGATTATACTTACGTGCAATCTCCTGCATCTTATCTTGTGAATAACCAGATGGCTCAGCCATCACTTCAACATCTAGATTATTCAAAAATTGAATCGTCGGACCGTTGAGCTGCGAAGCCACCGATTGGTTATAAAACATGGGCTTATTACCCAATCCATCCGATACAACCTTAACCATACTGCCTTCGTGGTTAAGATAGAAGACTGACGGTGTCACTACTACAAAAATTCCAAGATAGACTAAGCGTCTCTTCAAAGAAATTTTCTTGAAGGGAAGGCGACGCTCTAAGAGAAAGACAGCTGCAATCAACAGTATTAAGAAGATAGCAGATACTATCAAAATACGCTGATCAACCATGGTTAAAAGACTACCATAAGCCGAAACCATCTTAGCCTCAGAAGGCATAATAGGCTCACCACGTGTCAGCATTTTGAGACGACTAGCTACACTCCAAAAAATCAAAAAGGCTGATGTCGCTACTGCAGATACCCAAAAACGATTAGTGATAGCCCTCAAAACTGCATAGAGTAGAAGATAGATCAAAAACGTGATAAAGAGCAAGTTTTGGCGTGCAAATAAGCTATATAAGAAAGCATTGTGCTTAGTGGCTGTCGAAACCGAGATAATGTAGGAGGTGTTCATAGCCAGCATAGATAGATAAGACAAGACATACAAAAGAACACCAAAACCGATTTCAATCTTATGGTTAGCAACAAAGCGCTTAGCTTGGAGGAGTCCCCTAATAACGACTTCATAGGCATTGAAGATCGTGACCTTACGCCAATAGCTATTAACCCGCTGGCGGTAGCCGATACGGTTGGCTGTAAAGTACAAAATAATATGTAACACCGTTACACCAATACTGATCACAATCGCATTTCTAAAGGAGTAGATCAAGTGATATAGGGTAAAACCACCAAACCGCGGAAGGTACATGCTATTAAAATAAGAAAGGACATTAATATTTCTAGAAACAACTAAAGCCGATAAAGCCACATAGGCAATTTGGTTGGGATACAACCACTTCGGTAACTTGATTTTTGATAAGAATAAAAAGGTGAAAATAATAGCAACGATAGAGAAGAGATTAGTAATATTGTGAAAACGTCCTGCTGTCGATCCATTACTATGAACCAAATAGGACATATAGGGCATGGCTATATTAATAATAGCGACAAGGAGCCAACTGCCAACTGTTCCAAGTAATAAGCGCTTCCAGTCAAGATCTATATGACAATAGTTGATAAAGACTCCTAAAATCCCCAATGAGAGATAAAATACAATTGAAGTCCCTAATGTCATGGAAAAAATATCTTTATTAAAGATCGTTCCCAAGCCATAGAAAACCAAAATAACAGCAATCAAGCGCTGTAGGGTCATCCTCTCAGCAAAAATCTTAACCAAGGGCATAATCATTAGCAAGAGAATGATCGACGTAATCTCCAAACTACTGCTCCTAGTTATTGGAAGCAACACATCATAGAGCGTCGAAATCATGAATACCCTGGGAAAAATGATCAAAAATAAGACAACAAATAATCCTACGACTACCGTGTTTAGCCAGAGCTTGATAGCATCAGGAAAGGTATTTTTCTTGCGCGCAAACAGATACCCTATAGATATTAAAATCAGCGGCAAGCCCGATGAGATAACCAAATCAAAGACATAAGAAAATCCTGTTCGTAAATCTCTTCCTGCGAGATTAGCAATAGCAGGAGAGCTTTGCCAAAACAGGCGATTAAATACAACCAAGAATATACCAACCAACATTGGCATGACGACGCTTTGCTTATTAAAATAATGTTTTTTCATAATTTCTAGATATTCATCCTGTTTTTTCATTCCGTCTAAGTATATCACTTTCACCCTTAAAAAAAAAGGAAGAACCCAGTCTCCCCCTTTAAATCTCTTATTTTTTTAGAATGTCTTGACTCTTGGCATAATTAGCCTCAACAGCCTCTTTCTCAGACTGCCACCAATCTTTATGGGAACTATACCAGTCAATGGTTTCTTGTAGTCCTTCCGAAAAGTCAGTAAACTGAGGTTCCCAACCAAGCTCCTGACGCAACTTGGTTGAGTCGATCGCATAGCGCAGATCGTGACCAGCACGGTCAGTCACATGATCATAAGCATCCTTGGGCTGGCCCATCTTTTCCAGAATCAACTCTAGAACTTCTTTATTATTTTTTTCACCATCAGCACCGATCAGATAAGTTTCCCCAATTTTTCCTTTAGTCAAAATCGCCCAAACACCGGTAGAGTGATCATTAGTATGGATCCAATCACGGACATTTTTCCCATCACCATAAAGTTTTGGCCTAATCCCAGATAAGATATTAGTGATTTGACGTGGAATGAATTTCTCAATATGCTGGTAAGGTCCATAATTATTTGAGCAGTTAGAAATGGTAGCCTGAACACCGAAAGAACGGACCCAAGCCTTAACAATCAAATCAGAAGCTGCCTTAGTTGATGAATAAGGTGATGATGGATTGTACTTGGTGTCAGCAGTGAATTTTTCACCTGGCCCTTCGCCGTGCCCTGGCAGATCCTCACGCAAGGGAAGATCGCCGTAGACCTCATCTGTCGATACATGGTGGAAACGAAGATGATATTTACGAGCAGCTTCTAAAAGGGTATAGGTCCCAATAAAGTTAGTATAAATGAAGGGACTAGGATCTTTTAGGGAATTATCATTGTGACTTTCAGCAGCATAGTGGACGATAGCATCAGCCTTAGCAGCTAACTTATCAACCAATTCAGCATCTGCAATATCACCCACTACAAGCTCTACACGATCACCGAGAATTTCCTCGATATTAGCACGATTACCAGCATAAGTGAGCTTATCCAAGACAGTGACATGCACATCTGGGTGATTATTATAGATATAATGTACAAAGTTTGATCCGATGAAACCAGCGCCACCGGTAACGATAATATGTTTATATTCTGACATGGTAGTTCCTTTTATGATTTGATTTTGGAGACTTATTCTAATAGTTAGACCTCTGTCCAAGAAGCTCACTTATAAAGAAGGATACCTTATAGATCTTCCTGCCTCAATGGCTTTACATCTTGGAGCAGAGGGTGATTTTTATCTGCTTCTGACACTTCAGCCGCTTCCAGATTTTCCCATTTAATGTCTAGGCTTGGATCGGCATAGTTGACAAAAGCATACTTGGGTTTGAGTTCCAACGCCCAATAATCATTGACCAGATAACTATAAGATACCTTATCTGATAACACCTGAAAGCCATTGGCAACACCTCTAGGGACAAAGATTCCTTTGGATGCATCAATAATGGTTTGATAGGTACGACCAAAGCTCTCTCCCTGACGAAGATCCACCCAAGCTCCCAGTACTTTTCCTTCATCAGCAACAGAAATATATTTATCCCAAGGCTCCGCATGAAGACCTCTCAGCACATTTTTCCGAGAGAAAGAAACATTATTTTGTAATTTACCAGCCTCAAAAAAACTTTCTGGAAATCCTAAAGGGAGCATTTTTTCTTTTTGAAAGTTTTCTTTAAACCAGCCACGATTATCCCCATGTACGGGAATATCAAATTCCAGCATTCCCGGTATAGCATCAATCTTACGAACAGCTAGATTTTTACCAAAAAATTGTTCTGACATTAGGCTTCTCCAATCAAACGGAGCAAATATTGTCCGTACTCATTTTTCTTAAGAGGCTGAGCAAGCTCAAAGACTTGCTCCTTAGTAATATAGCCCATGCGATAGGCAATTTCTTCCAAGTTTGCAACTTGCAGGTTTTGCAAGCGTTGAACCGTTTCGATATATTGAGCCGCCTCCAACAGACTCTCATGCGTCCCAGTATCCAGCCAAGCAAAACCACGCCCCATGACTTCGACAGATAAATCACCACGTTCTAGATAAGCCTTGTTCACATCTGTAATTTCCAGTTCACCACGAGGAGAGGGTGCAATCTTTTTGGCAATATCAACGACATCATTATCATAGAAATACAGACCCGTAACTGCAAAATTTGATTTGGGTGCCTCAGGTTTTTCTTCAACTGAGATAGCATTCATCTGACTATCAAACTCAACCACACCGAAGCGTTCAGGATCTTTAACTTGATAGCCAAAAACTGTCGCACCAGATGTCTTGCTAGCTGCACGCTGGAGCATTTTACTTAAGCCATTACCATGGTAAATATTATCTCCTAAAATAAGGGCAACCGAATCATCACCGATAAAGTCTTCACCTATGATAAAAGCCTGAGCCAATCCGTCAGGACTTGGCTGCTCAGCGTAAGAGAGACTAATACCAAATTCAGAACCGTCTTGGAGAAGCTCTCTAAATCTAGGAAGATCTTGTGGCGTGGAGATAATCAGAATATCTTTGATACCAGCCAACATTAGAGTTGATAGGGGATAGTAAATCATAGGCTTATCATAAACAGGCATCAGCTGTTTGGAAGCTGCGCGTGTCAGAGGATAAAGTCGAGTGCCAGAACCACCCGCTAATATAATACCTTTCATAGGAAAAATCCTTTCGCAATTTATCACCTTAAATTATACCATAGAGGTCCTCAAATGTCAGGAAGGCGTTGCCTTCTTGGTGTTTCGCTCATATTTGATATTATATAGCCTGTAACTATAGCTAAAGTGTGATACAATACTACTATGCGAATCCAACAATTACACTATATTATTAAAATCGTTGAAACTGGCAGTATGAATGAAGCTGCCAAGCAACTCTATATCACCCAGCCCAGTCTGTCTAATGCTGTCAGAGATCTTGAACAAGAGATGAATATCACCATTTTCAATCGAAATCCCAAAGGAATCACTTTGACAAAGGATGGCATGGAATTTCTCTCATACGCTCGTCAAGTCGTCGAACAAACCAACCTCCTAGAAGAGCGCTATAAGAGCCCCTCAACTAGCCGAGAGCTCTTTAGTGTTTCTTCACAGCATTATGCCTTTGTTGTCAATGCCTTTGTCTCTTTGCTAAAAGGGGCGGATATGACCCAATATGAACTATTTTTACGCGAAACCAGAACCTATGAAATCATTGATGATGTCAAAAATTTTCGCTCAGAGATCGGCGTCCTCTTTCTCAACAGCTACAACCGTGATGTCCTCACCAAAATGTTTGACGATAATCATTTATCCTACACCAGCCTCTTTAAAGCGAAGCCTCATATTTTTGTCAGCAAGACCAACCCTCTAGCCCAGAAATCATCGATCAAGCTCAGTGACCTAGAAGACTTCCCCTATCTCAGTTATGAACAAGGAGTACACAACTCTTTCTACTTTTCTGAGGAAATCATGTCACAGATTTCCCATAAAAAATCTATCGTCGTTTCCGACCGTGCCACACTCTTCAACCTCCTAATCGGTTTGGACGGCTATACTGTCGCTACAGGGATTCTCAACAGCAATCTAAATGGCGATAATATCATATCAATTCCCCTTGATGTAGAAGATGAAATTGATATCGTTTACCTCAAACATCAAAAAGCTAACCTTTCTAAAATGGGCGAACGCTTTATTGACTACCTACTAGAGGAAGTAAAATTTACATAATAAGAGAGCGAGACAAAATTTGTCCCGCTCTCTTATTATTTTACAGATGATGCTTTGCCATCCGTTCTTCAAAAATATCGTTGACAATCTTTGTCAGCTGCTCTTTTGCTTCTGACGAAATGTCTCCTTCTTTCTCAGCTTCAGCATAAGCTTCTGGAAACTCACGCGCAATCAACTGACAAGTTGACCTAGTCGCATGCCCCCTCACCAAACGGGGAATACGCTCCATATATTCTGGCTTTACGAGTGCTATAATCTTTTCATCAGCAGTCATCATACTAACACACTTTCTATTTTTATTACCTTCTAACTTCATTATAGACCTTATCTCCTATATTTCAAGCCAATAGTTAAGTTGATAACAAAATAAAATGCTCGATCACTCAATCGAATATTCCTTAATATTAGAAGAACAATCCCTTTAGAAAGATGGACGTAATCCCCATAATAAAACCAGCCAGAACAACTCCCAGCATAGTAGCTATAATACTATTTTTAAACTTAAGATCCAAAATGGAGGCAGCCAAGGTTCCCGTCCAAGCTCCTGTTCCTGGCAAGGGGATACCCACAAATAAGAATAAAGCAAGGTAGAGTCCTTTATCTCCAGCACTTTTAGCTAATTTCTGACCACCACTATGTCCCTTCCTCAAACACCAGCTAAAAAATTTTCCAATAATTGGCTTGTCCGATCCCCACTCCAAAACACGACGAGCAAAGAAGAAAATAATGGGCACAGGTAACATATTACCAATGACAGAAATCACAATAGCCTGCCAGGCGGGAATTCCGGCAGCCACACCATAAGGAACTGCACCACGCAGCTCAATTATAGGCACCATTGAAATCAAAAACATTATGAGATACTTTATCATTTTTTAGATATAAAACCTTTCATTTTAGATAAGTGATAAAATCAGCTGATTGATCTGATCAAAGTAAAATGGATTTTCTTGATAGTTGATGCCAGTATGATGAGCTAATTTAATCAGCATCTCAAGAAAGGCCCTAGATGAAAACCCTGTCGTTTGACTCAAAATCCGCTCATCAAAAGGTTTGATGAGATGTGCTAAAGGATTTCTCACAGATTTTTCCATATCCCTCAAAAAAACAACATCTTTTTTCAAGGACTCTGAGACTCCCAACTGCTCAATAAGCACCTGCAAACTCTTGGAGGTCACACGAGAATCATGCCAGACCTGAGAAAAATTCATCAAAGCTGGATAGTTTGACATTGACAAGTGTTCAAAATCCCATGTATCATACTGGGAATCCTTAGCATTCACGATGTAGTCAGTAATATCAGGAATTTCTCTAGCAATCAAACGCATAAAAAGACGATAGATAATCGGACTAACTGCACGGACAAAGTCTATAATGTCCTCTGTTTCAACCTTAGCTTGAAGATCCATAATATAGTTAGCTAAAAGCTCTTCTTCAGCTGCATTGACCACCAAATCCACTCGATAATGTGCTTTGAAATACTCAAGTGTTTTTTTACTGAATAATTCATCAATCGCCAACTGTCGCCGTCTCTTCATAAGGTAAATCAGTGTCTTAGCATCCTGATCAATCGGTTCTGATTTGATAATACCATAAGCTGAATTATAGTCATAATGATTGAGCAAGATTTCAATAATATCTTTGCTAACAGTTCTATTCATCGCCATCAATTAAGGTTTCCAATCCAACTTTCATCATATCGGTGAAGGTGGTTTCACGCTCCTTAGCAGTGGTATCCTCATCAGCAACCAAGCTATCTGAAATAGTCATAATACCAAGGGCTTGAACACCGTGTTTAGCTGCAAGGTAGTAAAGGGCCGCTGCTTCCATTTCTACAGCTTTAAGGCCCATTTTCCCTAATTTAATATTGTTTTCAGCAAAATCAGAATAGAAAGCATCTATAGACAAGACACTGCCGACATGAAGTGGCAACCCCATCTCTTTAGCAATATGATAAGCCTTATCCAGCATGCTAAAATCCGCAATCTGTGGCAAATCATACTGTGGCCACTCATTTTTTATCATACTTGATGTCGTTGCTGCCGCCTGAGCCAAGACCAGATCACGCACATGTACATCTTTATTGAGAGAACCCGCAGTTCCCACACGGATCAACTTCTTAACACCATAAGAAGTGATCAATTCATTGGCATAAATAGAAATAGATGGCATTCCCATACCAGTTCCCATAACAGAGACCCTATGCTCCTTGTAAGTCCCAGTATAGCCAAGCATATTGCGGACTCGATTGAAACAAACCGCATCTTCTAGGAAATTCTCTGCGATAAATTTTGCACGTAAAGGATCACCTGGTAAAAGAATTTTATCGGCAATATCACCTGACTTGGCTTCAATATGAATACTCATTGATTATATCCGAGTGTTAAATATGTTAACACTCTGTCCTTTCTTATTAATCGTTATTAAGCTCTAAATAGTTTAAAGTTCTGCCAAAACAGCTGTAATCAAGGCCTTGAAATCCCCCTTGACCCTTTGAGTCACCTCAACCACTTCCTCATGGTTGAGCTCTTCTTGAAAACCTGCAGCATGATTAGTGATACAAGAAATCCCCAAAACCTTAAGTCCAGAATGGGCTGCAACAATCACTTCTGCTACAGTAGACATACCAACTGCATCGGCCCCCATAGTCTTAAAGGCGCGAATTTCAGCAGGTGTTTCATAAGATGGGCCTGACACGCCGATATAAACCCCTTCATCCAACTGAATACCGATCTTATCAGCGACACGATGAGCAGTAGCACGATAGTCTCTCGTATAGGCGTTTGACATATCATTAAAACGAGGGCCAAAACTATCAAGATTTTCTCCAATCAATGGATTTTGACCGGTAAAGTTGATATGGTCACTGATCGTCATAAGTGTTCCTGGTCCAAAGCCGATACCGCCTGCTGCATTGGTAACGAGAACCCCTTGACAACCAAGAGCCTTCATGATGCGCACCGGAAAAGTAACAAGATCCAAGGGATTCCCTTCATAGAAATGGAAACGACCTTGAAGAGCTAAAACTTTACGACCGGATAAATCACCATAGACTAGCTTACCAGCATGCCCAGTGACAGTCGAGCGACCCCAGTTTGGAATGTCAGCGTAATCCAATACAATAGCATTTTCGATTTCTTCTGCCAGCTCTCCCAGACCTGATCCTAAAATCAGACCAAATTCGGGTGCAGTCATGCCTTTTTCTTTAAGAAAGGCAGCCGTTTCATTGATTTTATCAAGTAGTGTCATGTCTTTTTTCCTTTGTTAATAAAATTAGCGGTAGCCATCAATGACCTGACCATCTTCCTTGATAAACGGGAATGGAAATGGTTCAGGTAACAAGTCCAAAACGGTTTCCGATGGTCGACAAAGTTTAGTACCCTTATCCGTTACGACAATGGGACGATTGATCAGAATTGGTTCTTGCATCATAGCATCTAAGAGCTGGTCATCACTCAGTGAGGTATCATCTAACCCAAACGTTTCATAAGGTAGTACATTTGTCCGAAGGACATCTCTGATCGATAGTCCTGCTGCATTAATCAAGCTCACCAACGTAGAGCGAGTCGGAGGTGTTTTTAAATATTCAATAACCTCTGGTTCAAAGCCAGCTTGCTTAATCATGGCTAGTACATTTCGAGAAGTGCCGCAATTTGGATTATGATAAATGGTAACCTTCATAACTACTCCTTTAGTTTAATTTATCCAAAAAGCTTTGACCAATCATGGCTGTGTCGACACCAAAGTTTTCAGCGATAGTTGCTGAGATGTCTGCAAAGTGTCCCTGTGGAATGCCCCCATTACCTTGGAAGGCAGGACTATAAGCCAAGAGTGGGATGTATTCTCGAGTATGGTCGGTACCGGCGTAAGTTGGGTCATTACCATGGTCAGCCGTAATCATGAGAAGATCATTCTCTCCCATAGCTGCAATAATTTCAGGTAAACGAGCATCAAACTCTTGGAGACAATCGCGATAACCGTGAGCATTGCGACGGTGACCATAGAGAGCATCAAAGTCCACCAAATTGGTAAAAGAGAAACCATGCTCAAAGTCAGGGGACTTCATAGCCTTGATAAGATTGTCAACACCGTGGTTGTTAGACTTATTGTGCCCCATATCGTGATTGATGCCTGAACCATTGAATATATCATTGATTTTACCGACAGCATAAGTGTCAATACCAGCTTCATCTAATTGGTTAAGGACGGTTGGGGCAAACGGAGAAACAGCTAAGTCACGACGATTAGCAGTACGAGTAAAGTTACCCGGTTGGCCTACATAAGGACGGGCAATGATACGACCAAGTAGAGCTGGGCGTTCTAAGGTAATGGAACGAGCATATTCACAGATACGATAGAGTTCTTCCAAAGGAATCACATCTTCATGGGCCGCAATCTGTAAAACTGGGTCAGCTGAAGTATAGATAATCAGTTCACCAGTTTCCATTTGGCGGGGACCAAAGTCTTCGATAACTTGCGTTCCTGAATAAGGTTTGTTGGCTTCACGGATAACCTTGCGTCCTGAGAACTCCTCAATTTTAGTGATGATTTCTTCTGGAAAACCGTCCCAGAAGGTATCAAAAGGTTCTGTGATATTGAGCCCCATGATTTCCCAGTGACCAGTCATGGTATCCTTACCAAGTGATACTTCTTCTAGCTTAGTGGCATAACCGCTTGGAGCATTTTCTACTGAAACAGTTTTTAATGCTTGTGAACGAGGGATGTTCCCCAGACCAATTTTAGCCATATTTGGTACATCAAGACCAACGGTCTTTGAAATATGACCTAAGGTATCAGAGGCACCGTCTGGCACACCAGCATTAGAAAAATTATTGGCATCTGGTGCCGCACCAATCCCAACTGAATCCAAAACAACTAAATGAATACGATCAAATTTTGACATAGGACTCCTCCATTCTAAACTCTTAAGACTTTTCAATAATATCAACACCGGACTTGCGACCGACTAGAACCTTGGAAACTCGATCTAAGAACAGACCGTGTTCTACCACACCGACTGTAAGCTTCAACTCCTCGGCCAAGGCGTACGGATCATCAATTTCTTTGAGATCAAGATCGATAATGTAATTCTGCATATCAGTAACAAAACGCTCACCATCAATCATACGAAAAGATGGCCGATACCCCTTTTCCTCAAATTGCCTAAAAAGATTAGTAGCGCCATACTGAACCACCTCTACCGGCAGTTTAAAAGATCCTAAACGACTAACCAACTTGGACTCATCTACAATCCAGAAGCAATCCTTGCTGTTTGAAGCAACAATCTTTTCCATCAAGAGGGCTCCGCCACCGCCCTTAATACCATTGAGATTAGGATCCACCTCATCAGAACCGTCAACTGTTAAATCAACATAAGGAACCTCATCAATAGCTTTCAAGTTGATTCCTAGGCTCTGAGCCTGATTATAGGTAACACTGGAAGTTGTTACACAAGTGATGTTCAGGGCCTCCTCCCTGACACGCCGACCAAGTTCCTCAACAAAATAATAAGCAGTCGATCCTGTACCAAGACCAACAATCATACCATCACTAACAAATTCAGCCGCCTTGACACCAACAGCCTTCTTAAGATTAGACATAGCAACTCCTTCATTTTCTATCACTCTATTATACCATAAACCAGGTGGCGCAAAGGGGGCTTTACCCATCCAAATAAGAAATAAAAAATCCAAAGTAATTTTATTTTGCCCTATCCCTCGACAAAAAATACCTCAACTGTTAGTCAAGAAAGACTAATAGTTGAGGTACAACTTCACAAATTTTATCTATTTTTCTTTTTAGTTATTTAATCAATAGCGATGTAAAGACGTTTACCAGTATAGGTCTTGTAAGACAACCATTGATGGCCATCTGACTTAATCACACTGTCATAGTAAACCTGATCGCCAGCATTATAGTAAGTCAACACTTTGCTAGAAACCTTTGGCTGACTCTGAATCGCTAAGCGTTTTTTGAAAGTATAGATACCTTGAGCTGGTAAAGTCGCTTTCTTGCTTGAGTTGACCTTGCCTGCATTACCGACAGCCACATAGAAGCGACGACCAGAATTAGACAGGTAGCTAAGCCATTGCAAACCATCCGCCTTCACGACTTTGTCGTAATTAACGGACATGCCTTTATCATAATAATACTTACTAGGCGCATTTTTCTTTGGAGATTCTTTAATCTCAGTACGTTTAGTAAAGGTATAGGTACCTTTAGATGGTAAAGTTGTTTTAGCAGATGGCTTAGTTGTATTTGTTTTACCTGCGTCATCTTTAGAGGCGTTACCAATAGCTACATAGAAACGACGACCAGAATTAGACAGGTAGCTAAGCCATTGCAGACCGTCTGCATTGAGCACTTTGTCATAATTAACAGACATACCCTTATCATAGTAGTAATCACTAGGTGCATCCTTAGTTGGAATTTCCTTGATCTCAACACGCTTAGTAAAGGTATAAGTACCCTTAGCTGGTAAGACTGCTTTCTTAGATGGCTCAGTAGCATTGGTCTTACCTGCATCAGCTTTAGAAGCATTGCCAACAGCTACATAGAGACGACGACCAGAATTAGACAGGTAACTAATCCATTGTAGACCGTCTGCATTGAGTACTTTGTCATAATTAACAGACATGCCCTTTTCATAGTAGTAATCACTAGGCGCATCCTTCTTTGGAGATTCCTTGATTTCAGCACGTTTAGTAAAGGTATAAGTGCCCTTAGCTGGTAAAGCCGCTTTGGTAGCTGATGGCTGAGTTGTATTAACCTTGTTTGCATCAGCTTTAGGAGCATCACCAACTGCTACATAGAAACGACGACCAGAATGAGCGACATAGCTAATCCATTGCAGACCATCACCCTCTATGAGAACATCATAGTTAACTGACTCTCCCTTGTCATAGTAGTAATCGCTAGGTGCATCTCTTCTTGGATATTCTTTGATTTCAGAACGTTTAGTAAAGACATAGGTACCTTTATCAGGGAGCTGATTGCTCTTAGCTACTTTACCAGCTGGTGCTGGTTCTTTTGCCCCCTTATTGGTCTTAGATGTTTTAGACAAGGTAGCAATATCAGCATAATTATAAACAAAATTATAATCCTTGAATTTCAACCACCGATGTCCATCTGCTTCAATCACAGCTTCATACATAACATGGTCACCCTTACTGAACACTTTATCAGCCTTACGAGATGCCACAGGCTCATACTTGATTTCAGTTCTTCTAGTAAAGGTATAAGTGCCTTGAGCTGGTAAATTATTTACCTTAGCAACACTGGCTTTTGCCTTTTGGTTATTTTTGACAACTTTAGAAGTAGCTACCGAATCATCAGAAGTAGCACTACCCACATGACTCTCAGAAATATCTGAGGTAGGAGCTGTTGTCGTCTTGGATTCTGGAGCTGTCTCTGATACAGATGGAGCGGATTCAGAAGTCGCTGGAGTTTCAGGTGCTTGATTGACTTGTACTGAGGAGTTATCATCTGTCTGACTAACGATAGAGGTTTCTGGAACAGTGGTCGTTCCAGATTCCTGAGTCACCTGATCTGCCCTGACAGGACTGCTGGCAAATAGGGCTACAGCAATCAAAACAGACGCCACACCAATACTGTACTTACGAATAGAAAACCGTTGTTTTTTTGAGAATAAATCCATCATAATGACTCACTCCTTTCTTATTTTTGCAAGTTTATTATATCACAATTTTCTGGAAATTGTATCTTTTTATTAATAAAAGTCATTTTTTTGTCATCTTTTTAACAAAAAATGCTTTTAAGCCTTCCATAGCTTTTATCCCTAAACATTGATCATTTTAGACGCCTATACAATCTATACTGATGCATTTCATAGCTAGCATGATATAATAGGAAGAGGCTATTATTGTTGAAAAGGAAAATAAATGATTACTAAAGAATTTGATACTATTACCGCTATTTCTACTCCTCTGGGCGAAGGTGCCATCGGTATCGTCCGCCTATCTGGAAATGATGCGCTTGCTATTGCTAAGCGAGTCTTTAAAGGCCATGACCTTGAGCAGGTAGAAAGTCACACCCTAAATTACGGGCACATTATTGATCCTGAAACTGATAAAGTTATCGATGAAGTCATGGTAGGAGTCATGCGTGCCCCCAAGACCTTCACCCGTGAAGATGTCATTGAGATCAATACCCATGGTGGTATTGCTGTCACTAATGAAGTTCTCCAGCTCCTCATCCGCTTCGGTGCCCGCATGGCTGAGCCTGGTGAATTTACAAAACGTGCCTTTCTGAATGGCCGTATTGACTTGACTCAAGCTGAAGCCGTCATGGATGTCATTAGAGCCAAAACAGACAAGGCTATGAATAATGCCGTCAAACAGTTAGATGGTTCCCTATCTCAGCTAATCAATCAAACTCGACAAGAAATTCTAGAAACCCTTGCCCAAGTAGAGGTCAACATCGACTATCCTGAGTATGATGATGTTGAGGAAGCTACAACAGCTGTTATACGTGAAAAAACAGAAGAATTCCAGCAATTGCTGGAACACCTCCTCCAGACTGCCAAAAGAGGAAAAATCCTTCGAGAAGGTATCTCAACAGCTATCATTGGGCGGCCAAATGTTGGAAAATCTAGCCTTCTCAATACACTCCTACGGGAAGACAAGGCTATTGTCACAGATATAGAGGGAACCACACGTGACATCATTGAAGAATATGTCAATATCAATGGTGTGCCGTTAAAATTGATTGATACTGCAGGAATCCGTGATACAGAAGATGTGGTTGAAAAAATTGGAGTAGAGCGTTCTCGCAAAGCACTCTCTGAAGCAGACCTAGTCTTACTGGTCCTCAATGCCTCAGAACCCTTGACAGAGCAAGATCATCAGCTACTAACTCTATCAGAGGATAGCCGACGAATCATTCTTCTTAATAAAACTGATTTGGACGAACAGATCGAAACCGATCAACTTCCAGAAGATTGTATCCGTATCTCTGTCCTTGAAAATAAAAATATTACAGCTATTGAAGAAAAAATTAATGCCCTCTTTTTTGACAATGCACAAACCATCGATCAAGATGCCACTTACCTATCAAACAGCCGTCACATATCCCTCATTGAACAAGCGATCGCCAGTCTCCAAGCTGTCAATGATGGCTTGGCCATGGAAATGCCAGTCGATCTCCTTCAAGTAGATCTTACCCGCTGTTGGGAAATTCTGGGAGAAATTACAGGGGATGCTGCTCCAGATGAACTCATCACCCAGCTCTTTAGCCAGTTCTGTTTGGGGAAATAAACCAGTCTGGGAAGCAACAGTTTAGAGCAAGCCTGAAAGTAATGGAGGACGAACAATTAAGACAAAAACTATTGTTAACGAGTCCTGCAATTATTATCAAACTAAAAAAAATCTGAGACAAGACTCAGATTTTTTTGACTTATTATTAACCTACTTACCACCAAGATCTAGGATTTTAGATCCAAAAAATTAGAAAAACGTTATTAACCTGATTCTCTGATAGAAAAAATAGACAAACCAGACCAGAGATGGCTAGCAGGCTTTCCCAAAATCTAAGATACCCATTCCTAGGATTTTCAGGCTATTCTCTTACTGATACTTCTGCCAAATATCCTGTTCAACGTCTAACGGTGCTTGGCCAAATTCATAAGGGACTTTTTGATTGGAGGCTAGCAGATTTATGAGTCCTAAATAAGTTTCTTCAGCATCGGCTGAATATCGTCTAGGAAATTGTGTTAAATATGCTCTAGCCTCCTTATCCAAGCCCAGATTATGAGCGATTGAAATTAGAACCTTAAGGTAGCTTTCCTGCATCATCTGAGTTTTTGGTTTTACATCTATACCCTGTAAGGCTTGATAGTACTGACTTTCTGTCATACTAGTAACAAGCTGCTTTGTTTGCTCAAAAGCTTGCACAAATGCTCTGTCTCTTTGCTTATTGATAAAGGTTTCTGCTTGAGTCCAAATCAAACCACCTAAGAAAATAGCTAGAATTAACAAAAGATAAGTCAGAACTCTAGACTTTGTTAAAAATATAAAGAGGATAGCTAGGATCACTAAGACTGCGGTTGTCGCTGCACTCAGGACCTTAGCACCGATTGATGTGGAATGGTCCTTCATATCAATCCGGTCACTGTAGAAAAGATGGAAAACCTCCATCAAGCTATCCAAGTTAGACAATTGACGAGGCAGAGTCTTGTAATTTCTACGAGCTAATCTCAAGTTATAGTAAGCTCCATTGGTCATCCGAATTTTAACGACAGCATTTAGGCCACCGTATTTAATCTTCACTCCTTGAATTTCATCTTTATCAATAACCTTAACTTTTTGAATTTTACTGACATTTAAAGTTGCTAAATAGATTAAAACAAAATAATAATCATTTTCAAACCATAAGAGAGGTGCTTGCTGAGAAGATCGGCCAGAGCCTTCTTTGTCAGTCCCATAAATATAGGTTTTCCAGTCAATTTGAAAGGCAGGATTAATCTGATTGTACTCCGCAACTAAGTTCGAAACAATTTCTTCTGTTAATTTTAATGCCACAATTTTTTCCTTTTTTAATATTTAATAATCAGTCTTCTTATATCCTTAGCTCCTAATCCCCTCTATAACCAAAATTAGGAAAAAGAACCATAGTAGACCATTGATGATTAAAAAAACGATGTTACTTACCAGACTCGCTGAATAGCTTTCGATACCGCAACGATTATATTGACTGGCCTTGACTATTCCTAAAATACTAAGAATAATAGTCGCAGGCATATAGGTAAAGACCAAGACTATTGCCGTTAAGCCCAGAACGACATTATTAATGGCCGAGCTAAATATTATACCTAATAGAATCAACAGCAATAAAATTGCTGTCATAATAGCAACAATAGTCGTAAATAGGCCTGGCACCTTCGAGCGGTTCTGCCTAAAAGACAATGTCCTTAAAGTATCCTGCTTAGAAAGGGCAGACGGGTTTAAGTCAGAATAACGTTCTTGGAAATGATCCCTGCCCGATGTCCAAATAGGGTTAGAAAAGTCTTGTTCCTCTCGCTCTTGGTTAAATTGATTCGGAGTCATAATATTTTCCTTAAAAAAACTTTTAGAAAAAGTCTACCATTTTATAAGAAGGCCGGCAAGCCTTTTTCCAATAATTTTAAGATAGGGTAAATGTACCGGCTGGCTAGAAAAAATCTGAGCCAAGTAACTTGGATCAGACTCCATCTACTTTTCTAAAAAATCCTGTAATTCTGCCACCTCTTCTGCCACCCTGACAGCTGAATTGACCTGAACCAGATGATAGCCAACCATATAGGGAGAGGCTACAAAACGAGGAACTACTTTACAACTGAGACCTTCTTCCTGATGGTAAAAGAAGAGATTATAGGAGCTACAGGCTCCGCCTAAATAGCCTTCTAAAACATAACGGAGGACCCTTTGAACGGTGTCAGCCAGCTTATAGCTATCCTTGATATCTGCTATAGTCACGTTGATTTCAGTAAAACTACTCAAAGGTTGGTCAGAAATAGTGACCTGAGCCAACTGTTCTGTCTCTTGACAAACAAGAGTTCCCTCAAAGGTTTTTGGATCAACGGCCTCATAAGCATCAAGTTCTTCAAAACCAACAATCTGCATATGAGGATGGCGCAGAGAACCACCTGACAAAGGCCCGAAATTCTTAAAGAGAGCAACAGTCTTAAATCGGTCGCTCTCCTCCAACTGATGCCAAGCCTTGATGGCGAAGATAAAGAGCTTGCGATTATATTCCTGACTGTAGGTCGTAATATCGCCTAGATGCTGGTCAGACTCAATAATCAAGGTTTGATAGGTCTTATCAAGAACAGGATACTTATTGTCTAGCCAAATCATATCGCCTTCTTGAGCGATGATTTTTTCCAGACTATCGACCTGACAAAAGGGACAGCTATCCTGATTACTAGGTTTCTTTTGAGCGGTAGAAACATTAAAAATCAATTTTTGTGTCATTTTTCAAGAATATCTTTCACAAGTTGTTTGAGGTCTGGCAATACGTCTTCCTTGAACCAAGGATTTTTCTTTTGCCAAATATTATTGCGAGGCGACGGATGAACTAGCGGGAAAAAATCAGGGAGGAAATCCTTGTAGGCCTTGACATTGTCGGTCAGCTTGACTGAAGGCTTTTGCTGGAGGTAATAGTGTTGCGCATAATTACCAATCAGCAGGGTCAAAGAAATATCAGGTAATTCCTGCAAAATCAAGGGGTGCCATTTTTCAGCAAAACCCTTTCGCGGAGGGAGATCACCAGACTTCCCTTTACCAGGATAATAGAAATCCATAGGGATAACGGCTATTTTATCAGAACTATAGAACGTATCTCGATCAATCCCCAACCAATCTCGTAAATTATCGCCCGATGGATCATTCCAGTAAAGGCGGGATTCCTGAGCCTTAATTCCCGGAGCCTGACCGACGATATTGATACGAGCGCTCTTTGGCGCCGTAAAAAGCGGTTCAATGCCAGCCTTGGTATAATCCTCATTTTCTGGATCGGCCATAATAGCTTTAACAATGTCTTTCATGGTTGACATGGACAACATCTCCCTTTCAAAATCAGGTTGAAGTTCAAAGTATCACTTGTTCTGCCCTTGGGCATTCATCCTTGAGTATCTTGAGTATTTCCAAGCTAAAATCAGTGAAACAATCTAGCCAGAGATTAGTGAGCTTAGATATGTGGTTACTACCTTATTTGATCAATTCGTAGATGGCTTCGGCGTAGATAGCGCAGGCCCGATAGAGATCTTCCACTTCGACAAATTCATTGGCCTGATGCATGGTATTGACATAATCGGGGAACATAGCACCAAAGGCAACACCTCTTTCCAAGAGGCGGCCAAAGGTCCCACCGCCAATGACCTGCTCATAACCTTCTAGACCAGTTTGTTTTTCATAAACAGACAAGAGGGTCTTAACTAGGGGATCATCCATTGGGACATAGTGAGGCAGGTGTTCATGGTCAGCCAGACTAACAGATTCGACCCCAGCCAACTTTTCGAGTCCAGCCTTGATGGTTGCAGTATCGATTCCTTGGGGATAGCGGAAATTGAGGGTAATAGTATTATTATCAGAATCCGCTTCAAAGTCGAAAATACCAGCATTCATAGACAAAGCTCCCATCTTAGAATCCTTATAAGCTAAGCCTAATTTATGCCCATCAAAGTCTCCGTGCAGAACATCAGCAGTCAAATCAATGAAGGCTTTGGCAGGACCAGCAAAAGCTAGATCCTTAAGAAAAAGCGCTAAATAAGTTGCTCCATTGAGACCTTCTTCAGGGGTTGAACCATGGGCTGCCTTCCCGATAATTTGGACTGTTAATTTATCGCCTTCTGCTGTTAGAGAGCCCGACAGATTAGGATTTTGAACTAAGAAAACGGATAATTTTTCTTCCAAATCTGCTTGACTGACTTGACCAGAAAGGACTGCTGTTGCCGATTCTGGAACCATATTATCCCTAAGACCGCCCTTGAAAGAATGGAGAACGACTGGGCCAGCATTTTGACCAGAAAAATGCAGATACTGGGTAATATTGCCCTTTTCCCCATTGATAATGGGAAACTCAGCATCCGGAGCAAAGCCAAAGTCTGGTTTTTTTACATCTGGGTGAGCAAAGTAATAATCCATATCAGCCCATCCAGATTCTTCATCTGTTCCTAGAACAAAGCGAACCTTTTTAGAAGTCGGCAGACCTAATTCCTTGATGATTTTCAAGGCGTAATAAGCTGCCATAGTAGGCCCCTTATCATCCGAGGAGCCACGCGCATAGAGTTTCCCATCCTTGATAACTGGTTTATAGGGATCAGTCTCCCAACCAGAACCAGCAGGCACCACATCCAGGTGGGCAAAGATTCCCAAAGTCTCATTGCCCTCACCAAACTCAAAATCACCGACATAATTGTCGATATTGCGCACCTTATAACCATCCTTTTCAGCCATAGCTAAAAAGTGTTTGAGGCCCTTAACAGGACCAGGCCCAAAGGGATGTTCCTTATCAGCCTTACTATCATCACGTTCCGAATTGATTTCCAAAAGGCTGAACAAGTCAGCCAACAAGTCTTCACGGCGTTTTTCTACTTCTGCTTTAAAATCAACTGGCATAAGCTTCTCCTTTGATAATATCGTGCCTTCATTATAGCACAAAGATTAAGACTCCATCATCAAAAAGCTGAGGTCATACACTCGTATGCCTCAGTCTTTTTGATACAATTATGGTCATTCCTCTTGCTCTTCATTGCCCGACTCAGATGAGGAAACATCACCGTGTCCAAAGAAAGCCAGTAAGTCACCACGGCGTCCTTCCATTTCCCCTTGCTTAAGCTCTTGAACAGTCGCATTAAGGACAGCTCCCGTAATCAAAATCCGTGCTAAAACAACGAACCAAAACATGATAATGAAGATAATGATAGATCCAAACACCTTAATATCGATGAGATTATTAAAAGTTCGTGTTACATAACGACCGACCAATCCTGTCATAAAAATCAGAACTAGCGAGCTGAGCATTGTACCAGGTAAGGTATAGCGCCACTTTTTTATCCTAACATTGGGAAGGATAAAATAGAGGGTCATTAATCCAATGATAATGATCATAATCATCAAAGGCCTATTGACATGCAACAAAAGACTGACAATCCCAGCGGGCAGGTCATAATCTTTACGTAAGGATTGGTAGATACCATCTGACAAGGTTGACAGCAAGAGAGCAAATGTCAATAGAAAAAAGATAAAGAAACTAGCAATAATCCCAATGATATGACCGATCACAAAATCTCGATGCTCACTCACATCATAAGCTTTATTAAAAGCCTTTTGAAGGGAAGTCAAACTTCGAGACATGGTCCAAAAGCCAGCCACTGTCGCCACTCCCAAAATACTGCTAGAGGGAGTCGCAAATAAATTGCGAATAATACCTGCTACAGAACTATAGATCTCAATCGGCAAATTCTGTCTCAAAAAAGAGAGAAAATCCGTCAGATCAATATCAAAATAAGGAAAAATATTCGCAGCAATAACAACCATTGGAAACAAGGTCAAAATCAAGTAATAAGCCACAGCTATACTAGATAAATCAATCTCAGCACTGCGATAGTGCTTGATAAAAACCTGCAAGGGTGGATAGTTCAATTTATCGAGCAACTGATCCACGATTTTTTTCATCATAGGCTTAGTATGTTCTTTCTTCTCCCTGACTAGTCAAAATAACAGGACCATCTTTAGTGATAACAAACTGATGCTCATATTGACAAGACAATCCACCATCCAGTGTCTTATGTGCCCAGCCAGTCTCCATATCTGTATCTATCTCCCAAGTACCTGTATTAATCATTGGCTCAATCGTTAATACCATACCTTCTTTTAAACGAAGACCACGTCCAGCCTTCCCATAGTGAGGGACATTGGGTTCCTCGTGCATAGTCGGACCAACACCATGTCCAACAAGATCACGTACAACTCCGTAACCACGGCTCTCAGCATATTCTTGAATAGCCGCACCAATATCTCCAATACGATTGCCAATGACCGCCTGCTCAATTCCAATATAAAGAGCTTCCTTGGTCACGTCCATAAGGTCCTTAACTTCTTGAGAAACCTCACCAACAGCATAGGCCCAGCAAGAATCTGCGATACCACCTCGGTAAGTCTCTGTGTATTTTTTCATCTCTGCGGTGTTATCAAAATCAAGGTTGGCCACATCAAGCTCAGCCTTATCAATAGGCTCACTCAACACCATATCCACCTTCAAAAGGTCCCCATCCTTAAGAATATAATGACGAGGAAAGGCGTGAGCAACCTCATCATTTAAACCGCAGCAAGTAGCGTAAGGATAGTCCATCAACTGGCCATCAACCCCAATCTGTAAAGGAAGAACATTAGCCTCTTTGCAACGCCGACGAACATATTCTTCTACTTCCCACATATCTAAGCCAGGTTTGATAAGCTTACGCAAACCAATATGAATGCTGGCTAGAAAGTCACCAGCACGATCCATCGCTTCAATTTCACGCTCAGATTTAAGTGTAATCATAAAATATTAAGTCTCCTATTTCCTTAAATAAAACATCAATAACAAATCTACGACCTGTTCTTCACAGTACAAAGTATACCATCATTTGATTAATAATGATACTAGAGCATCAACCGTCAGGAAAAGCAGTCAAATGAAACTCCAAGTAATCCCTCATCCTATGACTATACCGATCGCTACCCTTATAGCGTCTAACAATGTTAAAACCAGCTTTTTTAGCAACTGCTTGGCTGGCAATATTTTCTAAATGAGTAATGAGAACCAAACGCTGGAGCCCAAACTCCTCAAAGGCTAAGAAGCTCAACGTTTTTAAACTCTGTGTCGCAAAGCCTCTCCCCCAATAGTCCTTATGAACAAAATAACCAATCTCGGCTGTCCTCTTCACAAGATTAAGCTTTTCGAAGCGAATAGCACCGACCAGTTTACCACCTATCTTGTCTTCCATAGCCCAGATTCCTAAAGGCTCCTTCATAAAATAGTGAACCAACAAATAATCACTTTCAGCTTGACTAGCTTGACTGGGAAAAATAAAGGCCATATTTTCAGGATCTTGAGTCATCTCAAAAAAATCCTCATGATCACTAAAACAAAAGGGTCTTAAGTAAAGATCCTGTGTTTCTAACTGAGAAAACTGCCCCAGCTTTGTCCAAATATCCATGCCTTTATACTACCCTTTTTGCTAGGTCAAGTCAATTTATAGCACTAGCCTTATACCCCTCCTATGACCATAAAAACATATTAAAACACCACAATCAATCATATGATCGTGGTGACTCTTACAAAACACAGGTAGCTAGGACTTCCTTATCCAATCGTAAATTTCTTGAGGAGTCCCTAAAGCCATAAGTTCTTGGTATTTAACAACCTGTACAAGATCTTGGTAGATCTTACTGTCAGAAATCTCACGCTTTTGAGCGCCTTTATTAACACGCATCACTCCATCATCGATGGTCACAAAGTCTAATTCCTCAAAGATCTGAATCATTTTGACCAAAAGAATATCAGGAATCTTGAGATAATTAGCTAGCTGATTAAGTTTGTGACGAACATCAAATTCTGGAAATTGGTAGATCGTTTTATAAAGTTTAGCAAATTGGTCACGGGTACCATAGCCAGTTAAATAATAAGCTTGTTTGATTTGATTTTTAAAGTAGATCACCTTAAAATCCTGCCCAGTAAAGAGACGCTTCAACTCCTCTGGTTTTTCTGGTAGATCTAGTAGAACAACAGACTCCATTCCCACTTGTGACCCTAAAATGGGAACATGATCTGGTAATGGCGCTGACTTAGCCCTGATATCTATGAGTTGAACACCTTCTACCTGGGCATCTACCAGAATCAACTGCAAGCTAGTATTGCCGTTCCAAACATTGACAGATAAGGTAACAGCTACCTCCAGATGACTAGCATTAGCAAACTCCTGTACCAGATGTCCTTGCGAAAAAGCAATAAGATCAAATTCGGCACCATCCTGAGCAATTTTTAGCTTGAGGTGAGCTCCATTTTGTCCCATGGTACGGCTCTGGAGAACCTTAAAGTCCTTCAATCTAAAGACAGGCTTTTGGTGGTCCATCCCAAATGGTGCTAGCTTTTCTAGACTTTTAACCGTATCAAAATTAAGGTCTTTCAAGTTGAGTTGATCATCAATAGTTAGGCTATTTTTTTGCCTACTATCAATAGATTGGGACATCACATACTCACTAAGAATTTCTGCTAGCCTAGGCAAATTCTCCTCAGATAAGGTCATTCCAGCAGCACCTGCATGACCACCAAAAGCATCAAACATATTACGGTGCTCACTCAAAGCTTCAAAGATATTGATAGCATCTATGGAACGAGCACTCCCCTTAGCTTTCCCATTCTCAATAGTAAGAACAATGACTGGCTGACTGATCGTTTCAAGAATACGTCCAGCTACAATTCCAAGAACGCCCGGATGCCATCCCTCCTTAGCTAGCACTTGGACCGGACGATCAGGATCAACCATAGCTTTAGCCTCATCATAGATAGTCTGAACAAGAGCTTTTCGCTCATCGTTTTTCTCCTTGATCATATAAGCGATCGTCTGAGCCTCTTCCTCGTCAAAACCAGTTAAGAGCTCAATGGCGGGATTAGGATCATCCAAACGTCCCAAAGCATTCAGCATGGGGGCAATCTGAAAACCGATCGTTTCTTCTGTTAGGGTTCCCATGTTCACATCAGCTAACTTCATGAGTTCTTGCAGGCCAATACGCTCGGTATGCGCTAAGACTTGGAGTCCATATTTGACCAAGATACGATTTTCATCTGTCAAACTAACCATATCAGCTACTGTCCCAATCGCTACGAGATCCAATAATTCATTGGGGATTCCTTCTAACAGAGCCGTAGCAAGCTTAAAGGCAACCCCGCATCCTGCTAAATATTTAAAAGGATATTTGGACTCAGGATGTTCCGGATGGATAATCGCATGAGCTTCTGGCAATACATCTGGTATAGAGTGATGGTCAGTAACAATGACATCCACCCCCTTAGACTGTGCATAAGTAATCGCTTCATGACCAGCTACCCCATTATCCACCGTAATGATGAGAGAGACCCCCTGCTGTTCTATAAAGTACTTATAGACACTTTGATTCGGACCATAACCATCCGTAAAGCGATTAGGCAGATAAACGGTATGTTCTGCCCCCATCATATCGAGTGCTTCCTTCATGATAGAAGCAGACGTCATCCCATCAGCATCATAGTCACCATAAATAAGAATCTGCTCATAATTCTCAATAGCCTGACGGATACGCTCCACCGCCCTTTCCATATCATGAAGTAAATAAGGATCATGTAAGTGACCAAGATCTGCATGAAGAAAGTCTCGCAAAGACTCTTCAGAATCAATCCCTCGATCATAAAGAATCTTAGCAACTGTCGGTGTTAACGCTTCTTTTTGTGCTAGTGCTAAAAAGGACTCACTAGGAGCCTTTTCAATCATATTCCAGTCATATTTTGACGAAATCATTTATAGTTAAAGACCTTTCTGGATAGAAAATCAGATACCCTAGGAAATAGGGTATAAAAAACGAAAGCCGCTTGCAGAGCTAAAGGCATGTTAAGCTCACGCTTATTTTTACCCAAAGCTTTAAACATTTTACCAGCCACTTTCTCGGGCCGCAAACTGAATTTTTCAACCGATTTCAAGTAACTCCCCGATGGATCAGCTCGATCAAAAAAAGGCGTTGAAATTGGGCCAGGGTTGACCGTTGTTACAAAGACATTGTGCTCAGCCAATTCTAATCTGAGTGCATTAGAATAGCCGATAACTGCAAATTTAGTAGCGCCATAAACACTAGCCTTAGCCGTCGCCATTTTACCAGCCATACTTGCTACTGTCATAATCTGCCCACTTCCTCGCTCAACCATTTTTTGTCCGACTAGGCGAGAAAAGTGAATAACCGCCAATGTATTGATATCGACCATCTCCTGAATGGTTTCAACATCAAAAGCATCATAAGCCTTAAACTCACCAAAACCGGCATTATTAATAAAAACATCAATGCGTCCAAAAGATTGGTAAATCTCTTCAACTAGATTTTCAATCGCTAAAGGATCACGCAGATCCAGTCCATAAAAATGAATATTATCCTGACCCTGATAAAGCTCAGCTAATCTGGCCTCACTACGACCAATAGCTAAAATCGTATCGTCTGGCTGTAGTAAACCAATAAAGGCCTGAGCCAGCCCACCTGATGCTCCTGTAATAGCAATAATACGACCGCTTGCTTTCATTAAATTTCAACCTCTTCTAAATCCCAAACAACCTTACTATTCTCAAAGATTGTTCTAGCATCGGCTTCAAGTTGTCTGACATCACGTCCTAAAAATCGAGCACTGATATGATTCATCAATAGACGCTTGGCCGAAGCTTCCTTAGCCACTTGCGCCGCTTGTCTATTGGTAGAATGCCCATGATGGCGTGCCAATTTTTCATCGCCCTTGCCATAAGTCGATTCATGAACCAAGATATCTGCACCAAATCCCAGACGGACACTAGCATGGCACTGGCGTGTATCACCCAATATCGTAACAATCTTCCCTTTACGAGGAGCTGATAGATAATTCTCAGCCTTGATTACCCGACCATCTTCCAAGGTAACATCCAATCCCTTTTTAATTTTCCCAAAGAGGGGACCAAAAGGAACACCATCAGCCTTTAATTGTTCGGCATCCAGTCTTCCTTCTAAATCCTTTTGGACGACTCGGTAACCAAGACAGAAGATCGTATGATCAAGTGCTTCTGCATAGACAGTAAACTGATCTGTTTCAAGGATCTTGCCTAACCCATTGGGTTGCAATTCATGAAAGTTAATACGATAGGGCAGACGTGTTTGACTAACCTTCAATGCTGTTAAAACAAAACTACGAATGCCTTCAGGACCATAGATATCAATACTAGTCTGCTCCTCACTGGCTTGAAAAGAACGACTGGACAAAAAGCCCGGCAACCCTAAAATATGATCACCATGTAGGTGAGTGATAAAAATTTTTCGAACCTTACGTGGTTTGATAGTGGTCTCTAAGATTTGACGCTGGGTCCCTTCACCGCAGTCAAACATCCACACTTCATCAATCTCATTGAGCAGCTTTAAAACTAAACTTGAAACATTACGTGACTTAGCTGGTTGACCAGCACCTGTACCTAAAAACTGTAATTCCATGCCTTATCCTGTCCTTAAATTTTTCAACTATTATCCTTACGTTATTTTTTAGTAGGCTCGCAAATAAATAACAAAGTTTCTCTGATAAAAGCTATAATATACCGTCTGTGCCAAGTTAAGATTTAATACTTCTAGCAAATCATCTTGATTGTAACCAGTCACCTTTAGCAAATTTCCCTTAAGCTGATAGGCTTCAGTAAGCAGACTTTGATGAGGTAAGTCAACTTTTTTCGCCCCTTCTTCATCAAACTCAATAGGCATCATATAAATCCGACCTTGCTCTAAAAAAACCTTGTAGTGGGGGAAAATTTTAGCAAGCTCCATCAGTAAATAGGGAGTCACTGTAGACTCGACTTCAGAAAATACTAAAGCTCGTTGCTCTTCATTTTCAAAGACCATACCATAAGCAGTTCCAGAGATATTTAAGCGAATAAAAGGAAATTGCTCAGCCTCAAAACTAGGATCAGACTGAAACCAGCCAAAGACCTTGCTCAATTCCAAATAATAATCTGTCGCCTCTTTAGGCCCTTGCTTTTGATAGATTTCTGCAAAATAAGCATTCACAACACTTGGAGGTGGTGCAATCATTTCTAACTGCTGCTTAGGGCTTAATTTTTGCAAATGAGTCTGCAAGTAAACCCTGTCCAAGCTAGTATAGCCCCCATAACGTATCGCTAGATCTAGCATATCAGTCATAGAAATCTTCTAACCTCCATTTATTGTTTTCAGCAATAAATCCCTTGATTTCTTCGCTAGACTCTTTAAAATCCAAAGGATCCATCAAGGCAAATTTACTCAACTCATACCATTTATGATAATTTTCTAGCCCCAGTCTGATAGTAAAGGGAACAAAAATTTGTTCAATTTCATCAATAATCTGATGTCGTAAAATATTACGACTATTAGGATCTTTAAGAGAGAGTCTGATATTGGGAAAGGCTGTGGGAATCAGATGATCAACCTTGTCCATTTTATTATAAATAGCCAGTCTAGGAATATCCTCCATCCCTAAATCCTCAAGAATATCCATGACAACCCTCTCTTGTTGACTATGGTTAGAGTCACTAGCATCAATAAGGTGAAGGAGGAGATCAACTTCTCTACTCTCTTCAAGAGTCGATTTGAAGGCTGCAACGAGCTCAGTTGGCAGATCTTGTATAAAGCCTACCGTATCAGTCAGTGTAACTTGAAATTGATCCTTGAGATGGATCTTTCTCGTCGTTGTATCCAAAGTTGCAAAGAGTTCGTCTGCCTCATACTGTTGGTCATCTGTTAAAACATTTAACAGTGTAGATTTTCCAGCATTTGTATAGCCGATCAAACCGATTTTAAAGGTGGATTCGTCCATCCTCTTATCCCGTAGCTTCTCTCTATTTTTTTCAACCTGCTGAAGCTGACGCTCAATATCTGCAATTTGATTACGAATCGAACGGCGATTGAGCTCCAACTGGCTTTCACCAGGACCGCGGCTACCGATACCTCCAGCCTGACGACTGAGCATCACTCCCCGACCTGCTAAACGAGGTAACATATATTTAAGCTGGGCCAAATGCACTTGAAGTTTACCTTCATAACTACGTGCTCGCATAGCAAAAATATCTAAGATCAACTGCATCCGGTCAATTACCTTAACTCCCAATGCCTCCTCTAGATTAACATTTTGTCGTGGCGTTAAACGGTTATTGACAATAATAGTATCAATATCTTCAGCATCTACCAAAGCAGATATTTCTTGGAGTTTCCCTGAACCAATTAAGGACTTGCTGTCATAACGCTGCCGCTTTTGTACGCACCTAGTAACAATTTGGGCACCAGCCGTCTTCGCTAAATTTTCCAATTCCTGAAAGGACATGGCAAAATTTTGCGTATCTGGCAGCTCAACGGCCAATAGGACAACACGCTCAGCTTCCTTACTTGTGTCAATCACAGAAGATCCCCCTTTCTACCTACTAATCAGTAAATCATATTATATCATATTTGCTACAGGGTCAGATAGCACAAGCCATCTCTCTTAGAAATTCTACTCACAAAATAATCAGTAGTAAAATCAAAAAACCTAGGCACTTTAGCCCAGGTTTTAGGATTAAAATCTAATAATTTCACGTGTTCTTTGATAAGATGATACAAATCGATCTGTAACGCCTGGCTCAACCAGCTCTAAAGCGTATGAAATTTCTTCAAAAGATGACTTGTAGTCATACTCATTTTCAAACAATCTCAGTGCAATCTCAAAACTTTCTTGCACAGCAGGTTCAAAGCTGCGATAGCGGTTGGAATACTGCAAGAGCTGCTCAGTCAGGATAGCATTTTGAACGACACGATAAGTCGTTTCAACCAATAGATCCATAGAGGAAGCTGCCGACTCTGTCAAGCGAGCCACTAAATTGATTTTAATTCGCTTCTTACCAAGCTCATCCATGAGCGTTTCCAAATGTTCACTAGCAGTAAAGAAAATACTGAGAAAATCTTGAGGAATCCCCGGTAAATTTCGCTTTTCCATAAAACGCTTAATCGTATGCAACTGATTAATAAAATCGTCTGCCTTGATGCGAGAATCATTCTCAATACGCTCAATACTCTTAAGTTCTTTACTGAGCTCAATTTGACCTTCCTCAACAATCGCTAAAGTCTTAAGCGCTTCATCAAATATAACCTTAAGCTCAGAGTAGGGCTTGTCCTGGGTAGCAAAGTTCTCAATAGCTGGAATGGTATCGCCTTCAATCTTTTCCAGCTCCTTAGCAAATTTTTGAACACTGAGGGTTTCATTATCCTCAATGATATAGATCTCATTGAGACGATCCATCTCAGCATTGATTTGGTCATTATTGCCTTTGGCATGCTCAAGATATTTAGGCAGAATCTTACTGTCCTTCATAACTTGCTTGTGGGCATCGATCTCACGCTCAAATATAGCATAAAGGCTATCAATTTTTTCCTGAATATCATCGTTTTCTTCATTGGCACGATCCAAATCTAAATTGACCATACCTTCAGCATTACTCGAGATAGATTCTCTAATATCTTGGAAACGACGTTCAATATTGCGCTCTGGAAAATGATAATGGGCTTCTAAGAGCTTTCTGTATCCAGTTTCCAAATCATCCAACTGATCGGGAAAATCATCTTCAAGCTTAGCAACAATAGCTGGAATTTTCTCTGTTATCTGTCCCAGAGCAATCGTATGTTCTTCAGAACGGTCTAATATCTCTGCCGCTTCCACTGGATCACCAGTTGTATTAAGCGTTACAAACTGAGAAAACTCCAACTCAATATTTTTGAGCTGCTTATCAATTTCAGACTTGGTAGTCCCGAAGTTATCTGCATTATCTTTAATGCTTGCCTTTAAATCTTCAAAGAGATCTAAAGCATGCTTGACACGTGCGCTATTTTTATCCTCTTGTTCTTGAAGGATAGCAAGAGCATCACGTACAGAAGCGATATCTTCTTCAGCTAAATCAAGCTGGCTCTCAATAGTTCCAATAGCATTGCTAACCTTGAGAAAGCGAAAGGAATCATTCAAGTGCTCTGCTTCAACGATCTGATTACTGATATCATTCTGTGAATTTTCAACTAGGTCGGTCCATTTTTGGTTCCATTCACGGAAAGTCGTCTGACTCTGACCAATCAAATTGAGTTTTTTGACTTTTTCCAGATCTTGATCGACCGGAGCATTAAAGAGAGCTTTTTTTCTCTCATCTAATCCTGCCAGTAACGAATCATTTCTCTTTCTAATAATAACGCCGATTAAGTAGCCCGCAACCAATACGATAATGAGGACTATACTCAGCACTAAAATACCCGACATGTTTTCTCCTTTAGTGTCAAAGGTATAGAATACCTTCACAATATCACATATTACGCCCCATTATAACATAGTTATGGAGACATATCAAAAAAACTTGGTTACAAAGCTGTAACAGCCTCTTTATCACTAGATATCCAAGGTACTGTAAACAGCATTTTCCTCAATAAATTCGCGACGTGGCTCTACCCGGTCTCCCATCAGCATATCGAAAATTTTATCTGCTTCCGCAGCGTCATCAACAGAAACACGTGCCATTAAGCGGTTATCTGGATCCATGGTCGTTTCCCACAACTGATGGTCATCCATTTCCCCCAGTCCCTTATAGCGTTGAACCGTTGGCTTAGAGCGCCCAGTTGTATAGCGGTCAAGTGCTTCTTGAAGTTGAGTTTCTTGATCCGTTCCTGGTTGGATATATTCCTTAATCTCACTACCGACCTTGATACCATAAATAGGCGGCTGCGCAATATAGACATAACCAGCCTCAAGTACCGGCCGCATAAAGCGATAAATCAAAGTTAACAATAAAGTCCGAATATGTGCTCCATCGACATCGGCATCCGTCATAATAACAAGTTTGTGATAGCGTGCCTTGCTCACATCAAAATCAGCACCAAATCCTGTCCCCATAGCCGTGAACAAGCTACGGATTTCATCATTGGCCAAAATCTTATCCATGCTAGCTTTTTCAACATTTAAGATCTTACCACGAATAGGTAAGATAGCCTGAAATTCACGATTGCGGCCAGATTTAGCTGATCCACCTGCTGAATCCCCCTCAACGATGAAGAGCTCATTTTGACTAGCATTATTAGACGAGCAATCCGCCAGCTTACCAGGAAGATTAGAAATCTCAAGCCCTGATTTTTTACGAGTGACCTCCCGTGCACGCTTAGCAGCAATACGAGCTTTGGAAGCCAAAATTCCTTTTTCAACAATCTTCTTAGCCACTTGTGGATTTTCAAGAAGGAAACGTGAAAAGGCATCACTGAAAAGGCGATTAGTAATCTTAACGACTTCAGAATTTCCTAACTTAGTCTTGGTTTGACCTTCAAATTGAGGATTAGGATGCTTAACTGAGATAATAGCTGTCAAACCTTCTCGAACATCTTCCCCCGATAAGTTATCATCCTTTTCTTTTAGGAGTTTATTTTGACGTGCATAATCATTGATAACACGTGTCAAAGCTGTACGGAAACCTTGCTCGTGGGTACCACCTTCATGGGTATGAATATTATTAGCAAAACTGAGAACCGTTTCGTGATAAGTTCCGGTGTATTGCATAGCAACTTCGACAGAAATACCATCCAGTTCGCCATCGGTATAGATAGGGGTTTCAAAAAGAACGTCCTTATTCTCATTAAGATAATCGACATAGCTTGAAATCCCACCCTCATAATGGAAGTGTTTTTCTTGCTGACTATCTGGACGCTTGTCAGTAATAGAAATTCTCAAACCCTTATTAAGAAAAGCTAGCTCTTGGACTCGCTTAGCCAATTTATCAAAATCATAAACAATCGTCTCTTTAAAGATCTCTGGATCCGGACAAAAGTGAACCGTTGTCCCTGTACGGTCAGTTTCTCCAATGACTTTCAAGTCCTCTACGACTGCTCCCCGATGATATTCTTGGTAGTGAATCTTACCATTCTTATGAACTTTAACATCAAGGACTGTTGATAAAGCATTGACGACGGAAGAACCGACACCATGAAGACCACCAGATACCTTGTAGCCGCCGCCGCCGAATTTTCCACCAGCGTGAAGAACCGTAAAAACTGTCTCTACGGCAGGACGTCCAGTCTTTTCTTGAATATCGACAGGAATTCCTCGACCATCATCAACAACTGTAATAGAATTATCTTCTTCAATAAAGACCTCAATATGACTAGCAAATCCTGCCAATGCCTCATCAATTGAATTATCCACAATTTCCCAAACGAGATGATGGAGACCTTCCTTTGAGGTCGAACCGATATACATCCCCGGGCGCATTCTCACAGCCTCAAGTCCTTCTAAAACCTGGATTTGACTAGCATCATATTCTTGGGCTAGAGCATCTGTATTGTTTACTTCTTCAGACATACTTATTCTACCGTTTCTTCTAATGTTTTAGTCCCATCAAACAACAGGGCAGTCAGGCCAGCCTCTTGAGCTGCCTGACAATCAATAGCACGATCACCAATAGCGACCGCATTGGTCAAATGATACTTCTCTCTTAGATAGATCATAGATTCAGGATTAGGTTTTCTAGCAAAGCCACTCTCACTAGTTACTACCTCAGTAAAATAGGCTGCAATCCCAGCTCTTTCTAAAATATCTAAAACCAAGTGATTACGGTGCGAAATCAGAAAATTACGACCCCCAGAGGCCACAATAGCCTTCAGGATCTCTTTTGCACCTGGAAACAAAATAGGATGAGCCAATTCCTTAGCTTCCCTATCTTTGTACTTGGCTAGAAAAGTAGGCTGGTCTGGGATAAAGCGAGCTATAGCTGCTTGCGTTGAAATTTTAAGCTGTCTGTAGACAGCATCATGATCTGCCTCAACTCCAAAATCTTGGAGCGTATCGCAAAAAGCTTTAGTTGACAGCTCATAATTATCGAGTAAGGTTCCTCCCAAATCCCAAATATAATCATGAAATTTCATACGTTCTATTGTAACATATTTTCAAGCTGTTTGCATCTATTTAAAGACTAAAAACCTTGCTATTATGCCCTTTTAGACTCATTCTCTAAAAAATTGAGCCATAAAACAAATCAGACTGAAACCCTCTTTTCAGTCTGATTTAATCAATATATTCTCAAGCCTTTTTAGATGTTTTGGAACGCTCTTTAGCTAGCTGATTTTGATAAGACATGGATAAGACTAGCCCCACACCGATAATATTGGACATGAGAGCGGAGCCACCTTTGGAGATAAACGGAAGGGGAATTCCAGTCAGAGGAAGTAATCCTACAGCTGCCCCGATATTTTCAAAAATATGAAATAGAATCATCATGATAAATCCTGTAGAAATGTAAGTGTAGAAAACATTATTGGATTCTATTGTGATTTTCAACATTCTAAAGATCAAAATCAAATACAAGAGTAAAACAATGAGCGACCCTAAAAAGCCGTAATCTTCTGCGATAACTGTGAAGATCATATCAGATTCTCTTACAGGAATCGCCACTTCTGAAACATTAAATCCACGGCCAAACACCCCACCATTACCAATAGCTAATAGACTCTGAACCTGTTGGTAGGCAATACCAGATTCATAGGCAAAAGGATCCAGCCAAGCTGATACCCGATTGATCTGATAGGTCTTCATTCCCATAGAAAACAACCATTCCTTACCCCACTGAGACGTAAACAAGAGTAAAAAGATCAGAAATCCTAGGGCAACTGTCAAAACAACCGGCAGAATAATCTTCCAAGCGACGCCTGACAAGACAATCAATCCTGCTAGAATAGCCATAAAGACCATAGCAGTCCCCATATCTTTTTGAAAGACTAATAAAATTAAAATTGGTAGGGTAACAGCACCATACATCAAGAGCAGACGTCCATCTTTTTTGAGACTGGGCTCCTCATCACGATAAGTGTCCTTAAACCAGACACCGACCCTAGCCAGCATCAAAATATAAGCAATCTTCATAAACTCAGATGGCTGAAATAAGGTAATAGATCCAATACTGACCCAGTTCTTAGCTCCTGTTGATGCTACCAAGGTTGGACTATAAATAAAAATCGGCAAGACCATCAATGCCAGACCCAAACCATAGAGATATGGAGTTATCCGCCAGAGTCTTTCAACATTGAAGTACATCACCACTACTGCAGCCAAACATCCAGCGATGATACCAACGATTTGCTGCAACAAGGTCGGTATAATCGCATGAGGGTAGTCATGGTAAGTAGCTGTATAAATAGCTACAATACCAATAATAATCAGTAAAAACACTGGTATAATAAGCGTATAGTCAATCCCATTATCTAACGGTTTATTTCTTTTTCGTGGCATATAGCACTCTCCTATTTAATCATCCTTGCTATTATATCACGATTCCTTTTGGCGGTCAGCAATCAATATAGGATCTGTTTTAGTATCAAACTACTAATTGCCACTGCTGCCCAGGTCACAGCCCCCGTCATCACAGGAGCAAGACCAACTTGCCTAAAACGAGCAAAAGAAACTTGGCAACCAATACCAGCTAGAGCCATTGCCATTAAAAATTGTGATACTCCCTTGGCATAAGGAACTATTTCTTTGGGAAGAATACCTAACGAGCTAATCAGCGATGCAATAAAAAACCACAGAATAAACCAAGGAAATACCCTGGCAAAGTTAAAAGACTCCGAGTGCCTTTGACTGCTATAGGTTTTTACGCCAGCCATTATTAAACAAGCTGGAACAATCATCAGCGCACGCGCCAGCTTAACTACTGTCGCATAGTCACCTGCTTCTTGACTATAACTATAGCCAGCTGCAACCACCGAAGAAGTATCATTAATCGCTGTCCCTGCCCAAAGCCCAAAATCTTGATGAGTCATAGACATCATATGTCCCAAAAAAGGGAAAAGAAAGACAGCTATGATATTAAAAAGAAAAATGGTTGAAATAGACAAGGCAACATCTTCATCATCTGCCTCTAAAATCGGGGAAGCAGCTGCAATAGCCGAACCACCACAGATAGCAGTTCCAAAACCAACTAAAATATTCAAAGGACGAGACACTTTGAAAAGACGACCAGCTATATACGCAACCACAAAAGCAATGATGATTGTACCGATAGAAATCCTCAGAGATTCTAGTCCTGTCTTAGAGACTGACCCTACAGACATGCTAAATCCCAAAATGATAATAGAATACTGAAGTACTTTCTTACCACTGTAATTAATCCCGGACTTATAACCATCTCCCAGATTCAAAAACTGATTAGCCAAGATCCCTAATATAATCGCAAAGACACTAGAACCTATCAAAGGAACAAAGTGACCAAGTATCAGAGATACAAGAGCTAGCGTAGCTGTCAGACTTAACCCAGGTAATAATTGTCTCATATATTCTCCCTTCTTAATCATAGAAAAGAGCCAGAATAGCTTCTAGCTCTAATCAACCTATTTATTATTTTCGTCACGATTCCAGAAATCAGTCACAGCTCCCCTAGAAGCTGATGATACGATATGAGCATACTTACCGAGAACACCTCGTGAATACAAAGGCGGAATAACTGTCTCAGACTTACGACGCTCGATTTCCTCATCAGAGACTTTCATCGTAATTTCTTTGGTATCCTGGTCAACGACAACAACATCACCTGTACGCAGGTAAGCGATAGGACCACCATCTTGAGCTTCTGGGGCCACATGACCAACAACCAATCCATAAGTCCCACCAGAGAATCGACCATCTGTAATCAAGCAGACCTTGTCTCCTTGACCTTTACCAACAAGCATTGATGAGAGTGATAGCATCTCTGGCATACCAGGACCACCTTTAGGACCAACGTAACGAACCACAACAACATCACCATCAACAATATCATCTGCAAGGACTGCCTCGATTGCCTCTTCCTCGGAATCAAAGACCTTGGCAGGCCCTTCATGGCGACGCACTTTGACACCAGATACCTTGGCTACAGAACCCTCAGGCGCCAAGTTACCTTTAAGAATGATCAATGGACCATCTTCACGCTTAGGACTCTCAAGTGGCATGATAACCTTTTGACCTGGTGTTAAATCTGGGAATTCAGCTAGATTTTCAGCAACCGTTTTACCAGTACAGGTCATACGATCCCCGTGAAGAAAACCATTAGCCAACAAATACTTCATAACAGCCGGTACACCACCAACATTATACAGGTCTTGGAAAACATACTGTCCTGAAGGCTTCAAGTCAGCTAAATGCGGTACCTTTTGTTGAATAGCATCAAAATCTTCAAGGCTCAGATCCACATTGGCAGCATGGGCGATAGCTAAAAGGTGAAGGGTTGAGTTGGTTGAACCACCCAGAGCCATTGTCACAGTAATAGCGTCTTCAAAAGCTTCACGTGTCAAGATGTCCGATGGTTTCAAGCCCATTTTAAGCATATTGACAACAGCACGACCAGCTTCTTCAATATCAGCTTTTTTCTCAGCTGATTCAGCAGGGTGAGACGATGATCCAGGAAGGCTCATACCCATGACTTCAATAGCTGTCGCCATAGTATTAGCCGTATACATACCACCACAACCACCAGGGCCAGGGCAGGCATTACACTCAATCTGGCGCAGCTCTTCCTTAGTCATATCACCATTGTTCCAGTGTCCAACTCCTTCAAACACCGAAACTAAATCAATATCCTTACCGTCGAGATTACCAGGTGCGATAGTTCCACCATAGGCAAAAATAGCAGGGATATCCATATTGGCGATAGCGATCATAGAACCAGGCATATTTTTATCACAACCACCAATCGCTACGAAAGCATCAACATTATGCCCTCCCATAGCAGCCTCGATAGAATCTGCAATAATATCACGAGAAGTCAAAGAATAACGCATCCCTTGTGTTCCCATCGCAATCCCATCAGCAACCGTAATCGTACCGAACTGCACAGGCCAAGCCCCTGCAGATTTAACACCTTTTTTAGTGATTTTTCCAAAATCATGCAGATGAATATTACAAGGTGTATTCTCAGCCCAAGTCGAAATCACACCGACGATAGGACTATCAAAATCTTGGTCTGTCATTCCCGTAGCACGCAACATCGCCCGATTAGGTGACTTAACCATGCTATCATAAACAGCTGAACGGTGACGTAAGGCTTTCATCTCTTCTGTCATAAGACATCCTTCTCTCTATATGAAACAATTATTTAGGAGCAATACCTAGCGTAATACGACCCAAACGGCTGATACGGGTCAAACGCCAAACCGGCTGCCAAACAACCTCTACACTGGCAGTTTTAATCTCATCAATCGTCTTAAGAACTTCTACCAGATCAATAGGAAGCGTGTCTTCGCAGCCACAACCAACATCTGTAAAAGTCATGACAACCTGACAATGGCCATTTTCATCCAGATTAATCTCATAAATTAATCCCAGATTATAAATATCTAACTCAATTTCAGGATCAAAGACCGACTCTAGTTTCTCAACGAGCTTATCACTAATCGCCAAAGCTCGATCGTTAATTTTGATATCATCCCGCATCAGATAGCCCCTCCTAATATATGCTAGAATTTTAGCACAATTCAGATAATTTGTCCACCACCCCAAGAATACAGCACCAAGTCAACTTTACTGACTTCTTCATGCACTTCAAATTTATTAACTCAGTGCAGCAATACGTCAAGAAAATAAAGGCTTTTAGCCCAGCAACCCACCTAGCTCAGATGATAGACGTCCAAAATTTTTTGTGCAATACGCTCTACATCAGCTGTCAAGCCACGCATCTCATACACATCCAAGACAGGAAAACCAAACTGCTCTGCATATTGGTAGGCAGTTAAACAAAATTGATTATTAAAATTGCGATTACCACTTCCGACAACACCTAAGCAATGCTTAGCATTATCGCCTTTAGCAATTAGATGGCGTAAGTCAGTCGTCAAAATCTCTTGATCCCCATTATCAATACCATTGCCACCTTCTAAATAAGTAGGCAAAAAAGCGATATAGTCCTCCGTCAAATCAGGATAACTCGCACCACTTTTGACCAAGTCTTTAACATCCAAAGTATCAACTGGCAATTCAGGATGATTAGAGGCAAAATGATCAACCAACTTCTGTACAAAGGCCTTAGTATTACCACTAAGACTAATATAGACAAATTTCAAAATTAGTCCCTTCTATCACAATATCTTGTGTCTCTCTTTCAATTATCACACAAGATATTGTAGCACTAGCAAGTAAGAGAAGCAAGAGTTTAATAAAAAGCTGAGTTCAACAGAAAACTCAACTTCTTCCATAGTCACTGACTACCAATCTCATATCCCCTGCCGGAATCGAACCAGCAACTGCTCCTTAGGAGGGAGATGTTATATCCATTTAACTAAGGGGACTTATGAAAAAACCTGTCCATCAAGGGACAGATTCTCATGCCATTAATGGTTTAGAAACAGAAATCTCTAAACTAAATTAACGGCGGATTTCTTTGATACGTGCAGCCTTACCTTGAAGAGCACGTAGGTAGTACAATTTAGCACGACGTACCTTACCATAACGAGTGACTTCAATCTTGTCAACACGTGGGGTATGAATTGGGAAAGTACGTTCCACACCGATACCACTAGAAATCTTACGAACAGTATACATTTCTGATATGCCTTGTCCTTTACGAGAAATAACAACACCTTCAAAGACCTGAATACGTTCACGATTTCCTTCGACAACCTTAGCGTGAACACGAACAGTGTCACCAGGACGGAAATCAGGAATATCAGTGCGCAATTGACTTTCAGTCAAACTTTGGATTAATGGATTCATTTAAAATTCTCCTATCTTACTAATCATAGGTGCCTTGTCCCAGCGGATTAGCCGTTTTATTCATGCATGTCCATTACACACGCATAAAATCATTCTACCCTATCATCAACGTTTTTGCAAGCTATAAATGCTAGTTTTATGTCCCAAACTATAAGCAACAGCTGCTACAAGAATAAAATAAGGAAGATTAGCAAATCCAAATACCTCTCCCCCAATAAAAATTGGCGCCAACAGCGTATTGGTGGCTGATCCAAATACAACAGCATAGCCGAGAGCTGCTACCAGCATCACCGGTAAGCCCCAGAATCCTGCTAAGACAACACCCAAAGTAGCTCCTATGGCAAACAATGGTGTCACTTCTCCGCCTTGAAAACCAGCTGACAGAGTCAATACTGTCAATACCAACTTAACCAGCCAGTCCCATAGATAGACCTGCTGAGTCTCAAAACTAAAACCAATCAAATTAGTTCCCAGTCCTGCATATCTCCCCTGCCATAAGGCGTAGAGAAGGATGCTCAAAACTATACTAATCAGTAGGATACGGTGATAAGGATTAGACAAACGCTGACTGACAAATTTTTTTGACCAAGCTAAACTGAAAGCAAAGGCTCTACCAACTAAACCAAAGCAAAGACCAAGAAGGGCCAATTTAAGCCATAGCATAGGGGTCTCTTTTAGATGAAGAGACAAAAATACTGAAAATTTCTCCAAACCAAGACTATGCGAGGTAAAACTAGCACTCAAAGAAGCTATTAAAGCAGGCAGCAAAGCCTCTACTGCTAACTGACCAACTACCAGGACTTCTAAAGCAAAGAAAGTCGCAGCTAGAGGGGTCTGAAAAAGACCTGCAAAACCAGCTGCCATACCTGCAACTAAAAAGATTCTAGAAGCATCCTGATAGGGCAGATGTCTACCTACCCAGTGAGACAGGCTAGCACCGATCTGTACGGCAACACCTTCCCTGCCGGCACTCCCTCCAAATAAATGCGTCAGCCAAGTGCTAATCATTACCAAAGGAATCAGTATAACTGGAATCTTTTCACGCTTACGCTGTCCTGCCTCAAATAACAGTCCCATTCCTTTCTGACTCTCTCCACCAAAGCGCTGATAGAGCCACACACTGACAAGACCAGCCAAGGCTAAAAAAGGCAGCAGAACGGAGATATGCTGATCACGATAATCACCAATAGCCAGCAAAACTCGACCAAAAATCATGTCAATTACCCCAGTCACCACACCAATAATCAGAGATAAAAAAAGGTAGGACGACCATTTTTTCAATTGTAAAACCATCAAACGCCTCTTTCCCTTAGCTATCGATCCTTAAGGACACTCGTTTGATAAGCTCTAGAATGCCTCATCATATCAACAAAAGTATCAACAATATAGGGTCTATAGCTTACATTACATACACGCTCAGAGACTTTTGCTAACACCTCTTCCTCTCTAGCATGGTCAAGTATCGCCTTACCTGTTTCACGCTTATAAGCCGCTACCTGTGACACCAAGTCCATTCGCTTTTCAATGAGCCTAACCAATTCTGAGTCAGTTTGGTCAATCTCTTGTCTAATCGCCACTAAATCCATAAAATCCTCCCTAGAATGATTGAAAAAATTATAGCAAAAAAAACCTAGTAAAACTAGGTCTTTATACGCTTTATCATGATTTTGACCAATAGATAGCTCAATACTACAAACAATAAAATAAAGAATAGTCGTTTGATATTTCCCCTAATAATAGCATCGCCGCCAAAAGCGTAAAGACAACTAGTAGGAAAGACGCCAATCAATACACTCACCAGCCAATACCTTGTTTCTAAATGACCCTTGATGACAAGATAATTAACCAAAAGGGTCGGAAATATAGGAACCATATAGCCAATACAAATAGCCAAATAAGGCTCATTGATCCGCTCCAAGATAGCTAACTTATCTGTAAAGGCTTGTTCGTGCCCAACTAAGCTAATCTTTCTTAATACCAGAATCATCAACCAGTTTCCAAGGATGTTGGCTAAAAGATTCATGACCAAGGCCAACCAAGGCCCAAAAACAATACCATTAAAAATCGCTAGAAGGCCATTGGATAAAAAAGGAACAGCCGAGCCCATAGCGGTTAATAGAATCAGAACGCAAAAATCAATCAGGTTAGCCTTTGAAAGATGGTGAGCCAGATTTTGAAAATCTCTATCCAAATGGCTATAGCTCACAATCACCTCCCAATAACGACTGAGCACAAACCCCACATACAAGAGAACAAAGATCAAGGCCAACCAGGCCAGCAGACGCCTCAAAAAAGGCTCCCCCAACTCTCTATGTCCCTTTTTCATGCCTACCACCCTTCTAGCACAAATACCATCAAAAAAGATTGGAACGTAAACTCCAATCCCACCTCATCATTATCCTACTTGGGCAGATAAGCTCTCTGCAAAGGATTCAAGATTTTCGATATCTTCATCTTCAGCAGAGAGATCTACCTTGACAGAGTCTGCCCCTTTTGTAGCACCAGTCCTAGCAAACTGCTCATCGAACTCATCAACGGATTTACAAAAATAATCATAGAAGGTATCTCCAGAGCCAACGACACCATAAATCTTACCTGACAAATCAAGATCACCCAGATCTTCATAAAAATCAACAATCTCATCTGGTAAGTCTCCATCGCCGTAGGTATAGGTCGCCACAATAACGATGTCCGCATCCTCAAAGTCCACAGCATCAACTGTCGTACACTCATCGACGTCGACCGTATGACCGAGCTCTTGTAGTTTTTCTGCTACAATATCAGCAACCTCTTCGGTATTACCAGTCATACTCGCATAAACAATCTTAGCTAAAGCCATAGTTTCCTCCATATAATCAAGTGATTTGATTATATCACAAAAAAATTGCTTCCGCTCATAGATAAGGCTTGTAGGCCTCTACCAACCTATCTTGAAGCACTTTTTTCTCCCGTTCGGAAACAAAGGCAGCCTCTAAAGCATTTTGATTAAATCTTAGAAAATCGGATATCTCAGTTCCAAAGTGATGGTGAAACAGACTGTATTCCTTTGACAAGTTTGTATCAGACACTGTTCGGTTATCTGTATTAATCGTAATCTTAGCTCCTGCCTCATAGAGCGCCTGATAAGGATAGTCCGACAAGCTGGCAACTGCCCTAGTCTGCAAATTACTAGTCAAACACATCTCAGCAACTGCTCCTTGAGAGACAAAGTCTTGAATGATATCTGGATGATGCGCAATCGCTGCCACATGCCCCATACGTTTGATCCCAAGACTTAAGGTTTGACTGACATGCTCTGGACAACGACATTCTCCAGCATGAAGGGTCATCGGATACCCTAACGCTTGAACGTCCTGGATCAAGGCTTTTATTTTAGCTGGTGGAAAGCCATGTTCATCACCAGCAAAATCAAAGCCAGCAAACCCTTTGGGTGCGTACTCTGCTATCGCTGACAAAATATCCCGTGTGACAGCAGGATCAGATTGACGCATCCCACAGACCAAAGCACGAGACACAATACCAAATTCATCCTGAGCCCGCTTGAGACCAGTCAAAACACCATCCAAGGTTTCAGTCGCCTTCAATCCCCGATCCATAGAAAACTCAGGCGCATAGCGAACCTCCATATAGATAACATTTTCCTTAGCAGCCTGTCTCGCCACATCATAAGCGGCAAGTGCCAAAGCTTCCTTAGTTTGAAGAAGGGGCCTGATAAAATCAAATGTTTTGAGATAGTCCATGAGATCTTGGCAATCGGATGGAGCTGTCACTAGCGCTTTTAAAGCATCATCAGACTCTGGAAGAGAACGATCGGCCATCTGGGCCAACTGTCTAATAGCATCTAAAGATAAGGAACCATCCAAATGGCAGTGCAGTTCGGTCTTAGCTAGTGATTGAAACATGTCTAATCTCCTTTAAAATATTTTTCCTATCTTATCACAACTAAGCAAAAATTCAAGACCTAGATCGATCAATTTTTTGAAATCATGACCGTATTTTGGTAGCATAAGGCCATAACTAAAATAATTGGAGGTAAGACCATGTCTGACTACAAACTGCCTGAAGTTTGGGAAAATCCATCCAGTATTGGGGGCGCTTGGGGATCGATCAATCAACCGACTGCTGGAGCTCGCTTCGATCAAACACTTCCTAAAGGAGAACACCCCTTCCAACTTTATTCCTTAGGGACTCCTAATGGGATCAAGGCGACCATTATGCTTGAAGAGCTAAAAGAATTGGGAATTGCTGAGGCTGCTTACAATCTTTACAAAATTTCCATCAGTGATGGGGATCAGTTTGGTTCTGACTTTGTCGCTATTAACCCTAACTCTAAAATCCCAGCCCTCTTAGACCTATCAGGTGACAAGCCTGTCCGAGTCTTTGAATCTGCTAATATCCTCCTTTATCTAGCAGATAAATTTGATCAGCTCATTCCAAAAGATCCAGCTGAACGCAATGAGGTCCTCAACTGGCTCTTCTGGCAAACAGGAGCTGCCCCATTCCTTGGAGGTGGATTTGGCCACTTCTTCCACTATGCACCCGAAAAAATCGAGTATGCCATCAACCGCTTCGCCATGGAAGCCAAGCGTCAGCTTGATCTTTTAGATAAAGAATTAGCCAACAAGCCTTATATCGCAGGCGACAACTACACCATCGCCGATATAGCCATCTGGTCTTGGTATGGCCGCCTTGCTCAAGATAAAATCTGGGACCGTGCAGGAATCTTCCTCAATGTCGCAGAATACAAAAATCTACAGGCCTGGACAAAGAAAATTGCGGAACGTCCAGCTGTTAAACGTGGACTAGAAGCAGAGTATAAGGATATTCATTAAAACTCTTCTAAAGAGAGTGGGACTCAATCAGTAAACCGTGAAAAAAAATCACGGTTTTAATTTTGTTGTCCCAGGCTCTTTTTTTTCCATACTTTAGCTTATGGTATAATGTGCATAGCAGTCATGCCTATATCAGCAATAGGTCTAGTTTTATCACTGACTTGCACTGCGTTTTTCTGCTACCTCCTGTGTAGAATTAGAAAGGTTAAATCTTGCTATGTCAACATTTAAAAATATTTTAGAGACCATCAAATCCTACAATACCATCATCATCCACCGCCACCAAAGGCCTGATCCGGACGCCCTAGGCAGTCAGCTAGGGCTGCGGGAAATTTTGCGTCATAATTTTCCTGATAAAGCTGTGCTAGCAACGGGCAGTGACGAACCGAGCTTAGGCTGGCTGGGCAAGATGGATACTGTTGACGACAGTACCTATCAAGAAGCTCTAGTCATCGTGACAGACACTGCCAACACACCTCGCATTGATGATGACCGCTACACTAGGGGAAAATTTCTCATAAAAATTGACCATCATCCCAACGAAGATCCTTATGGTGATATACTCTATGTTGATACCCAAGCCTCTTCAGCCAGCGAAATCATCACTGATTTTGCCCAAGAAACTGATCTTAAGCTGACCGATGAGGCGGCTCGCCTCCTTTATGCTGGTATTGTTGGCGATACTGGCCGCTTTCTCTACGACGCTACCAGCCCTAAAACATTGAAAATTGCAGCTAACTTGCGGGCATTTGACTTTGATTTTGCAGCTATTTCTCGTCAAATGGACAGTTTTAGCTTTAAAATCGCTAAACTTCAAGGCTATATATTTGACCACCTTCAAGTCGATCAAAACGGTGCTGCTAGAGTGACCCTGACGCGTGACATACTGGATAAATTTCAGGTCACAGAAGCTGAAAGCTCTGCCATCGTAGGGAGCCCAGGAAAAATTGATAGCGTTCAATCTTGGGCAATTTTTGTCGAGCAGCCTGAGGGGCATTATCGTGTTCGCCTGCGCAGTAAAAAAGCTGTCATCAATGACATTGCCAAACGCCACGATGGCGGGGGACATCCACTGGCTAGCGGAGCCAATTCTTACAGCTTAGAAGAAAACGAACAAATCTATAAGGAAATCAAGGAGACCTTAGCCAGTGCCACTTCGCACTAGGGAAATCAAGCTCATGGGCACCCACATCCAGATGAGCATCTACCATCAAGATCCAGAGCCTATCCTAGATGAAGGAGTGCGTCTACTCCATCTCTATAACCAGCGCTTCTCGGCCAATGATCCTCAGTCTGAGTTATCAGTGATCAACCAAAAAGCCGGTCTAGAAGCTGTATCTGTCCACTCTGAACTGTTTGAGCTGATCTCACTTGGAAAGAAACATAGCCTAGCTCCAGACAGCTGGCTTAACATCTCACTTGGTCCCTTAGTACAGACCTGGCGTATCGGCTTTGCTGATGCCAAAGTGCCCAGCCAAGACGATCTCACCAAAAGTCTCTCTTTGACCGATCCTGCAGATATCCTACTCCACCCCCATAATCAGAGCGTATTTCTTAAAAAAACTGGTATGAAAATAGATCTCGGTGCTATAGCCAAAGGCTACATTGCCGATCAGATCATCAAGCGCTTTAAATCACTAGGTGCCCCTGCTGGATTGATCAATCTCGGTGGCAATGTATTGACCTTTGGACCTGCTTATCACAGTCTAGACCATCTCTGGCGAGTCGGTCTGCAAGATCCTCAGCTTCCTAGAGGAAACCACCTAGTAACCCTGGCTATCAGAGATCAATCAGTGGTCACCTCAGGTACCTATGAACGCTACCTGAAAGATGGCAGCAGAAACTACCATCATATCTTGGATAAAAAAACAGGTTATCCTATCCAATCTCCCATTCGTAGCCTGACCATCATCTCAACAAATTCAATCGATGGAGACATCTGGACCAGCCGACTCTTTGGTGCAAAGATTGAGACCATCCTTAGCCAAGCTCAGCATAGAAAATTTGGCGCCATTGTGGTCACCAAGAAACAGCAAGTCCTCGCAAATTCTTTAGCCAAATCATACATTCTTCCAACCTCTAAAATCAGGTGAACTCAGATTTTCTTTAGCAAAAGCCTTGCCAAAAACTCATAACTTTGTTAAAATGAAGAAGTTATTAACTATGGCTTAGAAAAGCTATGGCAGAAAGGAATTTGTTTTAACATGAAAAAAGATATCCATCCAGAGTATCGTCCAGTTGTTTTCCTTGATACAACTACTGGCTACCAATTTCTTAGCGGCTCAACAAAAGCTTCTAACGAAACTGTAGAATTTGAAGGGGAAACTTATCCATTGATCCGTGTCGAAATCTCATCAGATTCACACCCATTCTACACTGGACGTCAAAAATTTACACAAGCAGACGGACGTGTCGACCGTTTCAACAAAAAATACGGTCTCAAATAAGATTATCATTCATGATGATAATAACCCTGATTTATTCTATAATATCAAGGTTGTTAAAGACGCAAGGCATTATGTCTTGCGTCTTTTTTGTCTTTTCAATTCTACTATTTCTATCAATAAACCAAAAAAACAGGACAGAAAATCAATCATTCGAAGAATTTGATTTCTGTCCCATTCTTTTTATGACTTAGATTGGCGATAAATTTTGATCATCAACTTACGAAGAAAATCAAATGGAATCACAGCCAAACTCAAGATAAAGGCATAGAGATAATGCTTAAGATCCATTGGTGTTGTCGACATAAAGGCACCACCAAACTGGACTAATAGAGATTGACCAATAAAGATACCACCGATAATCCACAGGAAGCGCTGATTCTGCCCAATATCTTCCAAAAGATTAAAGGTTTCACTGCGGGTATTGAAACTATTAACCAAAATAGTATAGACAAAGGTGGAGAACATAAAGGTAGATGTCTCTAAAGGCGTGTGCAGATCTAGCACCTTATGCATGCCTAGAAGATCTGTCAAGGTCAAAATAGCAATAATAGTGATATAGAGAGCTGCAAATCCGATAGCGCTCATCATATATCTTGTCAAGATATTAGCACTGCGCCTGATCGGTTTCTCCTTAAGATAGCGCTTGAGAGCAGGCTCCAAAGCAAAGGCCAGAGCCGCGAGAGTATCCATGATGAGATTGATCTCCAAAACCTGAACAATAGTAAATGGTTCCCTAAAGCCAAACAGAGGTCCTAAGACAGACATGGCTAGGGTGGAAACATTTACCGTCAACTGAAATATTAGGAACTTTTGAACCGTCTTGGTCATGGTACGTCCATAAAGGATAGCTGTCAAAATAGTGTTAAAAGAATTATTAACAAGAACCATGTCACTAGCAGACTGAGCTGTCTGTGTCCCATCACCCAGGGCAAATCCGACATCAGCAGCTCTCAAAGCAGCAGCATCATTGACACCATCCCCCGTCATTCCAACAACCATATCAAGATCTTGAGCCAACTGTACTAGACGCTTCTTATCCATGGGAAGCGCACGCGCCACAACTCTCAATTTCGGCAAGATTTCCTTGACTTTCTGGTCAGATAAATTCTCTAACTCTGTGTGCGTCAGGACAATCTCTTCATCACTAGTCAAGATACCAGCATCTTTAGCAATGGCAACTGCTGTTTCCTTACGATCCCCCGTTACCATCACAACTTGAACACCAGCTTCGTTGGCTTGCCTGATCACCTCTGGCAGACCTGGGCGAACATTATCACGCATACAGATACCAGCAACCAAGATATTCTTGTCCTCTACAATCTTAAGGACTGCTAAGACACGCATAGCTCGATTGGCTTGTGAGTCAGATCCTGCGATAAATGCTTTTTGGATCTCAGCTGTAAAGGGCTGTACTTGTCCAGCAGCATCCAAATAGTGGGTGATCTCAACAGGCAGAAATTCAGGAGCTCCCTTGAGATAAGTCACACCATCTTCAGTTGTCACAGAGGCAAATTTCTTAGCTGAGTCAAAGAGTTCTTTATCAACGATCTGATCTCGATCAAAGTCAGTCAGCTGCTGCTGATATAGAAAGGTCATAAGGGTATTGTCAGTCGGATTAGAGCCAGTTCCTTGCTCATTATAGATGTAAGCATCATTATTGAGCCCAACAGCCTGACTGAGCACCTCAAGATAAGGATCTTCTAATTCTGACAGCTGCTGATGATCACTTCCGTCCTCACGTGTGAAAATATGACCATCCCCCAGCAAAAGATCAACCACTTCCATCTTACCTGTCGTAATCGTCCCTGTTTTATCAGAAAATTGCAGATTCATATAGCCTGCTGTCTCAATGGACTCAGTATTACGCACAAGAATAGATTCTTTGAGCAAGCGCTTAGAGTTCATACCGCCAACCATGGAAGTCATCATGGGTAAGCCCTCTGGCACAGCCATAATAACAATGGTCACAGCATACATACCAATCGATAAAAGGATAGCTAGCCAGGCAGCTAGATCCATAGAAGGAGATCCTACAAGGGCCTGAACAAGGGTAATCACCACATAAAGAATAGCTGTTCCTGTCCCCAATACCCCTATCTGTTTAGCTAATCTAGCTAGTTTAGCATTAGATGGTGAAACCTTGGTATCTTCTTGGAGAGAAGTATTGATAGAACCAATCATAGTCTCATCTCCAATAGTATCAGCCACCATATAGGCTTCACCTTCAAGAACATTAGACCCTCTGAGCAAAAGGTACTCATTAAAAGTATCTTGTGACTCTGGTCTAGGAGCATCTCCAAGAGCCACCTTCTTAGCAGGCTCTGACTCACCATTCAGACTCGCCTGGTCAACCTTGATCCTTCCGTCAAGGATATAGCCATCTGCAGGGATCTGATCCCCAGCACGTAATTTAATAACATCGCCCTTAACGATATCATCAATCATGACCTCAGCCATCTGTCCATTACGAACGACATTAGTCATAATCTTACCAGCCTTCATTTGCAGCTTAGCAAATTCTTTCTGGTTAGAATATTCTGATTGTGTCGCAAATCCTGAAGCTAATGCAATCGCAACAACCAAGGAAACAACTTCATACCAGTTAGCCTCATGGGGCTGGAGAATGTTAATAACAACTTTCAGAGCCAAACCAGCAATCAAAATCAAGAGCCAAATATCCTTGAGACTATCCAAGTAAATCTCAAGGAGGGTTGCCTCCTTTTTTTCTGAGAGGGCATTGGTGCCCCCCGTCTCACGTGAACGTAAGACCTCATCATCTGTCAAACCATTGATATGTTTTTTTGACACAATTTTCTCCTTTACTATACATAGTGCATAATTCACTATAATATCGTTTAACAAGATGGATAGATCATCCATCACCAGCAGTGACTATCAATCACTTCAGCAAGCTCATCTGCACAGCATAAAACAGCCAAATCAACTCACTAACAAAATCAATATGAGATCCCTTCTTAGCAAGTTTTCAAATCGGCAAATACCTGAGCAGCTGATCTCTCCAGTATCAGATAAGTCTTATAACAAATTGTAACAAAAATACCGTCAAATGTAACGCTAAACGCTGGGATCGATCAGTCTGAGTTAGAAAAGCAGCGCAACCAAATCTTGACAAGAGATCAATTAAGTAAGATGGCAAAACTTTCAATTTAATAAGTCCATAACAAGACAAAGAGGCAGGACCTGTATCCTAACCTCTCTTGTTAGATTAACCATGAGCGACCATATCCTGACCTATATCAAAGCTTGACATATCTGATGGATAATAGGTAGGCCAATGCTCTAATTCCTTATAGAGCGCTTCCTGACTATCCCCTCCCCAGTAGAGATGGTAATGACTACTGGCTGTATCTGTAATCGTATGGTCACTAAATTGAACATACTTAAATTCTCCTGCATTTTTTTCCTTAGCTTCAAAAATATAGCGGACACCACGGTTTCCTTTTTCATAAGTTAAAACCTTATGCCCCTTATTTTCGTAAGTATAAGTATAGGTCTTATCCCCTTTTGTAAAGCTGATTTGACTAGTCTTACCGTCAATTTTAATCTTGCTGACATCCGTCTTATAGCCAGTTGTGTAATAGTTTTTATAGTCTTTTGCCGATTGATCCTTATTGAGTTTAGCCTTATAATCCCAAACCTGATCTAGGCTACCATCCTCTAAATAAGGATAGACTGACTGCCATCTGCCACTCCAATTGCTCAAGGGACGATTTTTTATCTGACTATCTTTAAAATAGCCATTAGCCACTGTCTTTTCTTCTTCTTTTTTAGGCTGCGCCTTCTTAGCTTTAAGATCGGTAGACTTTTTCAAGGCTGCAAGATTCTTGCGCATGACGCTGATATAGTCCTCTCCTTTGTCCATTTGCTCTTGAGATAGACTTTCCAAAGGATTAAGCGTCAAAGTTTTCACTCCCGCTTCTTTAGCTAGAGTATTAGAAAGATTGGAGGAAGCATTCTCTTCAAAGTAAACATAGTTTAAACCATATTCTTTAACTTGTTGACTCAACTGAGCGATCCGCTGCGAGGATGGATCCCCTTCACCAGAAATACCATTGATAGCGATTTGTTCCAAGCCATAGTCCAGAGCCAAATAACTAAAAGCAGTATGCTGGGTAATAAATGTTTTTTGCTTAGCTGCTGCAAAAGTCTTTTGATAGTCCTTATCCAGCTGATCCAACTGCGCTAAATAGTGTTCTGTATTTTTCTTAAAGACAGCTGCCTTATCTGGAAAGGCTTTAACCAGCTGATCACTAAGCTCTTGCACTAGCATTTTTGAACGATAAGGTGATAACCATACATGAGGATCATAAGCATGGTGGTGCCCTGACTCACTATGAGAATGATCATGTTCTGCTTCTGAACCTGGCAGCAAGAGCATGTCTCCACTTGCTTGGATAATCTGTGTTTCCTTACTATCGATATTTTTACGAACCTGACCTGCCCACGTTTCCATATTGTCATTTTCATAGATAAAGGCATCAGCATCCTGTATATTAGCAATATCTTTGGTAGATGGAGAGAATTCGTGAGGTTCGGTACCTGCCTGAATAAGAAGGTCTACATCTGCATCATCACCGACTATTTCTTTTGTAAAAGCATAAACGGGATAAAAGCTCGTCACCAATCTCGGCTTATCTGAATGTTTAGCCTGTTGATTGCGAACCCAACTCCCTATAAAAACAGCCAATACAGCGACCAACAAGGTCGAAAAGGTAATCATTTGTTTTTTAGTCATAAAAAACCTCTCTAAAATACTTTACCGGTTAAGTATATCACATTAAAAGATTAGGTCAAGTGATAAAAATTAAGATGAAGATGATAAAAGCACCTAGAGATTTTCTCTAAGTGCCATGCTAGTCGCTGAAAGTTTAGAGATCTTCAGCGATCTTATTAATTTTCCTCAAGCGATGATTGACGCCACTCTTAGTCAAATTGTCAATACTATCAGCAATTTGCTGAATAGAATAATCAGGATTATCAATCCGAATGCGTGCCACTTGCTGAAGCTCTGGAGCAAGGACATCCAAACCAACAGTATCCATGATCTTAACGATATTGTTGATCGTTTTCATACTAGCATTGACCGTTCTTGCAATATTAGCTGTTTCTGCATTGTTCGCACGATTAAGATCATTTCTAGCTTCACGAAGAACCTTAATTTCTTCAAAGGTATCCTTAGCTGCCATAGCTCCAATAACAATCAGAAAATCCATGATATCTTCTGCTTTCTGGAGGTAGGTCACCGCACCATTTTTATGCTCAATGACCTTGGCATCCAGCATAAACTTGTGCATCAGCTGAGCTAGATCCTCTGCATGATCCTGATAAACCGAAAAAATTTCTAGTTGATATTTACCTGATTCAGGGTCTCGGATTGACCCATTGGCCAAAAAAGCACCGCGCAGATAAGTTCGACCTGCTTGGTCGGAGTTCAAAACTCTCTGGTCAATACCGGTTTCAATACCAAAAAAAGAATCAGCTAACTGCAGGTCAGTTAAAATCTTCTCCACATCCGTCTCAAGAACAACTGTATAAACACGATTCTTCTTGAGATTGTTTTTTTGATGGTAACGAATATCGGGATGACTGTGATAGAATCGCTCTAAAAGCGCATAAATGTGTCGGGCAATCTTGGCATTTTCAGTCAAAATAGACAGAGTTAAGCCCTGACTCGTCAGGCCCAAGCTCCCAGACATCTTGATAAAAGCTGACAACTGACTGCGATCGGCATCATCTAGAGAAAGGACTTCTTCTTTCACACTAGTGGTAAAACTCATCTAGCCCTCCTTTGCGCCAAGCGCATAAGCTCTTCGACCACACCTTCACCATAATGAAAGGCCCCTCCATTTTCCAAGCGTAAGAAATTAGAGGAAATCACGCGCTTAACCAAGCGTGACAAGCCTGCAAAATCATGCTCGACCTGGACTAGATATTCATCAAATTTATTGCTATCCATATAGTCTTTAGGAACAGGCTCGACATTGACCAACACCGTATCAATCACATCTGCCCCCAGATGACGATTGAGAACAGCCACATGATCAGCATCACTAAACTGCTCTGTCTCCCCATACTGAGTCATAATATTGCACACATAAGCAACCTCAGCCGGCGTATCAAGCAGAGCCTGCTTGATCTCTGGAATAACCAGATTGGGTAAAATAGAAGTAAATAATGAACCAGGACCAAGGACGATCATATCGCTTTCCATAATAGACTGAACAACCTTACGACTAGCCCTTGGCTGCTCATGATTGTAACTATTAGTCACAAAGACATGATCAATCATGCCCTTATAAGAGGCGATACTAGACTCCCCTACTACTTCATGCCCATCCTTAAAGACGGCATGCAGAGTCAAGGCTTCCTCACTAGCTGGATAAATTTTACCCGTCGTGTGAAAGAATTCGCTCAGAATTTGCATGGCATGGTAAGTAGAACCTTGCATTTCCGAAATCCCGGCAATGATCAGATTTCCCAACGGATGACCAGCCAGAGCCCCATCATCCTCGTTAAAACGATATTGGAAAATCTTTTCATAAAATTTTGGCATATCACTCATTGCAACCAAGACATTGCGCAGATCCCCTGGCGGCGTCATCTGCATAGCTGAGCGTAGCTCACCAGATGATCCCCCATCGTCAGCTACAGTCACAATAGCTGTAATATCAACATCTTTATGCCGTAGACTATTGAGGATAACAGGAATACCTGTCCCTCCCCCAATAACAGTAATCTTTGGTTTTCTCATGAGCGATTCACCGTTTCTTTTCGACGATCCTTATCGCGATGACTCTCATTGACGATCCAGTCTTTACTGAGTTCCTCAGCCAAGCGATGCACAAAGGCAACACTGCGGTGTTGACCACCCGTACAGCCCATGGCAATGGTCAAAACAGACTTCCCTTCTGACTGATAAGCCGGCAATATAGGCTTTAGTAAGCTCACTAGATTTTGATAAAAAGATTCAGCTTCCTCGCTTCCCATAACATAGGACCTAACTGGTTGATCCAGGCCTGTCTGCTCACGTAGGTCTGATCGATAATAAGGATTGGGTAAAAAGCGAACATCAAAAACCAAATCAGCGTCCAAGGGCAGACCATATTTAAAACCAAAACTCATAACTTCGATACGAAAGCTAGCCGTGTCAGAAGTTGAGGAAAATTGATCTGTAATTGCCTTGCGCAACTGTCTTGGAGTCAGCTCGGTCGTATCGATAACATGTTGACTGAGACTTTTAAGAGGGGCTAAAAGCTCACGCTCCAACTCAATACCATCCATAACTCTACCAGCTGCTGCCAAAGGATGACTACGCCTGGTTTCCTTATAACGAGCCACCAACTCACCATCAGTGGCATCTAAGAAGAGCACTTTAAAATCAATCGAGGCATTGCGGTCTAACTCTTCCAAGATATTGGTAATCTCTTTAAAAAACAAGCGACTACGCATATCAACGACTAAGGCAACCTTATTATTAGTATCACTTTGACCGACTAACTCCATAAACTTAGGAACCAGTGTCGGTGGCATATTATCAATCGTAAAATACCCCATATCCTCGAATGATTGGATGGCAACCGTCTTACCAGCGCCACTCATTCCAGTGACAATCACAAGATGAATCGTTTGTGTCATGATTTCCTCCTTCTATCCAATGCTTCACAAATTAATCGTCTCTACTCTTCAGACTATCCGTCGTTCGCTGAAGCAAATCCAACTGTTGGAGAATAGCTGCCAGCATTTCTGTTTGCAGCTGCTGAACCTCTAATAAATCGGACTGATCCTGCTGCACCAAATGGTCAATCTTCGTGTGCAAGAGACGCACCCCCTCTTCAGAGCTCTGATTGACACGATAGTCATTCTTAGCCTGGAGCCGATCGTAGTCTGACGCCCTGTTTTGACTCATCATAATCAAAGGAGCTTGAATAGCGGCTAGAGTCGACAAAGCGAGATTCAGTAAAATAAAGGGGTAGGCATCAAAGTCTATACCGAATGGCTTAACGATATTCACGCCCATCCACAGCCCCATAAAGATGATAAAGCTGATGATAAAGGTCCAAGAGCCTCCAAAACGAGCGACACCATCAGCTACTTTTTGTCCAAATGTCACTTTCTGATCGAGCACTTCCTGAATATTCATGGGCTCATAATGACTATTTTTTGTCACATCATAAACCGTCTCACGAACATACTCATTTTTAAGCTGGGCTCGCTCTATCGTCAAGCGAAGCCAAGCCAAACGATAGGGCAAGAGATTGGCATGGCTGATAAAATCATCCGCAGACAACTGAGGATAATCTTTTCTCAATAACTTCTGCAAACGGCTATCCATCTCAGACACAGTCATTCCTTCAACTAAACGATACGTTTTATGATCAAGTGCATCTTCAACAAGTACTTCTTTAGGCATAACTCCTTCTTTCCAGGCTCTATTATAGCACACTTTCCTTCTCATAAAGACAAGTAAAAGAGCCTGGCTAAGCTAGGCTCTTAATCCTTTAGATAAGCAATAACTTCGATTTTGACTTTGACGTCTATGAAATGATAGATATTGGATTTCTTATAGCTTGTATTTATATACTAAGAATTCCTAAGCCGATTAAAACTAAATTAAGAATATAAAGGAGAAGTTTTATAAAAATAAACATTTTTATCTCAGAAAGCAAAAATTTATCTTTTAGTAAAAAATAAAAAGCTATCAGATTAATAACAGGTATCACAAAAATAATAGTATTTATCGGTATCCAAGCAATTGAAATAGCAAACAAGGCTGTAACATTGGATAGTGTTTCACTCAACAATAAAGAGATAGAAAGCGATACTGTATCCATTTCTTTTTTAAAAAAATAACGATAGGTCATCACTAAAATAAGATAAGTAACCAAATAAATAATTAAACTGACTAAAATAGTTATCAAAATTAGCAATAATACTAGTCCAAAACTACTGATACCAATAATATCTGAAATAGCATCAAGTAAATTTTGAAATAAAATCTTTTTATTGACATACTCAATAGCCAGAAAAATATAGCTGAGTAAATAGGATATCAAAAAAGCGATTCCTGTTAGCTCTCTCTTATTTTTCATTTCACGATCCTACCTTTCTCTAAGGTTAATCTAATAAAATTTTCAGTAGTAACAAGATTATGATCAACAATAAAAATAATAGCCCCCTCGTTTACTCTTTGGTACAATTGGCTATAAATAATCTCATGAGAAGCTTGATCAATATTTGCAAGGCTCTCATCTAAAATGATAACATCCCAAAATCTTTCTATAAAGACTAAAGAGAGACCGACTTTTAATTTCATCCCTAATGAAGCATCCTTAGCTAATGTCTGAAGCTGCTCTTCCGTATACAATTTTTTTAGATCATCAATCTGAGGTATATCTACTTGATACATTTCATGACTAAGATGAATATTTTCTAAAATCGTTAAATACGAGAAGGTGATATCGTGATTTGTTAAATATAAAATATTATGACAATTCTCCTTCACTAACATAGTAGAATCGCTAGGTTTCAAACCTGCTATAAATTCTAGAAGTACGCTCTTACCCGCACCATTACTTCCACTAAACAAATATATATTAGGAGTAAATATATATTCTGGTATATTAAGTGAAAAATGATTATTAATTTTTTGATTAAAACCCACTAATTTAATAAAACTCATCCTAAAGTCCCCTCTATCACAGCAGCAATTACTAAAAGTATGTAGCTCAGTAAATAATAATAGCGGTTATGGTATAAATACTCTACAATACTAACCATTGTTTTTTTCCTAAAAACATATAACAGACATTTAAAGGATAGATAAGAATAAAACAACAAATTAGGAAATTCTAATAAGCTATGAGGAAACAATAATAACATTGTGTCATCAATGCCTAAGATTTGAATTCCTAAAAATACTGTTAATGATAAATAAAAATATTCTATTAATGACAGAATCGGAGATATAGGAAAAAATAGTAAATAAATTAAAAAATTTTTAGTATTATTAACCAAGATTTCTAATATATCTTTTTTCTCTTCTAACATCATATCAGGTGGTGTATCTATTAAACTCGTATTTGAAAATAGAATCATTAAAAAGATCATATAAATAATCCATAAAAGACTCCATGATATAAACTGCTTTAATTTCATTACCCTTTATCCTATTAAATTTCCTAACAAAATCACACTCACAACTAGCATGCTTGAAAGATATTGAAACAAAATTCCATTGTTTTTTTGTCTGGTCAATAACATTTTTTCTTCGCTATAATTATAAAGTAAACCCAAAAATACATTAGCTACTATATCAACCAACATACTTAAAAGTGAAATTTTCGTCATCAATTCTACAATTATAATAGATAGAGTAAGATTGAAAACAATCCACCAACTATCTGACATCATATATCGTTTAATAATATTGATTTTTGAAAACAAAATATGAGCATATCTCGTACTAAAGTTATCAATATGCTTATATTTTTTATCAAGAGATAACTCCAATTCAAATAAAGTTAGAAAGAGAAAGGACTCAACTATTCTTACATGCATAAATCTGTAAAAAAATAATCCTAATAGAACTAAACCAAATGTTGAAAACAATGGTTTAAATTTCTCACTAATAAATCGTTTAATAACTAAATTATAGAAATGAGGAGTCAATTTTAAGTGATACTTTATACGACTTTTGGGATGTCCACGAAAATGATTAATGTCCCTCAGTAAAAAATATAAAACTAATAGATTGATAAATACATATAAAGTTATCACTAACATATCAGGATAAACATATAGAATAGACAGCTGAATAAAACAATATAACAACCCCCAAAACACCTTTTGTTTATCGTTAGAAAGGTAGACAAGTAAATACAATAAAACAATTAAATAAACATTAAAAAAAGCAATTAACAACAAAAATTTATGATTATTGACAATAATAAATATTGGAATATAGAAGTAAGTCAAGCTGAGAAGAGGATTATTTTCCATCAATAAATACAATGCTAAACTTATAGACGCCCTCAATGACACTCTATATGTCTTATAAGCTCTATGATTAAATTCTGATATAATAAGAGGTAAGTTATACCCTAAAACAGTATAAAAAGCTACCAAGTTAACCAATAGGTTAACCCAGTAACTCAATAAACTGGATAAAAATACAATAAGACCAACAACATTTACCGATAAGCACAAAATAGTAACTAGAGTTAGTTTATTGATACCATACTTACGTAACATTCTCCGTTGTGAGTTAAAAGCATGGCTTTGTAAATTTAATAAATGACCAAGTGTTTTCATCTTTTGTATTTTACCCTTTTTATTAAATTTCTAAATCACCATGCAGCAGCGTAGCGTCTTCCATATCTTTTAACAAGTGCTTTAGCACTAGCCAAAACAGCAACGCCAACTCCGCCGCCACCAATGACAGCACTGACAATCCCTACTACAGAACCAACACTACCTGCTGCTGCAACAATATCAATGACCTTCTTAGCTGCATAAGAAGAAATACCCAAAGTTGATGCCAATTGACTAGGAGCAAATAGAGGAGTTACTATAAACACACCGACAACAGTCAATACAGTAATAATTGATAAAAATTGACGATTATTTTTACTCATAAAAAAACCTCCAACTAAAACTAATCATAACTATTTTGTGCTAAGCCCATATTACCATCGAATATTATGATTTCTTATTTTTAACATATATGAAATTATTTTTTTTTTTTTTTGCAGATTTGCAATTCTTTTATACTGAGATTTTTTAGGTATACAATAGCCTTGGGGAGGATAAAGATTATGAAGAAAAAATTCGTATTTATCAGTTTTTGTTTACCAATTGTACTGCTATTACTATAGATAAAAAATGAGCTAGCAAGGGTAGCTCATTTTTTATCTATTTCGATTCCAATAATTCCTTCAAGTTTTTTCTTAAAAATAACGCTACAAGAAGATCTGCCAGCTCCTCCACTTTATTAATAAAAGTTTCTAACTCTTCCACTGTCGTTATACCAGTCTCCATATGGTCGAGAAGTTTTTCATAAAAATCTATATTGATTTTAGTAAAAGTATCTTGAAACCGTAACAATCTTCGTAAATGATTGATAAAAAATTTTGTATAATAAAATTCTCGTCGTTCCAACAGCACTAACACTAAGTTTTGAAGAGCTTGTTGTGATAGTAACTTATGACTCTGTAGTGAACGATATAACTGATCACGTTCCACGAAGGCCTTTCCTAAGAATATGAGGTCTTCATTACTCAAAGCCGTCATAGTATTACCAAATATATAAACTTCATAGGTTGTCCACTCCTCAATGGCATATAAATAGTTAACTAGCAATTTCTTCTCTTCATCGGGATGTTATATTCCTTATCTAGATTGAAAATGGCAACCTTTATGGCTAATTTATTCAATCGATTGTATATATCATAAACTTCATCACCATCAATAACATTTATCAGAGCTTTTAATCCCTCAATATCCTGCTGATTATACAATTGTTCAAACTGCTTAGATCGCTGCATATAAACAGTCTCCTGGTAGTGATTAGTCGCATAGCTAAACTCTGGGAAAGTCATATGTATTCCCTCAATAGCTAGCAAGAGTTTATCTGCTGTTAACATGGTTTGTCCATTCTCAAATCTAGATAGCTGGGACAAGGACAGATTTTCCCTAGCGATATCCTTTAGTTTTAGTCCACGTGCTATTCGAAGATCACGGTATAGCTCACCTAACTGCATTAATTCCTTGTGATTCATGTGCTTACCTCCTATAGCCCATTAGGATAGCCAAATTATAACAAATACTCCTATGTTTTATTGTGCTTTGTCCTGAATGGTATTTATTTTACCCTGAACGGTTAACTCACTTATATAATATTGAAATAGCTCATTAAAGTCCAAAGAATTGAACCTAAAAAAGGAAGCCTAATCAATAGACTTCCTTTCCTTATTGGTAACGTATCTCAAAGTTATAGTCCCTTTCAAGGATGAGCAAAACACAATCTAGAACTAGAGACTATCTTACAATTAAAAACAGGAAATGATGAAAAAAACAAGTGCAGTTCAATAAAGACAATCACTTGTTTTTTGAAACTTTTTCATTTTAGATAAGCAATGACTTCGATTTCGACTTTGACGTCCTTTGGAAGGCGGGCAACTTCCACAGCTGAACGAGCTGGAAACTCTTTTTCAAATGCAGTAGCATAAACTTGATTAAAAGCGACAAAATCATTCATATCACTGAGAAAACAAGTTGTTTTAACGACATGGTCAAAATCTGTACCAGCCGCTGCTAAAATAGCAGTGATATTTTTTAAGACCTGTTTTGTCTGCTCTTCAATGGTTACACCAACAATTTCTCCTGTTTCTGGTGACAGAGGAACTTGCCCAGATGCGAAAATAAAATCTCCTACTTGCTTGGCCTGCACATAGGGTCCGATAGCTTCAGGAGCTTGATCAGTATGAATCGTTTTTGCCATAATTGGTCTCCTTATTGTTTATGCTTCCTAGTATAACAAAATTATCAGAAAATTGAAACATTAGATCAAAAACAAAATCCACCTTACCAGATTAAGGTGGATGAGGGGCTTCAGCTAACCCCAAATGATAACAAGATGAGGGTTATGGCTTGATTCTGTGAAGCATGCGTGGGAATGGAATAGCTTCACGGATATGCTTGGTACCTGCTACAAAGGTAACCATACGCTCTATCCCAATACCAAATCCTCCATGTGGCACTGAACCATACTTACGAAGATCCAGATAAAACTCATACTCTGACTTATCCATGCCTAATTCGTCCATTTTAGCCACAAGAGTATCGTAGTCATCCTCACGCATAGAACCACCGATAATTTCTCCATAGCCTTCTGGTGCCAAGAGATCAGCACAGAGTACACGCTCTGGATTTCCCGGTACCGGCTTCATGTAGAAAGCTTTAAAACTTGCTGGATAGTTGACGACAAAGGTTGGCACACCAAAGTAGTTGGAAATCCATGTTTCATGCGGTGAGCCAAAATCATCACCGTGCTTGATAGGCTCATAATCAGCATCCTCATCATTTTCATGAGCCTGCAAGAGATCAATCGCTTCATCATAGGGTACACGCTTAAACGGCTGATCGATATAACTCTTGAGCAAGGCAACATCACGCTCTAAAATCTCAAGGGCTTGTGGTGCACGGTCTAAAACCCCTTGAATGAGAGCTTTGACATAAGCCTCTTGAAGATCGAGTGACTCATCATGTGACAAGAAGGCATACTCAGCATCCATCATCCAAAATTCCGTCAAATGACGACGTGTTTTAGATTTTTCAGCACGAAAGACCGGCCCAAAGTCAAAGACACGCCCCAGTGCCATAGCACCTGCTTCAAGGTATAACTGACCAGATTGGCTCAGGAAAGCAGGTGTGCCAAAGTAGTCTGTTTCAAAGAGTTCTGTTGAATCTTCAGCTGCATTTCCAGACAAAATCGGACTATCAAACTTGATGAAGCCATTCTTATCAAAGAAGTCATAAGTTGCATAGATAATGGCATTACGGATTTGCATGATGGCCATTTGCTTACGAGAACGAAGCCAAAGATGGCGATTATCCATGAGGAAGTCTGTTCCGTGCTCCTTCGGTGTGATCGGATAGTCTTGTGACTCCCCAATGACTTTGATATCTGTAATATCCAGTTCATAACCAAATTTTGAACGCTCATCTTCCTTGACAATACCCGTCACATAGACAGACGTTTCCTGACTCAGATGACGAATCGTCGTGAACTTTTCAGTTCCTTCTTCTTCACCATACTTATCAATAAAATTAGGCTTGAAAGCGACACCTTGAAAAAAAGCTGTTCCATCACGCAACTGAAGGAAGGCAATTTTCCCTTTACCAGACTTGTTAGCTACCCAAGCACCGATCTTGATTTCCTCACCAAGATGCTTAGGAACATCAATAATACTTACTAATGGTTTAGACATAAATTCTCTCATTTCTGTTTACTTTTTTATGATATTTCATGGCTGTCATCACCTAGATGAACAGGCCATCAACTACGATAATAATCCCTTAGCTCTCGCCCTCTAAGATGTCATATAGATCTTGAGACGATGCACGGCTTCTTTGAGGGTCTCCATATCGGTTGCATAGCTCATGCGAACATTCTCAGGCGCACCAAACCCATCCCCTGTCACCAAGGCAACCCCAGTTTCCTCAAGGATAGCCGAAGTAAAGGCAGTAACATCTGTAAAGCCCTTAATAGCCATAGCTTCCTTGACATTAGGAAAAAGATAAAAAGCTCCCTGCGGCTTCACAACTGTAAAACCTGGCACATCATTTAACAAGGGATAAATCGTGTTGAGACGATCTTCAAAGGCCTGGCGCATCGTTTCAACGCTGGATTGATCACCAGTGAAAGCTTCAATAGCAGCGTACTGAGCAACAGTTGTCAGATTAGAAGTCGTTTGACCAATGATTTTTCCCATAGCAGCAATAATCTCAGGATTGCCAACCGCAAAACCAACACGCCATCCAGTCATAGCATAAGCCTTAGCTACTCCATTAACAACTATCGTTTGCTGGCGTATTTTCTCAGATAAAGTTGATATAGGAGTAAACTCAGCTCCATTGTAGACCAGACGTCCATAAATATCATCGGCTAAGATAAGAATATCATGCGCAACCGCCCAGTCACCAATAGCCTTAAGCTCCTGCGCCGTATAAATCATACCAGTCGGATTGGATGGAGAATTGATCAAAAGCACCTTCGTCCTATCAGTACGGGCTGCTTCAAGATCTGAAACACTTACCTTAAAATGATTAGCTTCTATGGCTTGGACAAAAACAGGTCTCCCCTGAGCCATCTCGACCTGATCACTATAAGACACCCAGTAAGGTCTAGGAATAATGACCTCATCACCTGGATTTAACACTGCCATAAAAAAAGAATAGAGGATAAATTTAGCTCCTGTTGCTGCGACAACCTGATTGGGATCAACAGAGTAGCCATAAAATTTTTCCATATAACTAGCGATAGCGGCCTTGAGTTCAGGTAAACCAGAAGCGACCGTGTAAAAGGAGGCACGTCCTTCTCGAATAGACGTAATAGCCGCATCCTGAATATTTTTAGGCGTTACAAAATCCGGCTCTCCTAGCGTCAGACTGAGGATATCCCGTCCTTGTTCTTTCAGCTGCTTGGCCTTAGCACTGGCTGCCAAGGTCACACTTTCTTTCATATCCAAAACCCGCTGTGATAAATACGTCATCCTTCTCCCTCTCTCACCTGATCCATCTAGCTTTACAACCCCCCCAATTATCCATTCACTAGGCAGCTCTCCTAGAATAGTTGCCATTTCATTATATCAAATATTTTTAAAAAATTGCGCCATTTCTGGCAAGATTTCCTCTAAATGACCTGCTTTAAGCTCATAGGACTGACCTAGAGAGGCTTGTATCAGCGAACCATAATCTTTCGTTAATAGTCGATTATCAAGAATAAGAACAGCAGATCTCTGATGGTTTCTGCGCTTAGTCCGCCCGATAGCCTGCTTAATCCGCAAGATAGCCAGCGGCAGCGTGTAATCATAAAAGGGATTGTAGCCTTGATGACTTAACTGGTGATGGAGCTTTTTACTAAAAGGATCAACAGGATTATCAAAAGGAATACGGGTAATCACCTCAATGAGCTGATCTTGATTAGCAAAATCAACCCCTTCCCAAAAGGAACCTGCTCCTAAAATCATTGAGCTTTCCCCTCTGTCAAAACGACGCTTAATATTGGCCGCTGAGCCATTTTTATCCTGACAAAGATGAGATAAGGAAGCCTGATCCAACCTTTCAGAAACAGCCTGCATCAACTTTTTAGCATTAAACAAGACAATGATAGGACGGCCAAGCTGACTTATGGCACGAAGGCGCTCAACAATAGCCTGCGCATAGGCACTCTGTGATAAGTCCTTGATAGGAGGCATGCTAGAGTCAATCCAAATTTCTTGCTGCCTTTCTTTTTCATGCGGCAAACTCGTCTGGGTATAGCGATCAAAGCCAAGTAATTGGGGTAGAGCAATACGCTCACTAATATCTAAAGTTGCTGATACAAAAAAAGTCTTGGCTGTACTGGGTAAAAAAGTACTGAAGTTCATAAAATCCAAACGGGCACTATTTAAATAAGTCACACGATGATCCTGATACTCTTCCTGACTAACCCAAACATTGGGATAGCTAGGAAGCAAGGCCTCTTTCAAGGGAGCCAGCTCTGGACTATCTAGCTCCTCGAGATCCAGACGTATCTGCTGGATACGCTCCATAGCGACATCGGCCTGATTCTTTTTATGAAAATCAAGACTGATCTGTGACAATTCAAACTGCAAACTCTCTAAGAGACGCATTTCCAACTGGCTGTGGCTGTGACCCAAGCGACTATGCAGATCTTTTACAGTTTTGGTCAGATCAACTTGCCTCCTTGAAAACTGCTCCATAGCCAAGAAGAGTTTCTGAGCCTCATCAATGACCAAATACTGCCCTTTTACAAATTCCTTATCATCTTCTACCCGTGTTAAGAAATAAGCATGATTAGTAATAACGATTTTGGCCTGTTGGGAACGCCTATAGGAACGATTCCAAAAATCTTGCTCCCAAAACAGCGAACTAGCTTCGAGCTTACCATCATGCTTGATCTGATCAAAAAACGCTTGGTAGCGCTGCTTTTGCTGAATCTCATCCAAATCACCAGTCTCAGTCTGCGTCAGCCATACTAAGAGCTGCATCTTATAACGATTGAAAAGACGATTACTATCTTCCCTTTCTAAACAATCATAAAAAGCATCCAGCTTGATATAGTTAGCAGGCCCCTTCAAACTATGGCTCGAAATATGGAAGACCTCTGCTAACCGCTTAGCTTCCTGTGCCATAATTTGATCCTGCAAAATCTTAGTGGGAACGCTGACGATGATGCGCCCTTGCTTAGCTCCAGCTAATAAGGGTAAAAGATAACCATAGGTCTTGCCAATACCTGCTCTAGCCTGAACGAAGTGAGGCAATTCCCCTTCCAGATGATCCCTAATATCCTGAGCAAAAAGAACTTGCTCTGCTCTAGCATCCAAATCAAGCAAGGCCAAATTCGTCTCAAAATCATCAGAAACCTGTCTTTCTGATAAAAGAGCTTCCTCTGCTCTTAAAACAAGATTGCCAACTTCCACATAGCCCCTAGGAAGCTGGGGGGACATCTCTTGATAAACTTCATCAATTAATAAGCGAGATTCATAGAGTAGGTGATCCGCAAAATCCAAGAGTTTTGCGATCGTCAAACGTGGTAAGCTACCAATCCGTTCCCTAATTTTTAAAAGCAACTGAGCTGTAGCATGGGCATCTGCAATAGCAGTGTGAGCCTGCCTCAAGTCCAGACCAAGATAATGGGATAAATCCGTCAACCGATAGCGTTCCAGGGTTGGAAAGAAAACTTGAGATAGTTCTACTGTATCTACCCTTGGATTCCTCAGCTCGAAGCCTTCCAGAAAAAGCTGTTCTGCCAAAAGATTAGCATCAAATTTAACGTTATGGGCAACAAAAATACAGCCATCGAGTAGTTCATAAACCTCCTGAGCAATTTGAGAAAAATCCGGAGCTTGGGCCAATTGCTCATCTGTAATACCAGTCAAATTAATAATATGCTCGCTCAAGGGTTCATGGGGATTAACATCAGACTCATACGTCTGGATAATATCCCCGTCTTCTACGACAACAATACCGATCTGGATAATCTGTGCCCTAGCTGAAGTTCCAGTTGCTTCTAGATCGACAACAGCATATTTGTTTGCTTTTTTCTTGTCTGTCATAATAATCTCATTATACCAAAAATACCCCTAGCTAAAAAGCAGGGGCCCCTTAAAATATCTTAGGGAAATAAGAGCTCATTGCTACTAAATAATGTCAAATCCCATAGCTTCCAGATCATCTAAGGCGCCTAAATTAGTAACCTTTTGATAACCCTTAGCTTCTAAAATTTGCTTGGCTTGCTCAGCACGACCACCAGCAGCACAGTGAATGAAAATGGCCTGATCCTTATCACCTAAATCTGCCTCTGCCAAATCTCCCAGTGAGATAAGTTGGCTCTGCTCTACATGAGCGTCATCATACTCTGCCTTACTTCGCACATCAATGAGCTTTGCTCCTTGAGCTAATTCTTCAAATACTGACATCATGCCCTCCTTTTTATCGCTTATTTTATTATACTAAAAAAGCTGGACTTACCAGCTTTTCTAACCTCGATTAGTGGAATTGCATACCACCATCTACAATGATTGTTTGACCAGTGATGTAGTTTGAATCTGGACCTGCTAGGAAAGAAACAGCATTAGCTACATCTTCTGGCTCAGATAAGCGCTTGAGGGTAATATCTTTAGCAAAGGTTTGCATACCCCATTCGTCGTCCTTACCAGCATTTTTACCGACTTCATGAGCAATATCATACATCATAGGTGTCTTAACAATTCCCGGTGCGTAAGCATTAACTGTAATGCCTTGATCTGCTAAATCACGAGCCAATGTCTGCGTAATACCACGGACAGCAAACTTAGTCCCACCGTAGATGGTCAAGTTAGGATTTCCCACGACACCAGCCTGCGACGTAGCATTAATAATCTTACCACCGTGTCCTAGGCGTTTGAAAATCTTTTGAGCTGCCTGAGCTCCCCAGATCACACCACCAACATTGATAGCAAAGGTGCGTTCAAAAGTTTCTGGGGTAATAGTATCCAGAGGAGTTGTAGGAGCCACACCAGCATTATTAACAACGACATTAAGATCACCAAAATGTGCCACAACTTTTTCAAAAGCTGCCTCAACTTGTTCTTGCTTGGATACATCTGCCACAACAGCCAAAGCATCCTCAGCTGATAGCTGGGCAACAGCCGCCTGGGCTGTTTCTTCATTATAATCTAAAATACCAACCTTGAATCCATCTGCATGCAGACGCTTAGCGATTGCAAAACCAATCCCTTGACCAGCACCAGTAACAATAGCAACTTTTGACATAATAATAACCTCCAATTTTCTTATGGGATCTATTATAGACCTCTCACTTTGATTATGCAAGCGTTTTCTTGATTTTGACAACTGTCCTTTTCCAATCGCACTAGAAAGCATCTTGTGTCTTTCTGCTAGCTTTTTAATAAAGGTAAGCTATAATAGCAGTAAATAAGGAGGTCACAAGATGAAAATTGATGTCATTAGAAATACTGTCGCAGCTGAAAACACCTATATTCTAGAAAATAAACAAGCTCTTTTAGTCATCGACCCAGGCAGCAATACCAGTCAGATCATTGACAAACTGACCAGTTTAAACAAACCAGTTGCTGCCATTTTACTGACACATGCCCATTATGATCATATTATGAGCGTGGATGCTGTACGAGATCATTTTCACTCTCCACTGGTTTATATTTCTGAAAAAGAGGCCAGCTGGCTAACCAGTCCCCTTGATAACTTATCCGGTCTGCCCCGCCATGCTGATATGCCAGATGTTACTGCTAGAGCCGCTGACAAGTACTATCACATTGGACAAACTTACCATCTAGCTAATTTTCACTTCCAAGTGGTCGAAACACCCGGACATTCCTGGGGTAGTGTGTCTCTTATCTTCCCAGAACAAGAACTCGTCTTTTCCGGAGATGCCCTTTTTTGTGAGACTATCGGACGAACAGACCTCCCTACTGGTAACAAAGAGCAGCTCCTCACTAGCATCAAAACACAGTTGTTCACTCTCCCCAATCACTATCAAGTCTATCCAGGACATGGTTTAGATACTACGATCGGTCACGAAAAAAGTTTCAATCCTTTCTTTATTTTAAAAAACCCAACCAGCTCTTAGGAGCTGGTTGGGTTTTTATCATCTAAATTGTATGGCTACAGTATTCCTTAGATAGCATTTTTATCCTTGCCAAGAGCACGTTGAATAACCTTGATAAACTCTACAATAACTAGCATAAGAACACTACCAACAATAACAGCTAACCACTGAGTTGCGCTGAGATGCGCAACATGAAAGAGACTGTTAAAGCCTGGTACTACAATGGTCACCATCAAAAGGATGAAGGCCACTGGAATAGCCCAATTAAAGGTCTTGTTTTTGAAAAAACCTACGGTAAAGATGGATTGATAAACAGACTTAACATTATAGGCATGTACCAGCTGAATCAAGCCAAGGGTCGCAAAGGCCATGGTTAAAGCATCTGCATGAATGGCTTTATCTCCCGCATGCTCAGGGAAATTGATCCCAAAAGCGTAGACACCCAATACCAAAATCGTTTGAAGAACACCTTGGTAGAGCACTGCGCTTAGAACACCGCCATTAAAGAAATTGGACTGGCGACCCCTAGGTTTATGACTCATAATACCAGGCTCTGGCGGCTCAACACCAAGTGCAATAGCTGGAAGACTATCAGTCACTAGATTAATCCATAAAAGATGGACTGGCTGTAAGACATCCCAACCAAGCAAGGTTGCAAAGAAAATCGTTAAGACTTCTGCCATATTGGCCGAAAGAAGGTACTGAATAGATTTTTGGATATTTGAGAAAATCTTACGCCCCTCTTCAACAGCAACAATGATGGTTGCAAAGTTATCGTCTGCAAGAACCATGTCAGATGCGCCTTTAGACACCTCGGTACCTGTGATTCCCATACCGATCCCAATATCAGCTGTTTTAAGGGATGGCGCATCATTAACCCCATCACCAGTCATAGCAACAACCTTACCATCATTTTGCCAAGCCTTGACGATACGGACCTTATGCTCAGGCGAAACACGCGCATAAACAGAATATTGTTTGAAGACCTGCTGGAATTGATCATCGGACATCTCATCAAGTTCAGCCCCAGTCAGGACATGGTCCTCAGCATCCCCTTCGTCGATAATTCCCAAGCGCTTAGCAATGGCTTCAGCTGTATCTTGGTGATCCCCTGTGATCATGATCGGACGAATGCCTGCTTCCTTAGCAACCTCAACAGCTTGAGCTGCTTCTGGACGCTCAGGATCAATCATTCCCACTAAACCAGCAAAGATCAATTCAGATTCGACAGTTTCCGTTTCCATAGTTGGAATCTGAGGAACCCTCTTATAAGCCATCATAAGAACTCGAAGAGCTTGCTTGGCCATATCCTTATTAGTCGCTAAGATAGCTTCTTTATCGGCTTGCGTAATCGGACGAACGCTTCCCTTATCCTCAATCTGTGTAATGCGCTTGAGCAACTGATCAGGAGCCCCTTTGACCGCAACAAAGTAAGTCCCATCGCCTTGCTCATGAACAGTCGTCATAAGCTTGCGTTCAGAATCAAATGGCAGCTCTGCCACACGAGGTTCTGATTTGAGTATTTCTCTAACATCAAAATTATGATCAAGCCCAAATTGCACCAAAGCCGTCTCAGTTGGATCCCCTAGAAGTTTACCATCAGGGTCCACCTTGGTATCATTGGCAAAATTCATAATACGCAAGACATTGTTCCCAGCAGCAAGCTCAGTCGAGGCTCCCTGTAACTCACCATTGAAATAAATTTTTTCAACAGTCATCTGGTTCATGGTCAAGGTTCCGGTCTTGTCAGATGCGATAATCTCAGTTGACCCCAGTGTTTCCACAGCAGGAAGTTTACGAACAATCGAATGACGTTTAGCCAGGGCCGTTGTCCCCATAGATAGGACAATCGTCACAATAGCAGGAAGTCCTTCCGGAATAGCAGCCACCGCCAAAGCAACCGCAATCATCAAGCCATCAAGAGGTGACTCTTTTTGAACAAAAACACCAACTAAAAAGGTGATCAAAGCCACAACAATGACCATATAGGTCAAAACTTTAGACAGCTGCTCCATACTTTGTTTAAGTGGAGTTTGCGTCTCATCAGCATTAGCCAGCATATCTGCAATTTTACCAACCTCAGTAAACATCCCTGTATTGGTAATAACCCCAGATCCACGACCATAGGTGACATTAGAGTTCTGATAGCCCATATTAAGACGATCGCCAATCCCTGCATCAGCAGCAAGCTCTACCGAGATATTTTTATCAACTGGCACCGACTCACCCGTAAGAGCAGCCTCTTCAATTTTCAAAGAAGCAGCCTCCAAAAGGCGCATATCCGCTGGCACAACATCACCAGCTTCTAGCAGAACAATATCCCCAGGAACTAATTCCTTAGAATCAATCTCAATAACATGACCATCACGACGAACACGCGCCATGGGGCTGGACATATCCTTAAGAGCTTCAATAGCTGCTTCTGCCTGTCCCTCTTGATACACACCAAAACCAGCATTAAGCACGACAACCGCCAAAATTATCAAGGCATCCGTCACACCATGTGCTCCCTCTGCCATGACGGATAAGACTGCTGCTACTAGCAAAATAATAATCATCAAATCCTTAAACTGATCGATAAACTTAGCTAGCAGACCACGCTTCTCACCCTCATCTAGCTCATTGCGACCATATGCTTCCAAGCGCTCCTTTGCCTGGGCGCTAGTCAAGCCATCCCTCGACGTTTCTAGAGCTTTTAGGACATCGTCTTCAGCTTGAGTATAGTAAGCTAATTTTTTCTGTTCTTTAGCCAAAATAGTCTCCTTTTCTAGTCTCCCTTATCACAAAATAAAAGAGACCTGTTCATATTAAACAAGTCTCGCCGTTTAAGTCAGTGCCGGAAATTGCTTTCGTATTGACGACACTGACACAGACCCTATCATCACTAAGTAAGTATGATAAGCACTGTCCGCTACTCCCTTGATCGCTATCCATTATACTAAAAAGCCAAGCAGTTGACAACGATTTTGAGGCCTATATCAGCGCCAAGTAATGATCATTTTGTAGGATGCCAAGGGGTCAAGACTGTCAGGAGCACTGAGAAGATCATAAGTCAAACTCAACTTTTGATGAGACAGGTCCAGATTATATTTGAAAGTTTGAGTCACCAAGCGCTGAACACCCAATGGTGTAGGAATACTAGCAACATTTAAATCACCTTGCGTGAAACGCATGCTAGACTTTGGTGTTGAAAAACGATTCATCACCAGCTCCTCGTCACTCATTTTCAAAACGACCTTCTCACCATCTTGATTGATATAAACCAGATAATGGCAATCAGCTTTTACAGTCCACTGACCTTCATGAATTTCATTGATAATCTCCGTCTCACCTGCCATTTGAATGGTATTATGAATATGGATTTTCATAGGAATATCTCCTCTTTTTTTCGCTCTAATATTCTACCAATTTCAACCCAAATAAGCAATTTTTGATATACTAGAGCCATGAAAGAAAAAATTTTTCGAGATCCCGTTCACAACTATATTTCTGTCACAGATCCATTGATCTATGATCTGATTAATACACATGAATTTCAGCGTCTCCGTAGGATCAAACAGTTAGCAACAACTAGCTATACCTTCCATGGAGCTGAACACAATCGTTTTTCTCACTGTCTAGGTGTCTACCATATCACCAAACGCATTATTGAGCGTTTTGAAACCTTCTATCCTGACCGATGGAAAAGTGAAGACAGTCAGCTGGCTATGACTGCAGCCCTGCTCCATGACCTAGGACACGGAGCCTATTCTCACACCTTTGAGCGCCTTTTTGACACCGATCATGAGGCTGTAACACAGGATATTATCACTAATCCTAACACTCAGATCAATGCGGTATTACGCCGAGTATCACCTGATTTTCCAGACAAGGTAGCCAGTGTCATCAACCACACCTATCCCAACAAACAGGTCGAACAGCTCATCTCCAGTCAAATCGACAGTGACCGTATGGATTATCTCCTGCGTGATGCCTATTATACTGGCGCTAGCTACGGTCAATTTGATCTGACTCGTATTTTAAGCGTTATACGCCCCCACGGCAATGGAATTGCTTTTACCATCAATGGTACCCATGCCATCGAAGATTATCTTGTCAGTCGATATCAGATGTACATGCAGGTCTACTTTCACCCTGCTAGCCGCGCCATGGAAGTCCTCTTACAAAATCTTCTCAAGCGTGCCAAAGTGCTCTATCCAAAGAACAGTACCTACTTCCAGAAAACTTCTCCCTGCCTTATTCCTTTTTTCGAGCAGAACTATACTTTGAGCGACTACTTAAGGCTGGACGATGGTGTCATGAATACCTACTTCCAAAGCTGGATGTTGGCAGACGATGCCATTCTTGCAGATTTAGCCAGCCGCTTCATCAACCGTAAACCTTTTAAATCCGTTATCATCACAAAGGATAGCCAAACTTCCCTGAGCCAACTGCGCCAGATGATCTCAGCAATCGGATATGACGCTGATTATTACACAACTGAGCACAAAAACTTTGATCTTCCTTACGATATCTACAGACCTGAGAAGGAAAATCCACGTACTCAAATCGAGCTGCTCCAAAAAGATGGTAGCCTAAAAGAGCTTAGCCAAGAATCAGCCTTGGTCAAATCTCTAACCGGCACCATTCACGGCGATTATCGCTTCTATTTTCCTGCGGAAATGCTAGTAGCTGATGACCTCTTTCAAGCTGAGAAAGAAATTTTCCTCAGTCACATCAAGAATGACTACCTTCTCTAGACAAGTCCTGCCATGACATTTGGCAGGATTTTTAGTATCATAGTAACTGAGATTTTAGGCCTATAAGGGCTATTTTTCATGCGATTTACGTATATACGTAATACCTATAAGGAGATATTATGTCAATTAAACTCGTTGCCGTAGATATAGACGGTACATTGGTCAATAGTGATCGCCAAATTACCAAGGACGTCTTTAATGCTGTACAGGAGGCCAAGGCTGCTGGAGTCAAGATTGTCATCACGACTGGACGGCCTATCGCTGGGGTGAAAAGTCTGCTTGAGCAACTCAAGCTCAATGAACCGGGCAACTATGTCATTACTTTCAACGGTGGTCTAGTGCAAGAAACTGCAACAGGTAAAGAGCTGTTGATCGATGCCCTGTCCTACGAGGATTATCTGGACATCGAAAGTCTAGCCAACAAACTCGGAGTCCATTCACACGCTATTGATAAGAATGGTATCTTCACAAGCAACCGTAATATTGGCAAATACACTGTTCACGAATCCACCCTGGTCGATATGCCCATCTTCTATCGAACACCCGAGGAACTATCGAGCAAGTCCTTTGTTAAAGCCATGTATATCGATGAGCCAGATCTTTTAGATGCTGCTATCGAAAAGATCCCAGCTGAGTTCTACGAACGCTTTACGATTGTAAAGTCCCGCCCCTTCTATCTAGAGCTGCTCAATAAAACCTCTAGTAAGGGAGAAGCTGTTAAACACCTAGCACAGCACCTAGGTCTGAGCATGGAAGAAACCATGGCTATCGGTGACGAGGAAAATGACCGTGCCATGCTGGAGGTTGTAGGGACTCCCATCGTCATGGCAAATGGTAACCCTGAACTCAAAAAAATCGCCAAGCACATCACTAAAACAAACGATGAATCTGGCGTTGCTTACGCCATTAGAAAGTGGGTATTAGACTAATATGTATAGCTATAAGCTAGATATTCCTACTTCTGAATATGATGATTTTATCGCCAGTCAGGAGCAGGTTAACCTTTTTCAAAGCAGCAGCTGGGCCAAGGTCAAGGATGACTGGAAAAGTGTCCGGCTAGGTATATACCAAAATGAAAACTTGACTGGTGCTGCCCTGCTCCTCATCCGTCAGTTACCCCTAGGACGTACGATGGTCTATGTTCCTCGTGGACCCGTTATAGATTACACTAACAAAGAGCTAGTAACTTATACACTTGATACTCTCAAAAAAGTGGCAAAAACTAAAAAAGCTTTATTTCTCAAGTTCGATCCTATGGTGCTAATCGCTGATAAAAAAGGCAAGGCTGAGTTCCAAGATAAGGCTCAGGCCCAAGCACTCATAACCACGCTCCAAGAGTTAGGCTGCGACTGGTCAGGTCGTACAAAGGATCTATCAGAAACCATCCAACCACGTTTCCAAGCTAATATCTATGCTGAAGATTTCTCTTTAGATTCCCTTGCCAAAAACATCCGGCAAGCCATTCGGACGAGCAAAAATAAGGGCGTTACGATTACCTTTGGTGGTTTAGAATTACTAGAAGACTTTTCTAGTCTGATGAAAAAGACTGAGGAACGTAAATCTATCCATCTACGCAATAGTGACTATTACAAAAAGATGCTAACCGCCTATCCAGATCATTCCTTTATTACTATGGCCTACCTGGATCTCAATAACAGACAGGCTGAACTGGAATCTCAGTTGGATAAGACAAAAGAAACTCTGGCAAAATACACTGAAAAAACTAAACCCGGCAAAGTTGAAAACACCAAAAATGATATTAAGCGTCTTGAAGAGGAACTAACCTTTATCGCACCTTATATCCATCAAGGCTTTAAAAAGGTTCCGCTAGCAGGAACTTTGACCTTGGAGTTTGCAAAGACATCTGAGAATCTTTACGCCGGCATGGATGATACCTTCCGTCGCTACCAAGCCCCTTTATATGTCTGGTTTGAAACAGCTGCACATGCTTTTGAACGAGGCAACCGCTGGCTCAATTTAGGAGGGGTAGAAAACCAGCTAGATGGTGGTCTTTTTGCTTTCAAGTCAAAATTTGAACCACGATTTGAAGAATTTATCGGGGAGTTCAACATTCCCGTCAGTCCTTTCTACCGTCTAGCTATGTTCGCCTATACGAAGCGCAAGCAACTAAGGAGTAAGCACTAAATGATATTTGAAATTCTCAGTCAAGATATTTTTGAAACCTTCAGTCGATCTGTAGCCTATAAATCATTTATGCAATCCGTTCCAATGGCACAGCTATTGCGTAAGCGAGGTTATGAAGCGACCTATGTCGGATTGAAAGTTGATGGGCAACTAACTGTTGCAGCTGTCCTTTATACCATGCCTATGACTGGGGGACTTCATATGGAAATCAACTCTGGCCCCTTCTGGACAGACCCTACCTATCTGACTAGCTTTTACCAAGAACTTCAGCACTATGCCAAGTCTCAAGGGGCTCTCGAGCTTGTTATCAAGCCCTACGATACCTATCAAACGTTTGATAGCGAAGGAAATCCCACAGACCATGAGAGACCAGAATTGATTACAAGGCTAACGGATTTAGGCTTTAGTCATGATGGTCTTCAAACTGGTTATCCAGGCGGAGAGCCAGACTGGCACTACATCAAGGATATGACAGGAATCATCCAAGATAACCTGATCCAATCTTTTAGTAAAAAGGGACGGCCTCTGGTTAAAAAAGCCAAATCTTTTGGAACAAAAATTCGCAAACTTCAAAGAGATGAACTACATATCTTTAAAGATATTACCAGCTCAACCTCAGATCGACGGGAATATAGTGATAAATCTCTAGAATACTATCAAGATTTCTATGATAGCTGGGGAGATAAGGCAGAGTTCATGATTGCGACCCTTAATTTTCAGGATTATCACCAATCCTTGTCCCAACAAAAACAAGCTCTACAAAACCAACTAGATCCTATCCTTAAAGCCATTAATGAAGGGGCCGATGGTGCAAAAATTAAAAAACAACGCCAGCAGCTAGAAAAACAATTAGATACACTAGAGACACGCCTAGTTGAGGCCCAAGAGGCAATTGACCAGCATGGATCAGAAGATGTTGTCCTAGCCGGTAGTCTCTTCATTTACACCCCTCAAGAATCCGTCTACCTCTTTAGCGGTTCCTACACAGAGTTCAATCGCTACTATGCACCGGCTCTTTTGCAAGAGCACGTCATGCTAGAAACCATCAAGCGCCAAATCCCAACCTATAACTTCTTAGGGATTCAAGGAATCTTTGACAATAGTGATGGTGTTTTGCGCTTTAAGCAAAACTTCAACGGCTATATTGTTCGTAAGATGGGGACCTTCCGCTACCATCCAAGCCCTCTCAAATATAGGATCATCCAGACCATTAAAAAGATGTTAGGAAGATAATGTCATGCTAAAAACACTAACACCAGAGGAATTTCAAACATTTGCAACGACCGTCAAACAAAAAAGTTTTGAACAGTCTGCTGCTATGGGGCAGGTCTTTACTCAGCGCGGTTATCGTGTTGATTACCTAGGCTATGAGACTGACGGACAGCTAACTGTCGCAGCTCTTATCTACTCCACCCCTATTCTGGGTGGCCTGCACTCCGAAATTTACTATGGACCCATTTATACTAATCTTGATCACATTCCTGCTTTTTTAGAAGAGCTTAAATCCTTTGCCAAGTCTATCAAGGCCCTAGAAATAACTGTCAAGCCCTACGATATCTATCAAACCTTCACTTCCGATGGTCAGAGCGACTCGGCAACGAATGACCAGCTGATAGCTACTTATCAAGCAGCTGGCTTCAAACATCTTGGATTAACTCAAGGCTTTGAAACCAGCGATTGGCATTATGTTAAAGATTTGACTGATCTGACCAAAGACAGCCTGCTCAAAACTTTTACCAAACAAGGGAAATCTTTAGTAAAAAAAGCTGGAACCTTTGGAACCAATATAAGACCGCTCAAAAGAGAGGAACTTCATCTTTTCAAGGAATTAACTGAAGCAACATCTGAGAGACGTTCATATAACGATAAGCCTCTATCCTACTACGAATTTTTGTACGATAGTTTTGGCAAACAGGTGCAGTTCCTGATGGCAACCCTCAACTTTACCGATTATCTCGAGAATTTAACCCTCCAGCAAGATCAGCTAAAAGAACGTATCCATAAGCTTCAAGAAGACTTGCTCACCCATCCAAATTCAAACAAGAAGCACAATCAGCTCCGAGAGCTTCTCAGCCAATCAGAGACTTTTGATAAGCGACGTTCAGAAGCCAAAGAGCTTATTACGACCTACGGATCAGAAGACCAAGTCCTAGCTGGTGCTATCTTTATCTTCACTCCTCAAGAAGCTGTTTATTTTCTCAGCGGCTCCTACCCAGAATTCAACCGCTTCTATGCCCCAGGACTACTTCAAGAATATGTCATGCATGAAGCCATTGATCAAGGGATAACCAGTTATAATCTTAGAGGTATTTCAGGCCTCTTTGATGGCAGTGATAGTATTTTAAAATTTAAACAGAATTTTAATGGACATATTGAGCGTCGCCCAGGCGCTTTCAGCTACTATCCACATCCCCTAAAATATAAAATGATTAGCCTCCTAAAAAAAATCACAGGTCGCCAATAAAAAAAGAACTGCCAAGGCAGTTCTTTTTTTATTAAAATTAAAATTCCAACAAAGCAAGGAAGCTTTCTGGATCCAATGAAGCACCACCAACAAGGGCACCATCAACATCTGGGCAAGCCATGTATGATGCAACGTTTTCAGGCTTAACAGATCCACCGTACTGGATACGCACCTTGTCAGCAACCTCTTGACCAAAGTCTTTTGCGACAACATCACGAACAGTTTTACACATGTTTTGCGCATCGTCTTGAGTGGCTGATTTACCAGTACCGATAGCCCAGATTGGCTCATAGGCGATAACAAGTGATGATACTTGCTCAGCTGTCAATCCTGCCAATGCTGCAGATACTTGTGCCCCTACAAATTCAGCAGCCTTACCTGCTTCATAAGTTTCAAGTGATTCACCACAACAGATGATTGGAAGCATACCGTTGTCAAAGATTGCTTTTGCTTTTTTGTTGATGTCTTCGTCTGTTTCGTGGAAGTAGTCACGACGTTCTGAGTGACCGATAACAACATAGTCAGTTCCGATCTCTTTCAGTACTTGTGGGCTAGTTTCACCAGTGAAAGCACCTGAATTTTCAAAGTAAGTATTTTGAGCAGCAACTTTAAGGTTTGAACCCTTAGCTGCTTCAAGAACAGCTGTCAAGTCAACAGCTGGAGCAGCGATTCCTGCTTCAACACCTGTAGCTGGAATTTTAGCAGCTACAGCTTCCACAAAAGCTTTAGCTTCTTGTGGATTTTTATTCATTTTCCAGTTACCAGCGATAAATGGTGTACGAGACATAAATGTACCTCTTCTATAAATTTATTTACCTTATCATTCTATCACATTTAATAAGCTATTAAAAGAACTTGCCTGATTTTTCTGACAACAATCCCCCCTCTTCTCTCACTTCAACATAAAAAATCACCCACAATTGTGAGTGATCAAATGAACGATTAGTCTGCGATATCAAATACAGTCGATTTAACTGTTGTCATCGCTTCAATAGAGTATTTAACCCCTTGAACACCGGCACCAGACTTCTTAGCTCCTAAGAATGGGAAGTTATCTGTACCACGTTGGGTCTTGTTATTGATATGAACAGTACCAACTTCTAATTGCTCAGCAATCTTGAAAGCAAGTGGGAAGTTCTTAGTAAAGACAGATGCTTGGAGCCCGTATTCAGATTCGTTAGAAATCTTGATAGCTTCTTCAACTGACGATACACGAATAACTGGAAGGACAGGACCAAAAGGCTCTTCCCAAGCCAAACGCATGTCAGTGGTAACCTTATCAAAAAGAACAGGGCAAATAAGATTATCTTCACGCTTAATTTCAGTAAGAGCCTCAGCTCCCTTATCGCTAGCGTCGTTGATAAGTCCTTCAACAAAGTCAGCCGCCTTGGTATCAATCAACGGTGTAATATCAGCATCTTCTTCAGGCATACCGATCGTCAATTTAAGGACTTTCTGGCGAATATTTTCAACCAATTCGTCAGCAATACTATCCATAACCAGAACACGTTTCACTGCGGTACAACGTTGACCTGAATAACCAAAAGCACCTGCGATGATATTTTTAGCAGTCAATTCAAGATCAGCATCTTCAAGGACAATAGCCGAATCCTTACCACCAAGTTCGAGCATAATCGGACGCATACCAGCCAATTTACCAATACGCTCACCAACCGGAGTCGAACCTGTGAAATTGATGAAGTTAACGGCTTCATGTTCAACGATATAATCCCCAATAACAGATCCACGTCCAGTAATAGTACTAAAGACACCGGCAGGAATACCAGCTTCGGCAAAAGCTTCCGCCAAGAGAAGTCCTGAAATAGAACCTTGCGTAGGTGGTTTTAAGGCAACAACATTTCCTGAAATAAGAGCAGGAGCAATCTTCGAACCAGCAAGGTTGATAGGATAGTTAAATGGTGAAATAGCAAGTACAAGACCTACTGGCTCACGACGCACAATGGCAATTTTCTTCTTACTTGCTGGCTCAAAGGAACCACCTTCAAGAACCTCACCCTCCATGCGAAGGCCTTCTTCAGCTGCATAATTAATAATTTCAGCTGTACGAACAACCTCACTCACAGCTGACTTATAACCTTTTGCAATTTCCTTGGAGAGGACAGCACCGATCTTTTCAGCATCACGCATCAAAATGTCAGCTGCTTTGTGAAGATAGTCAGCACGTTCTTTGTAAGAAAGAGCACGCCAAGCAGGCTGAGCAGCCTTTGCTGACGCATAAACAGCATCAACCTCTGCTTGACTCATGGCTGGAACTGAACCAAGTTCTTCTCCACTAGCAGGAGCATAGATTTTAATCTCCTCAGCAGAGAGCTTCCACTCACCATTGACCAAGTTTTTATATTGCTTTGTCATCTAGTTCTCCTTTATTTATTGATAAAATCATTCTAACACTTTTTAAATTATTTTCAAATAGTCGCTACGCTAATCATCATATATTATAAGATTAGCATAAGATCCACTCAAAAAAGCCAGCCTCAGGCTAGCTTTTCTATGTTCATTAATCAAAATTAATGTATTCTTTTTGAAGTTCGAGTACTTCTTCCATAGTAGCACATTCTGTTAATGCACGGTTAGCGTATTCTTCCATCTTAGCTGTATCAAGTTTCTTCATCAAGCTACGTGTACGAAGAACTGATGTCGCTGACATAGAGAACTCATCAAGTCCCATACCAACTAACAATGGTACAGCTGTTTGGTCACCAGCCATCTCACCACACATACCTGCCCACTTACCTTCAGCGTGAGCTGCCTTGATCACATTGTTGATCAAGCGAAGGATTGATGGGTTATATGGTTGGTAGAGGTATGATACTTGTTCGTTCATACGGTCAGCAGCCATTGTGTATTGGATAAGGTCGTTGGTACCAATTGAGAAGAAGTCCACTTCCTTAGCAAATTGGTCAGCAAGCATAGCAGCTGCTGGGATTTCGATCATGATACCCACTTGAATGTTATCAGCGACTGCAACCCCTTCAGCCTTGAGGTTAGCTTTTTCTTCCTCAAAGACAGCCTTAGCAGCACGGAATTCTTTAAGAAGAGCAACCATTGGGAACATGATGCGTAATTGACCATGGACTGATGCACGAAGGAGGGCACGGATTTGCGTACGGAACATAGCGTCACCGGTCTCAGAAATTGAGATACGCAAAGCACGGAAACCTAGAAATGGGTTCATTTCTTTTGGAAGATCGAAGTATGGCAATTCTTTATCACCACCGATATCCATGGTACGAACCACAACTGGCTTACCATTCATTCCTTCAAGCACTGCCTTGTAGGCTTCGTATTGCTCGTCTTCTGTCGGAAAGTCTTGTGAATCCATGTACAAGAACTCTGTACGATATAGACCAACAGCCTCTGCCCCATTATCGTTGACACCATCAACGTCTTTTGGTGTACCAATATTAGCAGCTAACTCAAAGTGCTTACCATCAGCCGTAACAGTTTCAGCATCTTTAAGGAGCGCCCACTCAGCTTTTTGCTTAGCATAGGCCTCACCCGCTGCCTTAAACTCTGCCACCTGCTCATCAGTAGGATCAATAATGACATCACCAGTAATACCATTAACAGCAACGAGATCACCATTTTTCACGGTATCAGTGATATTATTTGTTCCAAGAACAGCAGCAATTTCGAGCGTACGTGCCATAATGGCTGAGTGACTAGTACGTCCACCAATATTAGTCACAAAAGCTTTAACAAACTTTTTATCCAATTGAGCTGTGTCAGATGGTGTCAAGTCATGTGCGATAACAATCGACTCTTCATCAATAGCAGCTGGATTTGGTAATTTCTTACCAAGAAGATTTGCCAATACACGTTTAGTGACATCACGAATATCCGCAGCACGTTCCTGCATATAAGGGTTATCTTCCATACCTTCAAAGATAGTAATGAACATGTCCGTTACTTCCTTGAGAGCAGCTTCTGCATTAATTTCTTTAGACTTGATAGTTTCCTTAATTTGGCCTACCATCTCTGGGTCAGCCAATACCATCAAATGTGCATCAAATACAGCTGCAGCTTCTTCTCCGAGGCTACCTACGGCTTTTTCACGGATAGCAGAAAGCTCGTCTTGAGACGCTGCCAGAGCTGCGTCTAGACGAGCCTCTTCTGCACTCGTATCTGAAACAGATACTGTTTCAAACGAAAGATCCGGTTGAACCAATAGATATGCCTTAGCAACAGCAACACCATCTGATGCTGCGATTCCTTTAAGCATTTCTGTCATAATCTTATGCCAATCCTTCTTTTGTCATTGTTTCTTCAATTGCTGCGATTGCATCATCTGCATCTGCACCCTCAGCAGCGATAGTAACGTCAGCACCTTGACCAACACCAAGGCTCATCACACCCATGATTGATTTAAGGTTAACTGATTTACCTTTATAATCCAGGGTGATGTCTGAAGCAAACTTACTTGCAGTTTGAACAAGCAAAGTAGCTGGACGTGCATGGATACCAGTTTCTGCAACGATGTGGAAATCTTTAGAAGCCATAATGACTCTCCTTTTTCTAATGTAAAAATTTTTGAATTATCTTATGATAACCCTTACAAAACAGAATTATATCATAAGCATTCACGATTTTCAAGATAGAAAGTTTTTTCTCCATTTTTTTGTAACCCTTTTCTTTGCTTTTCTATAAAGGTTTTCAATTCTTCACCCACACAATCTTTCTAAACCTAGAAGTATATCCAATCTCATATCAAAGTTTTTTTAAAAACATATAATAGAAGATTAATTTTATAAAAATTCTAGCTTAATGCCCCCCGGAACATTGTCATAACTGGCTTTTTTACAGTTTGGTGTCAAAAGCAAATTCACCACAATATGTTGGGTTTCCTCGAAAAAACAACCACAAAATATTGTGTTTTTTTGATTTTAATTCCTTGCTTTTTATCCTAGTTTTGGGTATGCTAGTTTCAGTAAATATTTTGGAGGGAAAATAATGGCTACTATCACAGTCTATTCAAAAAATAATTGCATGCAATGCAAAATGACCAAGAAATTCTTGGAACAAAACGGAGCTGACTTCGAAGAAATTAACATCGAAGAGCATCCTGAGAAAGTAGACTATGTTAAAAGTCTTGGTTTTACTGCTGCTCCTGTTATTGAAGCGGGGGACACTGTATTCTCTGGTTTCCAACCATCCAAGCTAAAAGAAATTATCTAAACCTAGTGTAGAACTGCTAAGTGATTTGTCGTCACTTAGCAGTTCTACATTTCAAAGCGATCGATTAATATTTTTTAAAGTTTAATTATTGTATATCAAAGGAATTTTTATGAGTCTTAAAGATCTAGGGGAAGTATCATACTTCCGTCTTAATAATGAAATCAATCGACCAGTAAACGGTCAAATCCCACTTAACAAGGATAAAGAAGCGCTGGAAGCTTTTTTTCTGGAAAATGTCATTCCTAATACCAAGTCATTCGCTACCATTACTGATAAGATCACTTATCTAACTGAGAATGATTACATTGAATCAACCTTTATTAAAAAATATAAGCCAGCCTTCATCGAGGAATTGGCGCAGTTTTTGAAAGAATCAAATTTTCATTTCCAATCTTTCATGGCTGCTTATAAATTTTATCAGCAGTATGCCTTAAAGACTAACGATGGTCTCTATTATTTAGAAAGTCTTGAGGACAGGGTTCTCTTCAACGCCCTCTACTTTGCTGACGGTAATGAAGAATTAGCCAAAGACCTAGCTAATGAAATGATTCATCAGCGCTACCAACCAGCTACACCATCATTTTTAAACGCTGGGCGTAGTCGACGTGGAGAACTAGTCTCCTGCTTTTTGATCCAAGTGACTGATGATATGAATGCTATCGGTCGTTCCATCAATTCTGCTCTGCAGCTCTCTCGTATCGGTGGAGGTGTAGGGATTTCTCTGAGTAATTTGCGTGAAGCTGGGGCACCAATTAAGGGCTACGCGGGCGCAGCATCCGGAGTAGTTCCTGTCATGAAACTCTTCGAAGACAGCTTTTCCTATTCCAACCAATTGGGCCAACGCCAGGGAGCTGGAGCTGTTTATCTAGATGTTTTCCATCCGGATATTTTAGCCTTCCTTTCAACGAAGAAGGAAAATGCTGATGAGAAAATTCGTGTTAAGACCCTATCTCTTGGGATTACTGTGCCAGATAAATTTTATGAATTAGCACGTAACAACGAAGAAATGTATCTCTTTAGTCCCTACTCTGTTGAAAGAGAATATGGTGTTCCTTTTAACTACATTAATATCACTGAGAAATATGACGAGCTGGTAGCCAACCCTAATATCACCAAGACTAAAATTTCCGCTCGTGAGCTAGAAACTGAAATTTCTAAACTGCAGCAAGAATCTGGCTACCCTTATATCATCAATGTGGATGCAGCTAATCGCTCAAATCCTATTGATGGTCGCATCATCATGTCCAATCTATGTTCAGAAGTCCTTCAGGTGCAACGTCCAAGTTTGATCAATGATCGTCAAGAATATGTCGACATGGGGACAGATATTTCTTGTAACCTAGGATCCACCAATATCGTCAACATGATGACTTCTCCAGATTTTGGTCGCTCTATCAAGGCTATGGTACGTGCGCTAACATTTGTATCTGATTCATCTAGTATCGATGCTGTCCCAACCATCAAAAATGGAAATGATGAAGCCCACACCTTTGGCCTAGGAGCTATGGGGCTGCATTCCTTCCTAGCGCAAAATCATATCCACTATGGAAGTCCAGAGTCTGTTGAATTTACTGATATTTACTTTATGCTCATGAATTATTGGACTTTGGTCGAATCCAATGCCATTGCTCGCGAACGTGGTGTCAGCTTTGTAGGATTTGAAAAATCTAAGTATGCTGATGGTAGTTACTTTGACAAGTATGTGACCGGTCAGTACCAACCTCGTTCTAAACGTGTCAAGGAGCTGTTTGCCGGGCACTTTATTCCAAGTGCAGAGGACTGGAAAGCTCTTCGTCAAGCGGTTATGGCTGATGGTCTTTATCACCAAAACCGCTTAGCGGTTGCCCCTAACGGATCCATTTCATATATTAACGATGTATCTGCTTCTATCCACCCTATTATCCAACGGATCGAAGAACGCCAAGAAAAGAAGATTGGTAAAATTTACTACCCAGCTAGTGGGCTATCAACCGACACAATCCCTTACTACACTTCTGCTTATGATATGGATATGCGTAAGGTCATTGATGTTTACGCAGCAGCTACACAGCATGTTGATCAAGGTCTCTCAATGACACTCTTTATGCGCAGCGAACTACCAGATGGTCTCTACGAATGGAAAACCGAACGAAAACAAACGACTCGTGACCTCTCTATTTTGCGCAACTATGCCTTCAACAAGGGAATCAAGTCCATCTATTATATCCGTACTTTTACAGATGATGGATCCGAGGTAGGCGCAAATCAATGTGAAAGCTGTGTGATTTAACTGAACAGCCAAACTTAGAGCTAAAGCTCCTATGTTTGACACGCCAACCGCTATTGGCGGTTTGGCTAGTTCACTTACTAACTTCGTAGAAGGTGTATCATCGACACCTTCTACTACGTGTCGTAACTCTTTAGACATGGCAAACTTGGAGCTAAAGCTCCTATGTTTGACACGCCAACCGCTATCGGCGGTTTGGCTAGTTCACTTACTAAACTTTTGAATAATATTATCCTTCTTTAACTTGGAGAAACTCATGACAACATACTACAAAGCCATTAACTGGAATGAAATAGAAGATTTAATTGACAAGTCAACTTGGGAAAAGCTGACTGAACAATTTTGGCTGGATACCCGCATCCCACTGTCAAACGACTTGGATGACTGGCGTAAGCTCTCTGCTGCGGAAAAAGATCTAGTGGGTAAGGTCTTTGGAGGACTGACACTCCTTGATACTATGCAGTCTGAAACTGGTGTGGAAGCTATCCGTAAAGATGTACGTACCCCTCACGAGGAAGCCGTTCTTAACAATATCCAGTTTATGGAATCTGTCCATGCCAAGTCCTATTCATCCATCTTTTCAACTCTCAACACCAAGTCTGAAATTGAAGAGATTTTTGAATGGACCAACAACAATGAATACCTGCAAAAAAAGGCTGAGATTATCAATGAAATTTATCTCAATGGTGATCCTCTCCAAAAAAAGGTGGCTTCTACTTTCCTTGAGACCTTCCTCTTTTATTCAGGCTTTTTCACCCCACTTTACTACCTGGGAAATAATAAACTCTCTAATGTCGCTGAAATCATTAAGCTCATTATCCGTGATGAATCTGTCCACGGCACCTACATTGGCTATAAGTTCCAACTAGGATTTAACGAACTCTCAGAAGAGGAGCAAAACGACTTTCGTGATTGGATGTATGATCTCCTCTACCAACTTTATGAGAACGAAGAACGTTATACCCAAACCTTATACGATGAACTAGGCTGGACCGAAGAAGTTATGACCTTCTTGCGCTATAACGCCAACAAAGCCCTCATGAACCTGGGACAGGATCCTCTCTTTCCTGATACAGCTGATGATGTCAATCCCATCGTCATGAATGGTATCTCAACAGGAACAAGCAACCACGACTTCTTTAGCCAGGTCGGAAATGGTTATCTCCTTGGTACCGTAGAAGCTATGAAGGATGATGACTATAACTATGGTATTGACTAAAGGCTTCATATAATCAAAGACCTGTACAACTCCTGCTTGACAAGCAGGAGTTTGTTTATTTTTCACATGAAAGCGTTTCATGACCTTGAATATTTTTATCAGAGTAGTAGACTTATACTAGATTTATTCATTTAGAAGAAGGCCTTTTTATGAAGTTATACGTACAATTCATGATCATTTTATTATTCTGTCTTATTGGGCAATTCATTTCCTCCATCTTCCACCTGCCTATTCCCGGCAGCATCATTGGTTTGATTTTGCTCTTTCTGGCCTTACAGTTTAAACTTATCCGACTAAGACACATCTACACCGTCGGAAAATTCCTGCTAGATAATATGACCATCCTCTTTTTGCCTGCTGGTGTCGGGGTTATGCAATATTTTGACCTCATCCTCCCTAATATTCTTCCTATCTTGCTGGTAACCCTAGGTGCCTTGCTCATCAATCTCATCGTCATGGCCTATGTTGTTACCTGGATCAAAAATCGCTTTGAAGGCGACTACAAAGGATAAAGCATATGGCAGACATTATTAATAACCCTATTTTCGGACTTTCCTTATCTATTCTTGCCTATCTTATTGGCCTCATCATCTATCGACATTTCACACACCCTGCTACTACACCTCTGCTAGTAGCTACTATAGCTCTCATTATTCTCCTAAAGTTAACTGGAATTTCCTATGATAGTTATTATAAAGGTGGTGAATATCTAAATACCTTAATTGTCCCTTCAACGGTAGCCTTGGCTATTCCTCTCTACCGAAATTTCCATCTCATGAGACATCACTACCGTAGCATCATCATTGGAAGCTTGATTGCAACTGTCCTAAACACGGGCTATACTGCCCTTATTGCTAAGCTCTTCGGTCTAGACTTTTTCTTTTCCATCTCACTCTTTCCCAAGTCTGTCACTACAGCCATGGCTATTGGCATCAGTGAGAAAATGGGAGGAATTACAACCTTGACCTTGGTCGTTGTAGTCATGACAGGTATCTTGACTAGCGTTATCGGCCCCTCTCTCCTAAAACGTTTAAAAATGACGGATCCCATCGCTTTCGGACTAGCCCTTGGCGGTACTGGACATGCTATTGGAACTGGGGCAGCTCTTAAAGAAGGACAAATTCAAGGAGCTATGGCTGGCTTAGCCATCGGTATTACCGGTATGATGTATGTCTTCATCAGTCCCATTGTTGCCCAACTCATACTCAAGTAAAATATCTGCCCTACAGAAAAGAGTCGAGGACAGTCAGTAACGGTGATAAAATCACGATTTTGATTTCTCTTTCTCCCTTTTATCTCTAGACATTCGTTCTAAAAATAGAATAAATCCAAGGTAGGAACTACCATTCAGCAGTGGTTCAAATAGAACAATACTAAGGAGTCTGGACTTTTATGCCAGCCCCCTTTTTTTGAAATAGATGATTTTTTTGCAAATTACTGCTATAATGAGGATATTTGTGATAAGCTGTGTAACTGTCATCTAGTTTTAATACTAACATTATATTAGAGTTATACTACTATGTTACACTACCTTAGAGTTATCTTAATAAGAAAGGATTACTATGGATACACTATTAAAAGTTAGTCATTTGAGTAAGATTTTTGGTAAAAAACAAAAAGCTGCTCTAAAAATGATTCAAGAAGAAAAATCAAAAACTGAGATTCTTGAAAAGACAGGCTGTACTGTCGGTGTTTACGATGTTAATTTCGAAGTCAATCAAGGCGAAGTCTTCGTTATCATGGGGCTGTCAGGAAGCGGGAAATCAACTCTGATCCGCTTGATTAATCGCTTGATCGAACCGTCATCTGGTACGGTTGAAATCAAGGGGAAAAATATCTCTGAAGCCTCTCCTGAGGAACTGCGGGAAATCCGTCGTCACTCTGTCAACATGGTCTTTCAGAACTTCGGACTTTTCCCTCATAAAACCATCTTGGAAAATACCGAATATGGTTTAGAGCTTCGTGGCGTTCCTAAAGAGGAGCGTACCGCTCTAGCTGAGAGAGCCTTGGAGAATTCAAGCCTTTTAGCCTTCAAAGACCAGTATCCTGATCAGCTATCAGGAGGGATGCAGCAGCGTGTAGGTCTGGCACGTGCACTGGCTAACGATCCTGATATCCTCCTGATGGATGAAGCTTTCTCAGCCTTGGACCCCTTGATTCGTAAGGAAATGCAAGATGAGCTTTTGGACCTGCAAGACAATGTTCAAAAGACTATTATCTTTATCACTCATGATCTTAATGAAGCCCTTCGTATTGGCGATCGAATCGCACTGATGAGAGACGGGCAAATCATGCAGATCGGTACAGGTGAAGAAATCCTCACACAACCAGCTAATGACTTTGTTCGTGAGTTCGTTGAAGATGTCGATCGTTCTAAGGTTTTGACAGCACAAAATATCATGATCAAACCAATTACCGCTAATATCGAAAACGATGGTCCTAACGTAGCCCTCAAACGAATGGATACTGAAGAGGTCAGTATGCTTCTGGCGACCAACCGAAAGCGCAAACTCCTAGGAGTCATTACAGCTGATGCTGCCTATGATGCTCGTAAAAACGGCACCAAGTTAGCTGACTGTGTGGATCCAAATATCCGTACTGTTCCTAAAGATGCTGTCCTAACTGATATCCTTCCTCTGATTTATGATTCTGCAGCTCCTATCGCTGTCCTTGATGATAATGAGCGCTTGATGGGGGTTATCATCAAGGGACGTGTCATTGAAGCCTTAACCAAACAAGGTATCGAAGTAGAAAAGGAAGGTGAGTAATTTTGGATAGATTAGTAACAACAAAATTACCAATTGCAGACTATGTAGATAGTTTTGTCGATTGGTTAACAAATACTTTCTCAGGACTTTTCAATATTCTTAAAATAGCTGGGGATGGTGTTATGGGCTTTATTTCCAACACTCTGACCTTCATTAATCCTTGGATTCTTATCGTTTTGATTGTAGCTTTAGCCTATATCCTCTCTAAAAAATGGAGTTTTAGTATTCTGACAGCAATTGGGCTCCTCTTTATCTACAACCAAGAATTATGGGGAGACCTGATCAACACCTTTACTTTAGTACTCCTATCCAGTCTCATTTCTATCTTGATTGGGATTCCTCTAGGAATATGGATGGCAAAAAGTGAAAATGCTAAAAAAATTATTAATCCTATCTTGGACTTCATGCAGACAATGCCGGCCTTTGTCTACTTGATTCCAGCGGTTGCCTTCTTTGGTATCGGAATGGTACCAGGGGTATTTGCCTCTGTTATCTTTGCACTGCCACCGACCGTACGTATGACCAACTTAGGGATCCGTGAAATTCCAGTAGAATTGATCGAAGCCTCTGATGCCTTTGGTAGCACTAATTCACAAAAATTGTTCGGTGTTGAACTACCGCTAGCAAAGAGTACAATCATGGCTGGGGTCAACCAAACTATCATGTTATCCCTCTCTATGGTCGTTACTGCTTCTATGATCGGTGCTCCTGGTCTAGGAAACGGAGTCCTATCAGCTCTCCAACACGCTGAAATCGGTAATGGATTTGTCAATGGTTTAGCCTTAGTTGTTCTAGCCATTATTATCGACCGCTTCACTCAAAAACTAAATACTCCTATCAGACAAAAGACGATTAAGCCTAAATGGCAAAAATGGTTGGCACCGATTCTCGTCTTGGCCTTCCTTGCTACTGGTATTACACAGACTGTTCTGACAAATATGGGCGTCCAGAAACCAAAGGTAACCCTAGCCTATGTCGAATGGGACTCTGAGGTGGCCTCAACCAATGTATTAGCTGAAGTTCTTAAAGACAAGGGTTATAATGTTGAAATTAAACCTTTAGATAATGCTATTGCTTGGAAATCAGTTGCTGACGGTAGCGTTGATGCTTCTGTTTCGGCTTGGTTACCAGTTACGCATAAGGCACAATACGATAAATACAAAGGACAATTAGATGATCTAGGTGTCAATCTAAAAGGAACTAAACTGGGACTTGTCGTACCAACCTACATGAAAGATGTCAACAGCATTGAAGACCTATCTAATCAAGCTGATACTACGATCACAGGTATCGAGCCTGGTGCTGGTATTATGACAGGTGCTGAGAAAGCACAAAAAGAATATTCTAATCTCTCAAGTTGGAAGGTAAGTTCTTCTTCTACTGGTGCCATGGTTACCAGTCTGCAACAGGCATTAAAAAATAAAGAAGATATTGTTATTACAGGTTGGAAACCTCATTGGATGTTTGCTAAGTATGATTTAAAATTTTTGGATGATCCAAAAGGTGCTTTTGGTAAATCAGAAGATATCCATACGATTTCCAGAAAAGGTCTAAAAGATGATAATGCTGAAGCCTATAAGATTATTGATAACTTCAACTGGACCTCTAAGGATATGGAATCAGTCATGTTGGCTATCAACAATGGAAAAACTCCATCTGAAGCTGCCCAAAAATGGATTAAAGATAATCCTGATAAAGTAGCACAATGGACCAAATAACCTCTAAAAACACTGGAAAATTTTCCAGTGTTTTTTTCATAACTCTTCTTAATCAAATATATCAGCCAAAATCGCAATACCTAAGTCTATTTCTTCTCTAGTCAAGGTTAATGGCGGTAAAAGCCTAATCACATCATAACCAGCTGTTAAGACGATCAAGCCACGATCCCGTGCTGCCTTCACCAATTCCTCTAGATTACGAGTGGTTTCAATCCCAATCATATAACCGAGACCACGTATCTCAGTCACACTATCTTTTTTCCCCAGAGCGGATGAAAGTTCTCTTTTCATATAGTTTGATAAAGCCTGGACCTGATCTAAAAATCCTTCAGCCAGCATAATATCTAGCACAGCCGAGCTAGCTGACATCGCTAATTTGTTACCACCAAAGGTAGACCCATGACTACCGTATGAAAAAGCCCAACCCAAAGAATCTTTCGCCAGCATAGCACCTGCAGGGACACCATTAGAAATTCCCTTAGCCAAAGAGACAATATCAGGTAGGATACCATAATGCTCAAAAGCAAAAAGTTTACCAGTCCGCCCCATACCAGTCTGCACTTCATCCACAATCAAGTAGATCTCCTCTTTTTGGCAGTAAGCAGCCAGTTCCTTTACAAAATCAGGATCTGCCGGATGTACCCCTGACTCTCCTTGGACTAATTCCAGCATAACAGCAGCTGTCTGATCGCTGACCAACTGCTTGACAGAAGACAAATCATTATAGAGAGCATAATGAAAATGTGGGACACCATCACCGAATCCTTCTCTTATCTTATCCTGACCAGTAGCTGACATTGATCCAAAAGTCCGACCATGAAAGGAATTTTTAAAGGTGATAATATCCTGCTTACCGCTAGCTTTACGAGCAATTTTGATAGCAGCCTCGTTAGCTTCAGCTCCACTATTGCAGAAAAAAGCTAGATAATCATAATCTCCGATTAATTTCTGAGCAACTTCTTCTTGCAGCTGGTTCTGATAGAGATTAGGGGTATGCCAAATTTCTCTAGCTTGCTTCTCTAGTGCTTCTACAACTGCTGGATGAAATCCTAAGTTAGTCACACCAATGCCAGATGAAAAATCTAAGTAGGACTTACCTTTGGCATCAAAAAGATAATTTCCCTTAGCCTTGGTAAATTCAATCTCTGCACGCTTGTAATTTGAAAATAATGCGGTCATATATTCTACACCTATTCTACCCCTCTACAATCTTTGTTCCACTAGTAAGGCTATCTCCAATGAGCACCATCTTGACCCCTGACTCTATACTAACCTTAGCACTCTTGATTTTAGGAATCATCCCCCCTGTAACGACGCCTTGACTTATCTTAGCCTCAATATGACTAATTGGTAGTTGCCCTAAAATCTGGTTGCCCTCTTTGACTCCAGCAACATCTGTCATCAAGATCAGCTCTTCTGCTGCTAAACTGATGGCAAGAGCAGTTGCCAGATGATCTGCATTGATATTAAGCAAAGCGCCGTCTCTCCCATAAGCCAAAGATGGTATTAAAGGAATTGATCCAATTTTAATGGAATCTTTTAAGGCCTGAGCATCAATATCATCAACTCTTCCGACATAACCATATCGATTCTTATCTAGATAATCTGCCCTAACAATCTGGTCTAACCCTTCTACAACTTGATTAGCAGATAAACCAGCAGATTCTAGCTGTTGGTGCAGAGATTTGCCAACGCGATTAATCAAGGCTTCCTCAACCAAAGGCATGGCTGCCAAGTCGGTTACACGTAGGCCATCGACTTTCTCTACAGGCAGGTTTGCTTCATCCATGAGCTGACTGATAACATAACCTCCGCCATGGACAATAACTACCTGTTTTTCCTTTTGCCATGTCTTAACCTGACTGATAAAAGCTTGATCTAACTGCTTAGCAGCTACTCCGCCGATCTTTATAACAATCGTATCAGACATCCTATCCCTCCTTTTCATAACGATAACTATCCTACTTAAGTTCTATAAAGAGCATTGATCTTGACATAATCATAGGAAAGATCACATCCCCAGGCTCTGCCACTAGCCTCGCCATCATGCATATCTACGCTAATCACAACCTTATCTTGCTGCATAATATCAGCCATCTCTTCAGGATCAAAAGCGACTGGACTAGAAGCCTTCATCACGGGAATAGCACCTATAGCAATATCCACCTTATCTACTGGAATATCGATACCAGCATAGCCCAGAGCAGCTAGAATACGTCCCCAATTAGGATCCTCACCAAAGATAGCCGTCTTAACGAGACTTGAACCAACCACTGACTTAGCCAGCATCCTAGCATCTTCTGGATCCTTTGCACCAGTAACATCCACTTGGATCAATTTAGTTGCCCCTTCACCATCCTGAGCAATCTTCTTGGCTAGATCTGTCATAACAGACTCCAGCATGGCAACAAAAGCATCAAACTCTGCTGTGTCAGGGAGAATCTCCTTGTTTTTCGCACAGCCATTAGCCATGACCAAGACCATGTCATTTGTCGACGTATCGCCATCTACAGTAATTTGATTAAAAGTCGTTTCTACTTTTTGGGACAGTGCTTTTTGCAAGGTCTCACTAGATATAACCGCATCACAAGTGATAAAGGCCAACATCGTTGCCATATTGGGATGAATCATACCAGATCCCTTAGCAACACCAGCCATGGTCACCAAATCTTTACCAAACGTTTCCGTTACCACAACACTCTTTTGACAAGTATCTGTCGTTAAAATCGCCTTGGAAAAATCATCCGCATTCCCATTGACCACAATACGATCTAAGCCATTCCTCAGTGTCTCCATAGGAAGAGGTTCACCGATAATGCCAGTCGATGCAATCCCCACCAAATCAGGTTCAATACCTAATCTGTCGGCTGTCAGCTCTTGCATTGTCAAAGCATCCGTCATCCCTTGAACACCTGTACAGGAGTTAGCGATACCAGAATTGACCACAATCGCTTGCATTTGCTGCCTTTTTTGAACGGACTGCCTCGTAACAATCAATGGCGCTGCAATGACCTGATTCGTCGTATAGACCCCTGCAACACTTGCCGGCTTTTCCGAGACAATCCATCCAAAGTCAAGCTTTCTCTTTTTAAAACCGGCATGCAAACCATCGGCTGAAAATCCTAGAGGACTGGCAATTGTGCCATCAATATAATTCATAACTGCTCCCTTCTTATCTCTAACATCCTTATAAATACTGAGGTCCTGCCATCAAACCTTCGCTCTCATGAAAACCAAAAGCTAGATTCATATTTTGAATCGCCTGTCCCGCAGCTCCCTTGATCAGATTATCTAGAACTGCTACCACTGTTACTATTTTAGTCACCGGATTATAAACAAGACTAATATCAGTAAAATTTGAACCTAAAACATTATGGAGATTTGGAAGCTCCGGCTGTATACGAACAAAGAACTTATCCTCATAGACTCTTTGGTAAAGAGCCAGAAGATCCTCCTGGGACAGATCCTCAACAACCTTAGCATAAGCCGTCACCACAATCCCACGATTAATAGGAAGCAAGGAAGTTGAAAACTGAATGTGATCCAAATCTGGCTTAAAACGCCTAAGCATTTGGATAATCTCTGGAATATGCTGATGATGATTTAATTTATAAGTTACATAATTATCATGTACATTGACAAAGTGACTCGACTCAGACAAGGACTTACCAGCGCCAGTCAAGCCACTCTTAGCATCAACAATAATACTATCTGCATCGATCCAATCCGTCATCATAAGGGGAATTAAGGCCAATTCTGTTGCTGTCGCATAACAACCAGGATTAGAAATGAAGCGACGGGGTTCTTGGGAAAATTCAGCCAAAGAATAATGGAAGGCTTCCAAAATCGTATCAGCAGCTGGCTGCTTTCCATACCACCTTTTATAAAGATCACCAGATAAGCGATGATCTCCCGATAAATCGATCACTGGAAAATTTTCATCAATAAAAGTCTGCGATAATTCCTTAGCTACGCCACTAGGAGTTGCCATAAAAACCAAATCTGACTTTTGCATAATAATCATTGGATCTACAGCCTCAATAATGAGGTCACAACTCCCTTTAAGGTGCGGATAAATATCTGACAACGAAAGACCAACAGCTTTAGTCGCATGAACTGAAACCAATTCTACCTGGCCATGGCTACTCAAAAGACGTACCAACTCCAACCCACTATAACCTGTTACTCCGATGATCGAAACTTTCATAAATAGTTACTCCAAACTGAATAATTATGTATTACATTCTAGTTTTATTTTGGATAAAAGTCAATATATTTTATAAAATTTTTATATTTATTCAAAAACAGCCTTTTAAAAAACACCTAAAAGAGGGCATGAGAAAAATCAATAATATAAAGAAGTTGATTTCTCTGCGCTCTTTTATTCCTAGGCGTTCGATCTGAAAATAAGAGCGCCCCAAGATAATGCTATCCCACCAGCAATGGTCATTGCTATTAAAGCACCTAATGAATTGTTCAAGAGTAAGACTACTGCATAGAGCCAATAAAATTGAGCAAATAAAAAGAGACTGAGAACTGTTGTCTCAATCTCCTTAACTTCTCGACCAATTTTACTTACAGCACAAGAGCAGAGTTTTCTAAAAAATTGATCTCTATTCTATTTTCATTCTTTTCGATAGTAGGGCTCATCACTATCACTAATCGATTGACTAACTAAGAGGGCATCTGATGCATAAGTTGTTCCTGTATACTTAGTAGTCGAACCTTTAGGAAGCAAAAAGATACTAACAATACTTTTATTACTCAGTTCAAAACGAGCCTCTAAACGTCCGTCCAAAATTCTGGCATTATAGAGCTGCCCCTTAGACTGAGTACCAGATTTAGACACAACAGTAACTTGACCAGCCGTGTCAAAAATGACCTTAGAACCATTCTCAGACTTCCAAGTCCCCACAACACTAGAATAATCACCATTTAAAACACCTGTAATATCTACAGGCAAAATTTTACCAGTAATTTGAGCGACAGGCTGTTTAGAAGAAGAGGTATCAGAGCTAACCCGAGCTTCTACATTACCCAAGATAAAAGCTAATAAAATCCCACTCAAGATAAAAACCATCAGCTGGATATCAAACCGCATATTTGATGAGCGCTTCTTAGCACTAACCTTACTTTTAAACATTTTTACTGTCACCCCCAATCATCTCTCCCATTATAATCAGTATCAAAATACTAATAATGTAAAAATGCTTTCATTCTTAAAACAAAAGATATTATACTACCTGAATTTTTATTTGACAAGCAGTATTTCAATATTTATTATATTTTCAGTCTTCTATAACCCTTTTTTAAACTAGTTTTTAGATTTCTAGCAACATTTTCAAAGACAAAAAACCAGATAGGACTTTGCCCATCTGATTTAAGTATTTATATACTAAAATTATTCTTTTCTAAGTAATTCTTGAGCTTGATTGAGAGCAGCCTGAGTCACTTGATCCCCTGCCAACATCTTAGCCATTTCTTGGATTCTTTCATCCATGCTCAGCAGCCTAACTGTAGAAACCGTAGACTCATCCTTACTCTCTTTTTCAATATAGAATTGATAATCGGCAGCAGCTATAACTTGCGGTAAATGAGAGATAGCTAAAACTTGTCCATGCTGACCAATTTTATAAATTTTTTGTGCAATAGCTTGAGCGACACGGCCAGAAACACCGGTATCCACTTCATCAAAGACAATACTAGTCTTATCTTCCTTACGAGAAAAAGCCGATTTAATCGCCAGCATTAAACGAGAAATCTCACCGCCAGAAGCTACCTTGGTCAAAGGCTTAAAACCTTCCCCAGGATTCGTTGAAATATAAAATTCAACCTGCTCATTACCATCTCTGGTAAATTTACCTGGTGTAAATTTGACTTGAAACTCTGCTTTTTCCATATAAAGCTCTTGCAGTTCTTTTTTAATCTCTGCTTCAACCCTATCCGCCAAGTCATGACGCATCTGATTCAGTCTTTGAGCATTGGCAATAAGGCTTCTCTCCAACTCTTTGAGTTCGGCTTCCAAATTATCTTTAGAAAGGTCATTACCAGTCAGATGGCTATATTCCTTAGTGATCGTCTCAAAATAAGTCAAGACATCATCAACACTGCCACCATATTTACGTGTAATTGTATTGATGACATTCAGTCTATCATCGACCTGATTAAGACGATTACCATCAAAATCTAACTGATCAATCACATCCGATAATTGCTTGCTAGTATCTTCCAAAATATAATAAGATTCTGCAAGACTGGCAGCTAAAGCTTTATAGGTCGCATCATAATCCTCAATGCTCAGCATGTCATTCATGGCTGTTCTAATATTAGATAAACTAGAAAAGTCATCATTGTCTAAGTTAGCATAAGCATTAGTCAAAGTATCCGCAATATTTTTATGATTGATCAGACGTTCACGCTCTCGAAGCAATTTCTGGTCTTCTCCAGCCTGTAACTGAGCTGTTTCAATTTCAGCAATTTGAAATTCTAACATTTCAATTCTAGCCTTGTGCTCAACTTCATTTTTTTGCTTCTCAATGACACGCTTGCGCAAAGCCTTGTAGGTCTCAAAGCTCTCCTGATAAGCCATCTTGACACCCTCAAAAGTTTCATCACCAAACTCATCCAAAAGATGACTATGCTGACTGGCTTTCATCAATTCCTCCTGGTCATGCTGACCATGAATGTCCACCAAATATTGGCCAATAGCTCGCAGGGTGCTTAAATTCACCATTTGCCCATTGACACGACTAACACTCCGACCATTTTGAAAAATCTCCCGTCGAATGATCAGCTCATCTGCTAACTCAATACCTTGATCGGCTAGAATAGCCAGCAAAGATGGATGTTCCTGAACTGTAAAAAAGCCTTCGATTTCAGCTTTTTGAGCACCATGGCGAATCACTTCTGTACTAGCACGTGCCCCCAGCATCATATTCATTGCATCGATAATAATGGATTTCCCAGCACCAGTCTCACCTGTCAAAACCGTCATACCTGTCTCAAAGTTGAGGGAAATTTCCTCAATGATAGCAAAATTCTTAATGGAAATTTCTAGTAGCATATTCCTTCCTCAAATCAATGATAATGGGCCGTCCAGTTAACCAGATCTTCACGCACTTCCTCACCAAGCTCTGGCGACTTAAAGATAATCAGAACCGTATCATCATCAGCAAGCACACTGAAGATGACGTCTGAAAATTCCTCTAAAATCAAACGCTTTAAAAAATTTGTGCTCCCTGGTTCAACCCTGATACTAATCAAATATTCCAGACCTGGTGTCAAGTCTGAAATCTGGATAATATACTCACAGGCACGCTGCAAGGGAGTCATCAGTTCCCGTGCACTCTCTTTGGAAAAGCCATAGATATATTTTCCAGATTTACCAGGAACCTTGATGATACCCAAGCTATTAATATCTCTTGAAATAGTCGCTTGAGTCGCTTTTAGACCGTTTTCTTCTAGCTTAGCAACAAGATCATTCTGAGTTTCAATCTCATTATCTAAAACAATTTGACGCAACAATTCCAAACGTTCATGTTTTTTCATTTTTTTTAAACTCCTCATGAGCTTTTTCTACTGTAGTAGCAATTTTTGAGCCGATCGTATTCTCTGGATGACTAGATCGCTCCAGATCCATCAGAAATTCAATATTGCCGTGACCCCCTTGAATCGGAGAAAAGTCCAAGTCCCTAATAGTATATCCGCATTCTAGAGCAAAAGACGCCACACGCTCTAAAACTTTTTCATGAATCCTAGCATCCTTAACAATACCATGCTTACCGACCTGCTGTCGACCAGCCTCAAATTGGGGTTTGACCAGAGCGACAACCTGATCGCCTTCAGCTAATAGTCTAGCTAGAGGGGGTAAGATCAAACTCAAGGAAATAAAACTCACATCTATACTGGCAAACTGAGGCAATCCTTGATCAAAATCCTGAACCTTGGCATAGCGAAAATTATACTGCTCCATACTAATAACTCTAGGATCTTGCCTGAGTTTCCAGACCAGCTGATTGGTCCCAACATCAATAGCATAGACCTGCTTGGCACCATTTTGAAGCATCACATCTGTAAAGCCACCAGTAGAGGCCCCAATATCCAGCGTTATCTTATCTGCCACAGAAAGATTAAAGACCCGCAAGGCTTTTTCCAATTTAAGACCGCCACGGCTGACATACTGAAGCCTTTCACCTTTAAGGCGAAGCTCTGTATCATCTGATATTTTCTCACCTGGCTTATCATAGCGCTGACCATCCAAGACAGATACCACCAGACCAGCCATTACACCACGCTTAGCCTGCTCTCTTGTCTCAAAAAGGCCTTGCTTATAAGCTAGGACATCAACACGTTCCTTAGCCATGCAACCGCAACCTTTCTATGATATCAAGACTGGACTCTGAATCCAGTCCATGATCTTCCCTAAGACGATCAAAAATAGCCCTTGCTTGATCCAAGGCTTGGTTTAACATCTGGTAAGATTCCTCTAAACCAAAGAGGCTAGGATAGGTAGTTTTTTGCGCCTTAAGATCTTTTTGAGGGGTTTTCCCAAGCTCTTCAAAACTCGCTGTGACATCCAGAATATCATCTCTAATTTGAAAAGCTGTTCCAATCAGGATACCTGCTCGACCAAGCGCTTCGATAGCTATTTTATCTACCTGGGCTAGGATACCAGCTGCAAGAAAAGGAAAAGCTAGTAACTTACCAGTCTTATGACTGTGAATCGCATGGAGCTCCTCAAAGCTCTGCTGCTGGCCCTCGCCTGCTATATCAAGCAGCTGTCCAGCCACCATGCCAAAGGTTCCCGAAGCAAGAGATAACTGACGAATGAGTTCAAGACGAACCAAGTCAGGTAGATCTGTCTGAGCTATCAAGGCAAAGGGATCTAAAAACAAACTATCACCCGCCAAAATAGCTGTCGCCTCATCGAACTGCTTGTGATTGGTTGGACGCCCCCTACGATAATCATCATTATCCATGGCCGGGAGGTCATCATGGATTAGACTCCCAGTGTGAATCATCTCTAGCGCTGCAGCGACTTGATAATGAGCTTCCTGAAGCGAAACCCCGAATCCCTCTAAAAGTTCAAGGAGAATCAGAGGGCGCAGACGTTTCCCGCCCGCATTGACAGAGTAAAGAATAGCTTCAACAAGACGCTCTGATACTTGCTTTTCCCCATAAAACTGCTTGATTGCCTGATCGATACCATCTTGCTTATTCATGGGACTCCAATTCAGTTTGACTGCCATCCTCCTGCATCACTTTCACTAGAGTTTCTTCAGCCTGCGCCAAGGTTTTTTGTAAATTCTTGGATAAAAGCATCCCTTTTTGGAACTCTGAGATTGCCTCTTCTAAAGGGACATCCCCATTTTCAAGCTTGGTCACAATGGTTTCTAAGTCTTGTAAATTCTCTTCAAATGTTTTTTTCTTACTTGGCATTTTTCACCTCTACCTTTATCTGTCCATCCTTCATTTCCAAAGTCAAAGCATCGCCACCTTTTACATCCTTGATACTCGTAATTGGCTTACTATCCTTACGAACAATAGCATAACCCCTCGCAACAATTCTACTCGTATCAAGAGATAGCAGCGACCCTTGAGCCTTATCAAATCGTGCCTGCTTGGCCGAAATCAGCGTTTTCATGCGATAGATCAGGGACTGTCTCTGCTGGTCAAGGCCCTCCTGCAGATAGTGAAGACGCTTATCCAAATCCACTCCTGCTAGACGCTGTCTCAGTAACCGCTCTTCTTGCAAGGCTTGTGCATACTGGTGACGCAACTGATTGGTCAAACGCTCCTTAAGACGGTCTAACTGCTGGAAATGCCCATCATACAGGCGTTCTGGCTGCCTAAAAATAACTGACTGGCTGAGCTGAGTCAGACGTTCATTAGACTGAGCCAAACGCCTCTGGGTAGCCTGAAAAGCCCTTTGACGAGCCTGACTGACCCAAGATAAAAGATCAGCCTTAGTTACAGGCGTCGCTAACTCTGCTGCTGCAGTAGGCGTTGCAGCCCTCTGATCGGCAACATAATCCGCTAGAGTCGTATCAGTCTCATGGCCTACACTAGATATAAGGGGCAATTTAGATTCAAAAATAGCCTGAACCACGATTTCTTCATTGAAGGCCCAGAGATCCTCAATAGAGCCCCCTCCACGTCCAACAATTAAGAGATCCAGATCCTCCTGCTCATTAGCTTTAGCAATATTATCAGCTACTTCCTGGGCGCTACCCTCACCTTGAACCTTGGTTGGAAAAAGTAAAATCTCAACACCAGGAAAGCGACGACTAACCGTGGTGATAATATCCCTAATGACTGCTCCGCTGGGGCTAGTGATGACACCGATCTTTTTGACAAATTGAGGCAGGGGCTGCTTGTGTTCAGAAGCAAAATAGCCTGCCTGAGTCAGTTTAGCCTTAAGTTGCTCAAACTGAACCGCCAAGGCTCCAATACCATCTGGCTGTGCCTGCTCGATCACAATAGAGTAAGAGCCATTAGGCGCATAGAGCTGGACACGCCCGACAACATTGATTTTCATCCCTTCTTCTAGCTCAAAGCCCAATTTCTTATAGACGCCTCCCCACATGGTCGCCTGAATGACCGCCCCCTCATCCTTCAAAGAAAAATATTGATGATTAGGACGCTTTCGGAAGTTTGACACCTGACCACTCAAATAGACCCGCTCTAAATAAGGATCACGATCAAATTTTAGTTTTAAATATTTGGTCAAAGAGCTGACGGACAAATAATCAGGCAAGGTCTGACCTCCTTATAAAGCATAATATGTTAGTTTATATTATAGCAAATTTTAAACAATAGAGCTATGAAAATAAGGGGAGAATAGCCAGAAGCAAACTAGGTTAACTCTTCTCATCAATACCAATCCCCATCGAAAACCCTAGTAAGCAAAAAGAGATAGGACTGTCAGCCTACCTCACTATTGACTTAACTACCATAATTGCTAGGGCTCAGTCTTTTTTCGAAACCAACTCCCCTGCAATTGAGCTAGTCTTCACTCTTGACAAAGACATTTTCTTTATCGACCTCATAGTCAGACGCCCCATCGCTAGTCGATGACTCAGTCTGACTCTCACCATAATCATCCGTATAGCTAGCTTGAGCCACTGGCCAATGAACACCGTATAAGGTCTTACCACCCTTTCCTAGCTGATAGCCAACTTCATCGCTTTGCACTTGCGCATCCAACTGGCTAGGACTCACAAAGCCTTCGTAACCGACAATTTTAAAGGTGTTATCATCCACTGATTCTGAAGTGATGATCGTTCCTTGTGACTCAGTATAGCTGCCATCTGCTGTATCTGTACGAATAGTGACGCTTCCATCCTCAGTAAATATCAGGGTCATCTCGACACCGCCTTGTGTACCAGTCCAGGTCCCAACCAGATTTTTAGGGACCAATTCCCCTTCCTCTAGCTTATTATCCTGTGATGCTTGAGATTCTTTCTGGGAATTAGCATCTTTGTGCTGAAAGGCAGCCTTGGCAGCAGCTTCCTTAGCAGCACCACGACGATTAGCAATGATATGACCAACCACAAAGAAAAGAACGATACCCACAACTGCAACAATAGCTGTGATCTGATACCTCTGACGCTTTATTTGGCGCTCCCGCTCTTCTCGCACTCGCCTATCCTCACGAATCATGGCAACCATCTTCCCTTCCTCTGCTAAATACTTTTGATAATCGCCCCTAGCACGATCCAAGAGAAACTGGATTTCATGCTGTTCCTCTTCGTCCTGTGCCTGCTCCAGATTGTCAGCCAGTCTTTGAATGCGATCTTGCAATTCCTTCTTGACTTGAGGGTTACCTAGGCCTCGGATACTACTCTTAGCGATCGCATGTCTATAGTCTTCTTCAAATCTTTTCATCCTGTATCCTCAGTAATCAGTTTGCTAAACCCTAACTGATAATCTATAATTTTCCCTATTATACTATATTTCTAGCGATTTATCTCCTACAAGACTGTTCCTAACAGCAAAAAACCTGCTCTATCATTAATCAAGAGCAGGTCACTTCATCAAAAAAGAGAAAAATCTTTACTGTTTAAAGGCATCAACCAGAGCCTTAAATTCATCATTGGTTAGGGTAATACCCTTCCCCATCTTTTCATGATCCGGACTCCAACTACGAATATCATACTTGGCTGGTGCCCCATTAAAGCTAACACGATTGAGCTCTTTGGTCCAGCCCTTATCATTTTCAGATAGAACCAGCAGCTTTTCCTCGATCTCAAATGTAAAGTCTGCCATCTAAACACCTCCTTCGTATTAAGACAAGTCCCTCATAATACTATTATTGGTAACTATAGTGATCACTTGGGCTCACTTATTTATCCGTAAAAATATCGCCCTTAGGCACGAATCGTTTGACTGGATCCATCTTCTTTATAAAGATTGACCAAGCCCTCCTGACAGGCACGCACCATATCACCCGGCTCAACAGCTTGCGGTACTGTAATAGTAAGCAATTCCATTGGATTGGGTGCACGATCGATCTTGTTGCCATCAGCATCATGAAGATCTTCGATAGTTGTTTCAAAGTGGCGGAAACCAGGACCATAAAATTCAACCTGGTCTCCTTCGTGAATAACGTTGCGTTGACGAATGGTTGCTGTCATTGATGCTGGATTGAAAGAGACGACCTCAGCAACAAATTTGTATTGTGGAATCTTACGACGAGCCCCGAAAAGCTGCTCATTTTCACTAGGTGTACCATAATAGAAACCTGTCGCTAGCTCACGTTGAGCAACCTTCCAAAGCTCATTGACAAGATCATCCTTAATGGCATAAAAGGCTTCTGGGCTCTCCATATAGGCATCAACTGCAGCCTTATAGCAATTAGTTACCGTTGAGACGTAATGGATTGACTTCATACGTCCTTCAATCTTAAGACTATCCACACCATTTTCAATCATATCTGGAATGTGATCAATCATACACATATCAACAGCTGACATAGAGTACTCTTCTGGAATCTCCCCTTTTAAGCTGCGACGCTCTTGCCCAAATGGCATATCATAGAGATCGTATTTCCAACGACAGGACTGAGAGCAGCCACCCCGATTAGCATCACGGTGACTCATATGATTGGACAAAGTACAGCGACCAGAATAAGAGATACACATAGCTCCGTGTACAAAGGCCTCGATTTCAATATCGGTACGGCGACGAATTTCCGCCAGCTCTTCCATGCTAACCTCACGCGCCAGAACCACACGTGCCAAGCCATAATCCTTCCAAAAATGGAAAGTTTCAACATTGGTAGCCGAGGCTTGCGTCGATAAATGGATCTCAAGACCCGGTGCTTCTATTGCACAAATTTCAATCAAGGCTGGATCAGACACGATAACCGCATCCAATCCCATATCACGCAGCTGGCGGAACCATTCGCCGGCTCCTTGCTCATTGCCCTCGTGCGTTACCATATTAGCAGCTACATAGACCTTGGAACCATGCTCATGGGCAAATTCAATTCCTTCTCGCATCTCTTCCATGCTAAAATTACCTGCACGGCTGCGAAGACCGTACTGCTGACCACCTACAAACACAGCATCAGCACCATAAAGAACTGCAACCTTTAATTTTTCCAATGTCCCTGCAGGGGCTAGAACCTCAGGGCGCTTTTTAACCTCAGACATAATCTTCTCCTATTTGCAAGATAGTTGAAATATATCACTCATTCCAGCACCAAACATAGCGTTCTTCCAGCTAGATTGAGAAAATAATAACAAACTTATTCTACTCCTTTTACCTAGGAAAATCAAAAAAATCTAAAAGACAGGCCGATAACTCAATCTCTAAGAAATACATCATGGCAGTAATAGACTCATGACCAAAAAAATAAAGAAAAGAAAATCTACAAATAATAGACTCAAATAATAATTACCAGAATTTTTCTGCCTACCTTCTGGTCGATTCATCTTAAAAACAAAGTACAACATGATAGGGGATTCAATTCCAATAAATAAAATGATCCCAGGTACAATAATAGGAAAGTGCTCAAACCAGCCCAGCATAATCCCTGAAAACATTAGAACAAGACCAAGGAGCCAAAATAAGATACTGACCACCTTGATACCTGTTGCTACTGGCTTAGCAGCAGGCTCTTCCATAGGCAAACTGCCATTTCCCGCTTGCTGATCGGGAGATGATACCGCCTTGTCTTGCTCCCCTGTATCAACTACATCAGCCTCCTCAGCAACTTGACTCACCTCTAGACTGTTTGCTAGCTGATCATTTAATACCAACTGCTGATCATTTGCTAGAACTGTAGCTGTTTTACCAGAAATGGCTAGGACTTTTAGGGAGGTACCCAGTTCAATCCCTAGACTCATTGGATCTTGACCACCAATTTCATCACTGTAAATAGCCTCCACACGGTAGAGACCACCTACTCTTGCTTCATTTAACTTCATTGACTATCTCCTCTCCTTTCTCAAACCTACAAAACAGATGGCAGAACAGTGCTCAATCTAGCACCAACAATAAGCCCATCTACCTAGATTGAGAAAATCTTAACACATTTATTTTACGCCCTTTATCTAGAAAATTCAAAAAAATCACCAAACAAGCTCTGCTGGAGAGCCTCCCAAATCCACACTAACTAATGGTAGGCTGCTGCTTAAAAATTGCAATAAACAATCCGTTATCTCTTTTTGCTGATGCCCCTCTTATGGACCAATAATATCAACCTTAGTGCAAAAACAGAAAGCCCAATCTACCACTTGGCTTCTGACCGCTACCACTTAGCTCTCAATAGCTTCTTTTGCCTACTCTACTGTGCTATACTAGATTATATTTTAACACGAGGAGAAAGCCATGCTTATTCAAGCAAAAAAACTAAGCAAAACATATGGGAATAAAACCGTCGTCAACCACCTAGATCTCTCTATCCCTAGAGGCAGTTTAGTGGCTTATTTGGGGACAAATGGTGCTGGAAAATCAACAACCATTCGCATGCTAACAGGCCTAGAGCAGCCCAGCTCAGGACATATATCTAAAGAAGCTGGTTTAAAAATTGGCATCGTCTTTCAAAACAGTGTCCTCGACGATGAACTGAGCGTTCGTAACAATCTACAAAATAGAGCCAAACTATATAAAAATAAGGATAAAGCCTGGTTAGAAGAATTAATCATCCTCATTGGTCTTGATGAATTTCTAGACCAAGCCTATGGCACCCTATCTGGAGGACAGCGTAGACGTGTCGATATTGCCCGTGCCCTCCTACACAAGCCAGATATCTTATTTCTAGATGAGCCAACAACAGGACTGGATATTCAAACCAGAAAAATGATCTGGGAGCTGCTCCATCACTTAAAGCAGCAACAAGGACTTACTATTGTTTTAACGACCCATTATTTAGAAGAAGCTCAAAATGCCGATATGACCTATATCATCGATCATGGACGTCTTTTAGCCCAGGGCACTGCTCAAGAACTCATCCACTTATATGCCAAGACACAACTCTATATCAGAGGGATCGACCCAAGGACTATCACCAATCTTGACTTCCCTATTACAAAAGTTGAGGGAGGCTTGATGATTGAGGGAATGACCTCACAGGATGCCCTCGATTTTCTAACTCAGTACCGCTACCAGCTTTCAGATTTTGAATTTAAGGCAGGAACGATCAACGAAGCCTTCATGGCCATCACAGGAAAGGAGATGCCCTAATGTTTGCCCTTGCCAAAAGAAATTGTCAACTTTACTTTAGCAATAAAGCCAGTCTTTTCTTCTCACTTTTAGGAGCCTGGATCGCTTTTGCCCTTTATATTATCTTCCTGCAAAAGAATCTAGTGGATTCTTTCCAAACCATCAAGAACGCTGAAAAAATTCTGGACCAATGGGTTATTGGAGGAACACTGGCCGTGACCAGTATGACAACGACATGGACCGGGACAAGCCGTTTAATCCGAGATCGTGAAAAACACTGTCTCGATGACTTCCTATTGACAGACACCTCCTTTTTCTCCTTGCAGATGGGCTATCTACTAAGCAGCACCTTCATTGGTCTCATCATGCAGATAGTCATGTACCTGATCATGTCGGTTTACTTTTTCTACCAAGACGGCTTAGCTTTTCAATGGGACACCTCCATACCAATGCTAGGTGTCATGCTGATTTCCGCCAGTTTGGGAGCTAGCTTAAGCCTACTTTTAGCACAGCGGTTCCAAACATCAGAATCTGCAGATCGCTTTTCAATCATTATTGGGACTGCTTCTGGGTTTTTAGTAGGTGTCTATATGCCAATCGGCGCCCTACCAGACAGTGCTCAAGCCATTGTTAAAATAACACCCAGTGCCTACAGTGCTGCAGCTTTTAGACAGATCCTAGTAGAAGATATTCCTCATCGGGCCAGCATCAAAGGCATTGAGATCAAAGAATTTCTAGGAATTGGACTGAATTGGAATGGATTGACGAATCTAACACAGAATATTTTAATAGCAGTTGGAATCATCCTTATCTGCTTAGGATTGCTCCTAGCTCACCTGCTCATCACCTATCGTAAAACGAATAAAACGGCTATAACCTAGAAAGTTGAGGGAGACAGGATTTGGTAGACTATAAATTTGAAGACATCATAAATCTGGATGACGATAACATTCAGATTATTGTTCGCAGCAACCAGGATACACCAGCTGTCACAGAGTTACTGGAATACCTAGCAGCTTATCAAGCAAAATCTCCACTATTTCTGCCCATAAAGACCAAGGACAGAATCGACATGATTAAAACGAATCAATTATTATCAGTCGAAGTGGATGGATCCAACCTCGTCTTAGAAACTCTGACAGGTCAATACCTGATCAAAGAGAGACTCTATAAATTTCAGAACCAGCTCAAAAATTCCGACTTCGTGCAAGTATCAAAACAATGCCTCATCAATATTAACTACTTAGAAGCGCTGGAAAACAGTTTTTCTGGAAATATGGTTGCCTTTTTAAGAGGGGGACGAAAGATACATGTCAGTCGCTGGTATTTAAAAAATCTCGAAAAGAAGCTAGGATTGTGAGGGCATAAATATGATTAAAAAAATTGAAACAATCTTTAAATTTGCTATCATCGGAGTTGGTTTTGGAGGAGTCACTTATACGCTTTTGCTATTGATGACACACGCACAGACACAATCTGTCGCACAAATTGCAACGGTGATGTGGATCAGTGCCCTTATCGGTCTAGTGAGCATGATTTTTATATGGGATCGCTTATCACTGCTTGCCGGACTTAGCCTACATTTTTGTCTAGTCTATGCACTGGTTGCCTTGATGACCTTGCTAAATAAGATCACCAATCCATTCACCCTTCCCTTTCTAGCCACTTTTCTACTGGTTTATGTTACTATTTGGTGCCTGTCCTCCTTATCCTTTGCTAATCGTACCAACCGCATCAACCAAGTACTGGAAGAAAAGAAAAAGTCTCATTCCAACAAGCCATAAGCAGTAAGATAAGAGTCCCACTTTCTCTATTTCTTAGCTTGTCCTCTCTCTTTTTCCCGTGCTATAATAAAGACTATGACTAAGCCACATTTACTTCAAGGAGAGCGCATTGATCAGCTCTTTTCAACCGATGTTAAAATTATTCAGAATAAAGACGTCTTCAGCTACTCTGTCGACAGTGTGCTGCTATCACGCTTCCCCAAATTTCCATCCAAGGGTTTAATCGTTGACCTCTGCTCTGGAAATGGAGCCGTTGGACTTTTTGCATCAACCAAGACCAAGGCTAAAATCGTCGAGATCGAGCTCCAAGAGCGCCTGGCTGATATGGGACAGCGCTCCATTACTTTAAACAATCTCCAAGATCAGGTCACCATGGTCCATGACGATCTGGACAATCTCCTCCAGCACGTCCCTCGTTCAAAGGTAGATCTCATCTTATGCAATCCACCCTATTTTAAGGCCACTGAAACCTCTAAAAAAAATGCCAGCCAGCACTACCTCCTAGCCCGCCACGAAATCACAACCAACCTAGAAGCTATCTGTAAAATCAGCCAGCAGGCCTTAAAGACCAAAGGACGCCTAGCCCTTGTGCACCGGCCTGACCGCTTCCTAGAAATTATGGAAACTCTGCAGAATTACAAGCTAGCGCCTAAACGTATCCAATTTGTCTATCCTAAAAAAGATAAGGCAGCCAATATGATCTTAGTCGAGGCCATCAAAGATGGCTCCCTCGATGGGATGAAAGTCCTACCGCCGCTCATCGTCCACAAGGACAATGGCGACTATACCGATGACATCCATGACATCTATTTTGGCAAAGACCACAAAGCCTATATGTATGTCCTAGAATGTGCTGATGGCAGCCTCTACACCGGTTACACAACCGACCTCGACAAGCGCCTCGCCACCCACAATGCTGGAAAAGGGGCTAAGTACACCAAGTCCCGCCTGCCCGTCAAGTTAATCTACTCCGAAACGTTCAATCACAAGAATGCTGCAATGAGTGCTGAAAGTCGCTTCAAACAAAAAACACGGCAGGAAAAACTAGATTACATTAAAGAGCACAGCTAGCTAACTGTGCTCTATTTCGATTGTACTTCTCTATAAGCCTCTGAATCTTCTCTTACGTAATAATAACTTTTTCCATCTATATCATTAATTTTCAGGAAGCCATCAAATCTATAGAAACCTTCGAAACGCTCACCACTAAAAGACATTGCCCCCTCATTCACATCTTGAACCTCTTTCTTATATAAAAACTTTCTGGTGTGAATATCAAATTGATCTGGGCTCTTCTTAAGCTTAGCAAATTTAAATGTTTGATTTTCAGAATCATAGGTTACTGCCACATAATGACCTTGATAATCATCTATGTGTTTATGTGAAAAACAATAAGCCCCTCCAAAAATAATTATGTCGAAAATCGTAATAAAAACTAACACAACTAAGTATCTACCATTAATATTCTTTTGCTTTTTCATATCGGGGCTAAAACGCTTCAGCAATTTTAACCTTATAAAATCTAGACTAACATCAGCAAAGTTTTTATATATCATCCATGCAAGTAAAAATATCAGCACTTTTGCATAAACATTTAATACCCATATCCCTATAGCAGCTAAACTCCCCTGTCCAAAAAGATAATGTGCGGCAAAGAGAAATTCTCCACTGCCCCTTATATATTCCGACATCGATAAGGATAGATACAACATAAGAAGAAGTAGACTCATTTTTATTTTTACTTCAAATAAAAAGTCTTCCACCTCTTCTGTCATTGATTCAGCAATTTTAAACTGATTCCCTCCAAATAGCCTAATGAGTTTACTATCCAAAATTGAGGTGAAAAATGTGGTAAAGATAAGCGCAATGAAGGTCCAATTCAAAAATCCTGACTGTATCCCCAACATACTTACAGCACATGCTAATAGGAATGCTACAGCTATCACAGCAAAACCAGATTTTTCTGATAGATAATTCAGAAACATGGATATATAAATTACTGTGGCTAGGCATAACAAAATCAACACAATACCATTACCATTTTTAGAATATAAAAGCAGCAATACCACCACTGTAAATACATATTTTAACGAGTAGCTAAAAGACAATACAATAGCCGATAATAGTTTAGGAATTTTTTGAGTGTTCTTCAGATTAAACCACTCACCAAAAGATGGCAAATATATACTTACTTTGTCCTTAAACCACCAATTACATAAATAAAATAACAAACTAGCGATAAAAACTATAAGGAAAAAGTGTCTCTGCTTTGGTGTAGTAAAATACTGTGTTCGATCATGATAAATCCAAATCAAAGAAACTAAGTCAATTATTAAGAAAATGGCATAAGGAAATAGTAATTTACTTTGAAGAATAGTTGACTCCAACTTTTTCATTTTAACTTCCTCTTTCAATCTGTTCTAAAAGGGAGATGAATTCTTGAATAACAGGAGACAAGACAGTATTTTTTGAGTAGGCGTAACTGACATGAAAATGGTTGCTATCCCCCTGCACAGGAATCTTAACCAGACCTTCATCATTTGAAAAGAAGAAAAAGTCTGTCATATAGGTGATGCCTAGGTTTTCACGGACCATCTGACCAATCAAAGACACTTCCGATAATTTGTAGGCAACCTTGGCTCGATTATCAAAGCGTTCGTTAAGATGATTAAAGGCCTCTAAGTGAGTGTGCCCTTCATCCAGTAAGATAAAGGGCTCTTCCAACACCTCCTCAAACCTAATCGATTGGCGTTGTGATAAGGGATGCTTCTCTGAGACGATCACATAAAAAGGCCTCTGATAGAGCTCCTTGGTGACTAGCTTAGGATGATCCAGCACATGTAAACTACCAATCAGACTAAAATCCAAATCCCCACTAATCAAATGTTGAAAGAGATCGACAGAACCTTCCTCTCCCGTCATCTGGATATCTGAGATAAAAGAAATGTCTTCACCCTTTTGGATCAATTCAGATAAAATCCTAGCACGAATGATCGGTGGCAAACCAACCTTAATCTCATGGTGATGGACCCGCTCCATCTCTTTTTCTGAAATGGCAAGTTCACTCAAGATAACCCCAATGTGCTTGTCTAAAATCTCACCTTCTTGGGTCAGGACGACCGAGCGATGAGAAGGATTCTTGATAAAGAGGTCACAGTGAAAGTGATCTTCCAAGCGCTTAACAGCATAGGTAATAGTGGGCTGACTGACCTCAAAAGATTTAGCCACTGCAGTAAATGACTTTCGTTTAGATAGCTCTTTGAAATACTCTAAATCCCTTAAATTCATGTCTATCCTCCGCTGTCTATTCTAACAAATTTTTAACGCTCTTATAAATAAAATTTATGATATGGGGTCAAGTTGACTATAAGACTTGCAAATTCCTATAATGATAAAACTCATACGAGTAACTATTCTATTATTTAAGGAGTTTTCCCCATGAAAGCACATGACGTTTTAAATAATCCCTTTTTAAATAAAGGGACCGCATTTACCATGGAAGAGCGTAAAGAACTTGGTCTTATTGGACTCTTACCACCTTATGTTCAAACCATTGAAGAACAAGCCGAACAGGCTTACCAACATTTCCTTCAAAAGCCATCAAATCTGGAAAAACGTCTCTTTTTGATGGAAATTTTCAACACTAACCGTACCCTCTTTTACCACTTGTTTAACCAACACATGGTTGAATTCAATCCTATTGTCTATGATCCAGTCATCGCAGATACGATTGAAAATTACAGTCACCTCTTTGTAGATCCACAATACGCTGCTTATCTGGACATTAACCACCCAGAAAATATCGAAGAAACTCTTAAAAACGCTGCCGGCGACCGTGATATTCGCCTGATTGTTGCTACAGATGCTGAAGGTATCCTTGGTATCGGTGACTGGGGTGTCCAAGGGGTTGATATTTCTGTTGGGAAACTCATGGTTTACACAGCTGCTGCTGGGATTGATCCATCATGCGTCATGCCCCTTGTCATCGATGCAGGTACCAACCGCCAAGAACTCTTGAATGATCCCATGTACCTTGGTAACCGCCATGAGCGTGTGCGTGGTGACAAGTACGATGCCTTTATCGATCAATTCGTTCAAACCGCAGAAAAGCTCTTCCCTAAACTCTACCTCCACTGGGAGGACTTTGGTCGCTCAACTGCGGCTGACATCTTGAACCGCTACAAGAAATCTATCCCTACCTTCAACGATGATATCCAAGGTACTGGTATTGTAGTACTTGGTGGTATCTTCGGTGCTCTTGACATCACTGGCGAAAGACTCACTGACCAAGTCTACCTCTGCTACGGAGCTGGATCTGCTGGGGCTGGAATTGCCTCACGTGTCCATGCTGAAATGGTCAGTGAAGGCCTCTCAGAAGAAGAAGCTTACAAGCATTTCTTTATGATCGATACACAAGGCCTTCTCTTTGATGATATGGAAGACCTCACTCCAGCCCAAAAACCATTTGCCAAGAAACGAGCGGACTTTGAAAACGCTGGAGACATGACTAATCTCCTAGATGTGATCAAGGCAGTTAAACCAACCATCTTGGTTGGTACTTCTACAGATGCTGGTGCTTTCACCCAAGACGTCGTCAAGGCTATGTGTAACAATACTGAGCGCCCAGTCATCTTCCCAATCTCTAACCCTACGAAAAAATTAGAAGCAACTGCTGAACAAGTCATCCAATGGTCAGATGGTAAGGCCTTCGTAGCAACAGGTGTACCTTCTGGTACAGTTACTTACAAGGGAGTTGACTATCAAATCGGCCAAGCCAACAACGCTCTGATCTACCCAGGTCTTGGTCTTGGTATGCTAGCCTCAGAAGCCAAGCTGTTGACAGATGAAATGATCGGGGCTGCTGCGCATTCACTCAGTGGTCTCGTTGATCCTGGCCAACCAGGTGCTCCTGTCCTTCCACCATTTAAATATGTGCCAGATGTCTCTATCAAAGTGGCAGAAGCTGTTGCTAAAAAAGCTCAAGAGCAAGGATTAGCACAAGCAACAGAAACCGACATGGCAAAGGCTGTTCGAGATCTCAAATGGTATCCTGAATACTAAGAATCTGGAGGCTTTTAGCTATTATGAAAAAACTCAATGCTATTGAAATTTCTGGTGTCAAGCTCCCACTCTATGTGGCCTTAGTCATCATCTTAGCCCTTACTATCTGGATGGGGAAACTTCCCCTCAACATGTTGGGGATTACTTTCATGCTAGTCCTTCTAGGACATCTCTTCTACTTCTTTGGCCAAAAACTGCCGATCTTTAACACTTATCTAGGTGGAGGATCTGTCATGACCTTACTGCTGGCTGCCCTGCTTAACAGCTTGGGTATCATGCCCAAGACTGTTATCGATGCGACAGCTGCCTTTATGCAGGATTGGGGCTTTCTGGATTTCTACATTGCAGCCTTGATCTGTGGGGCTATCCTAGGTATGAACCGTAACCTCTTAGTTAAGGCATCAGCTCGCTTTATCCCCATTTCACTGGCCACTATGGTCATTGGTTTCTTTGCAACTGGCGGTATGGGGATGCTGCTGGGGCAAGGCTTTAGCCACTCTGTCCTTTATATTTCAATGGCACAGATGGCTGGGGGGATGGGGGCTGGTATTGTTCCCCTCTCTAAGATCTATGCTAGCCAACTCCATGTCCCAGCAGGTCAAATCCTCAACCAACTAGCACCAGCCACAACCCTTGGTAACCTCTTTGCCATCATTGGTGCTATCTTTATCGCCAAAGCCTTTGCCAAGACAAAATATAACGGTCATGGAGTGCTTATCGAGGTTGATAAAGATGAGCTGGAAAAACCTGCAGTCACACTCGATGCCACCAAAATCGGTGTCGGACTCATGTTTGCTTTTGGATTATTCCTTATCGGTGTCATTCTCAATGCCTTTATTCCTAAGATTCATAGCTATGCCTTTATGATTATCATTGTCTTTATCCTAAAGGCCACCGATACTGTACCAAAAACCCTACAAGATTGTGTCGTGATGTTTAACCAAGTGGTTATGACCAACCTGACCCATGCCGTCTTGGCAGGGATCGGACTAGCCATGATGGATCTCTCCAAATTGGCTGCTGCCATGACCTGGCAATTCCTAGTCCTCAGCTTGACCTCTGTCCTTGCTATGGGACTGGCTAGTTGGTTCCTTGGTAAGATCTTCGGACTCTTCCCAGTGGAAACAGCTATCGGTGCCGGTATGATCAATAATTCCATGGGAGGTACTGGTAACATCGCTGTCCTATCAGCTGCCGATCGTATGGAAATGATCGCTTTTGCCCAAATGGCTAACCGGCTCGGTGGGGCCATTATCCTTATCCTAGGTGGTATCTTGATTCAGCTCTTTAGCTAAAGCAAATAAACCGATTTAATAGACAAGTAACCTGGAACTTCACATTAGAAATCCAGGTTATTTTTTATAGAGAAATTGACAAACAGCTATTCCTCCAATATCTATCCTAGATCAGGTAGTCTACCTTATTCTTGTATTCTTGGCCATAAATCACTACAATAAAAACATAAAATTCTTAGCAAGGTGGTGAATCCTAATGATGAATGCAGACATAAAGGCAGCTAAAGCATTCAGACAACATGCTACAATGGTTGATAGTCAACGTGATGCAGGACTTCCTAGAGAAATTCCTGAAGTTGAGCGTTTTGATGATATTGCCTACGGTCCAAAGGAAAAATGGAATCTGTTAGACATCTACCTACCCAAAAATCGCCAAGGAAACGTTCCAACGATCATCAGCATTCACGGCGGAGGCTGGGTTTATGGCACTAAAGAAACCTATCAGTTCTTCGGCCTCAGTCTAGCTAAGGAAGGCTTTGGCTTTGTCAATTTCAACTATGAACTGGCACCTGATGTTATCTTTCCAAGTGAACTTGAGGATGTCAATCTTGCTATGCACTGGGTAGCGCAACATGGACAAGATTATGACCTTGACCTGGACAATGTCTTTATTATAGGAGATAGCGCTGGCGGTCAAATGGCCGGTCAATATTTGACCATCCTAACCAATGCTACCTTTCGAGCTAAATTTGGCTATGCTAAACCAGAATTCACTGTTCGAGCTGGTGCCATCCATTGTGGAGCTGCCTTTTTGACCTTACCAGGTGTTATTGAGGGCGCACCAGAAGCCTACTTCACACCTGAAGTTTTGGCAGAAAAATACGATATGCTCCAAACTGAAGACTACATGACTAAAGAGCTTCCACCTCTCTTTCTTACCACAGCCAATAATGACTTCCTCCGTGACTGTACTGTCCGTTTAGATGGCTACTTATTAGCCAAAGGAATCACTCACGAATTTCACTCCTACGGCACAGCGGACAATCCCAAAAAGCATGTCTTTAATTACAATAGTAAAGATCCCGAAGCTCTAGCATGTAACCTAGAAATGCTGAACTTCTTCAAGAAGCATCTGGTCTAAGACTTATACTTTGATAGATAGGCTAGCCATTTTTGATTTAAATTAATCTTAAATTTCTCTTACCAAAATCTTAAATTTCTGCTAAAATAAAACCACTAGAGGATAGAGAAGGCCTCTCATTACCATAACAGGAGCTCTATCTGGCTAAATTAGGAGGAATACCCATGAGAAAACGAGATAAGCTATCTTGGAAACCTTCCAAGAAATACCTGTTCACCCTGTCCAGTGCTGTCATCTTGGCTAGCTTTACCGCTTTATCCAAGCCAGTTACAGCTGACGAGCAAACTCAAGTAACGACACCACTCGTCGCTGATACAAACACCAATGACAAAGCACAAACTGCTAATCAGAACACTGCCGTGGTCAACAACCCACTCACCACATCAGAGCCTGCTGCTAATCAAACACCTAACACGCCCCAAGAAGAATTGCCTTCAGAGTCTACAGCAGCAAGCACAGTGCTGACTTCAGAATCACAAGATACAGATACAGCATCATCTCCGCTATCTAAGGAAGAAGAACCTGCTGTCTCTGAACCATCAGCAACAAGCGTCACCACAACCTCTGGTTTTTATAGTGACGACCAAGGCAATTGGTATTATGCTGACCAAAATGGTCAAAAGGTCACAGGCTTTCAGACCATTGATGGCGCCCGCCTCTACTTTGACCAAGACGGCAAACAAGCAAAGGGTAAAGAAGTCAAAATCGGTGATAATGACTATTACTTCGATCAAGATAATGGACAGATGTGGACCAATCGTTTTCGCCTAGCCTATATCGCAACTCGTCCAAGAAGCGACTCCAGATACCTCTCTTGGGTCTACTATGGCCAAGATGGTGCCAAGGTCCGTGGTCACCAAGTCATTGACGGCAAAGAATACTACTTTGATGATAGCGGTATCCAATGGAAAGGGCGCATACTTAAAAATGAAGACGGCACAATAAACTACTATGACCGTTTCAACGGTCAAAAAGTTTATAACGCCTTCCGTAGCTACACTATCGACTATAGCCCAATTGGCCCTACGATAACGGATACCTACTACTTTGACGACAAAGGGAACGCAGTCTCAGGATTCCAAGAAATCGAAGGAAAACTCTATCATTTCGACGATGACGGTAAACTGATCACTCGCCCAAGCTATCTCAATAATCTAGAATACTTGATTGATTACACTGAAATATATCAAGGAAAAGCTTATCAACCTGATGAGACAGGAATCTTGGTAGAAAATACCTTGATCAAACACCAATTCATCACACAAGATGATAACACCTACTACTTAGATGACGAGGGTAAAGTAGTCTCTGGTCTCACTACAATTGACGGGAAAACTTACTATTTTGGAGATACCAAAGAATGGCAATATAATGTACCAGCCAAAGTGACAGGTCTGCCAAATGCTATGTTCCACGGTAGCGTCTGGTTTGAAAAATCTGGTACTCCCCACTATCATATCCCTACAAACAAATACGATAATCATGTAGATTCTTACTACATGTATTTCGGTGAAGACGGCGCAGCTGTGACCAACCAATTCGTTGAAGAAAACAGCAACACCTACTACTATGGAAACGATGGGAAGCGCGTCAAAGGATCACAAACGATCGATGGGAAACACCTCTACTTTGATGAAGAAGATGGGCATCAGATCAAAGGAGCCCTCTACTCAACGGCAACTGGAGCACGCTATTACTTTGATAATAACACTGGTGAAGCCCTAACCAATCAAGATGTTACCGTCGATGGCATCACCTATCACCTCGACCAAACCGGTCTAGCTAAAGTCACTAACTACCCAGCAAAGACTAATCAACTGGTTTACTTCAACCTTTATGCTATAGCTCCAAGCGGTAAGGTTTATAGCCATAAAGCGTCTAATACTTACTTCAAGAACCCTTCAAAAACAGCCTTTACAACCGATTTTTACTACTTCGATGAAAATGGCAAGGCTGTAGCCAATCGCTTTGTTGAAATCTCTGGAAAATGGTATTACTTTGATGCCGATGGTAAAGGGGTAACAGGCGCCCAAACTATCAACGGCCAAAACCTCTACTTCAACGCTGATGGCAGCCAAGTCAAAGGTGCTACAGATCCCGACGGCAACTATTACGACATCAACACTGGCCAACGGCAGCCATAAATAAATGCCTTGACAAAAAAGGTCACTGTTCAATTTCATGTATAAAAAAAACCAGTTTGAAGTTTCAAACTGGTTTTTTGTCCTGTTAAATATGTCTTATGCTTAATGACTATTTTTTAAACCGAACACTAAGCTATATTCGTCACCTAGCGATCTCCTTTATTTCGGATCACAAAGCCACTTTGCTTCTCACTTGAGGTACGGTGTGGATGTTTATTATTCTTATTTTCAAAGTCCTTACGATTTTTATTGGACGTGCGTTTAAAATCACGACGACCATTATTATCACGACGGTTTCGCTCGCCACGTCCGCCTCGGTTACGGTTATTATTCCCACGTCCACCCTTGCTACGATTAAAGCCAGATGGCTTAAACGGTAGAGGCTTCTCACGACTAATCTCAACCTCTGGCATAGTCGCTGGATCTTGAACCGTCAAACTAAGGATATAGAGGGCCAATTCTTCTGGGCTAAACTCAGCTGCCAGCTTAACCGCATCTTCTTTAAACTTATCAAAGTTGGCACGAATTGCCTCATTTGCAAAATCACGCTCAATCTTCGTTAAAGCGACACGCTTCTTAGCTTCAAAGGCTTCTTTTTCTGTCGCTGGCTTAAGACCTTGCATACGCTTCTTGGTCAAATTTTCAATAATAGAGAGATAACCCATTTCATTTGGTGAAACAAAGGTAATAGATTGTCCCTTTTTACCAGCCCGACCAGTACGGCCAATCCGGTGAACATAACTCTCTGGATCTTGAGGAATATCATAGTTGTAGACATGAGTCACACCAGAAATATCAAGACCACGTGCTGCAACGTCTGTCGCCACCAAAATATCTAGATTATCATTCTTAAAATCACGGATAACACGTAAACGCTTATTTTGATCCAAGTCTCCGTGGATCCCTTCAGCACGATAGCCACGAAGTTTAAGCCCACGAGTCAATTCATCTACACGACGTTTGGTACGACCAAAGACGATAGAGAGCTCAGGCTGATCAACGTCAATGAGGCGCGTCATAGTGTCGAACTTTTCTTGTTCTTTGACACGAACATAGAACTGCTCGATATTATCACTGGTTAGTTCTTTTGCTGCAATCCGGACATGCTCAGGATTTTTCATGAACTTAATTCCAATACGCTTGATAGCATCAGGCATCGTCGCTGAGAAAAGTAGAGTTTGACGCTTCTCAGGGACATGACTGATGATAGCTTCGATATCTTCAAGGAAGCCCATGTTAAGCATTTCATCAGCCTCATCCAGAATAAGGGTCTCAATATTATTGAGGCGAAGAGCCTTACGCTTAATCAGATCCAGCAAGCGTCCTGGTGTTCCCACAACGATATGAGCCCCTGAGCGAAGCGCCTTAATTTGCTTTTCAATACTGGAACCACCGTAGACAGAACGGACCTTAACCCCCTTGTCTCGACCAAATCGAAAGAGCTCTTCTTGACTTTGAACGGCCAATTCGCGCGTTGGTGCAATGACCAAGGCTTGAATAGCTTTGTGCTCGACATTAATTTTATTCAGCGTTGGCAGACCAAATGCTGCAGTCTTACCTGTTCCTGTTTGCGCCTGACCAATGACATCCTTACCTTCTAAGGCCAAGGGAATCGTCATCTCCTGTATAGGTGATGGCTCTACAAAGCCAGCTTTTTCAACGGCTGACAAAATATCTGCTGATAGTTGTAATTCTGTAAATTTCACTTAAAAACTCTTTTCTAAAAAGACAGTGCGAGGCTGCCTTATAAAACCTGTTTAGTATCATTATTGCACCATGAGTGCAACTCCCTAAGTATACCACGTTATGGGGTAAAATGATAGTTTATCTATTGAAAATTAAACGTAACGAATAGCCAGGTCCTGAAAAAATCCGCTGATACTTAACTTCTATAGCCAACCCTATAAACAGCATTCATCTTATTTCCAGCCTTATTGGCTTACCTACCCATAACTGGATCAGGCACATCGAACATTATTAGTTCTCTTTACGACGCTGTGAAAGCCCCATCATACCTAAACCAGCTAGCACAACACCTAGACTCAAGATCGGCAGATAAGCATTATCACTGTCACCAGTTTCTGGCAATCTACTATCCTTAGAACTATTATCCTTGAAGCGATAAGTTACTTTTGTTACCACACGTTCTTGAGTCGGAGTAGGCGGTTGATTAGGATCCTTGGGATCCGGTGTCGTCGTCTTAACCGTATTGGAACTGTAGGCAAAGCCATTAACAGTATTGACATAGGTGTTTTCAAAGGTACCAACAGCGATGCGGCTCATTTGAAGGTAAGTTTCTGCTTGGAAAGCGGAAGCAAGAGAAACAGAACGCAGGAAGTCTTCTTCAAACTTAATAGCAATAGCGCCCTTAGCTTCATCAACTTCTGCTCTTGTGTGTGACGTCAGATCAGCGCCCGCCTTGATAACACTTCCGTCTTTGAGCCTTATATCGACTTTGGCAAAGACCTTATATTGTCCTGTATAGAAATCCCCTGTTTGGTCATAATCATCATAAAAACTGTATTCAAAGAGTTCGTCGGAATGATCAGCAGGAATGATACCACCAATCAAGCGGTAGTTGAAGACTTGGCCAAGTGCAATAGTCTGACCATCAACACTTGTCATATCAGCCGGATCCAGAGTCAAGGTGACGTCTTTCTTGGGTTCAATCTTAGGAACATTGTTAGTAACAATATTTGACTCGTAACCATTACCAAAGTCAATTTGATAGGCCTTATTTTCATACTGACCACCACTCTTGCCCATTTCCGCCTTAACCTTCATTGGGCTAACAATGGTCAAATCAATACCTGTCACGACATAAGCATCATAGAAAGCCTGCGGATCATCAGCCGTAAAGAGCTGGAAGGCACCTTTCGGTGTGATTTTTGCCTTTTTCAAGACTTCCTGAACACTTACAGGTGCTACGTCAAGGCTGGTATAATCAGTCACGCTGATACCTGTTACAGCCTCACCACTGGCATCAGTAATTTTAACTAAATCTGAACGCAGTTCCAGTGCTTCTTCAGGATAATCATCCAGATAGAAGAAGCCTTTTTGGATAGTTTCTGAGGCTGACTTATCTCCCTTGTACTGATCCAAATCCCAAGTCAGCTCATAGAAATTCGTTGAACCGGCTAAAACGGTTTTGCCATCAATCGTCACCCCATTTTCATTTTTATTGACCTTATGTGGTTTGATATAGTTGTTGTTAGGATTATTAGGATCATTTGGTTTACCAGGTGTCGTCACACGAACAATATTGGACTTGATACCGTAGGCATCATTCACAGTCAGAGTGAAATTGTTGGTATAGGTCGCTCCATCATTGAGCACTTGTCCTACGACTGTTGGGTAAGCCGGTGCTAGCACCTTAGTCAAGTCGGCGTTGAACTTCTCTAAGGTAGCAGCTGTTGCTGTGAAGATCACTGTATGACTTGCTTGATCATAGACAACGTCAAAGTCTGGACTAGCCACCTTTGTCGCTTCAAGATTGAACTGATAGCCGCTTGGAAGAGGATCGACCAAGACAAAGGAAGTTGTTTCCTCACGTCCTGCAGGCAGTTCAGCCGTCTTCAGTTGAAATTTAACAACAGATTGCTTAGCCACCAAGGTCTTATCAATAGCAACATTATCCTGATTCCTGATCTCCTTATTGACTTGTGGTTGAACAGACAATCTCGCATAGTGGAAACGGACAGTTGGGATTTCAGGTGGCGTTGGTAGATTTTGATAAACAGGATCAGTTGGCGGTATTGGCAGGGTTTCATAGTCTGGCGCAACCGGTTCTGTTGGCTCATCCTTTGGAGTTGTTGGAGTCGGCGGCGTAGGCTCATCCTCATAGCTTGGCTCTACCGGTTCTGGTTCCTGAGGCTGCTCCACTTCATAATTGGGTTCATCCGGTTTATTCGGTTCCGGCTGATCCGGTATCCGAGTCGGTGGTGTTGGTTCCGGCTCATAGTTGGGTTCGACTGGTGCCGGTTCTTGAGGCTTTTCTACTTCATAACCAGGCTCGTTGGGTTTGTTAGGTTCCGGCTGATCCGGTGTACGGGTCGGCGGCGTTGGTTCTGGATCGTAGTTGGGTTCGATTGGTGCTGGTTCCAATTCCTTTTCAAGCTCATAAGAAGGTTCATCTGGCTCAGTTGGCGCAACTGGCTGCCTTGGCTCAATCGGTTTATTAGGAATGTCCTTTGCCTTTATCTTAGAATCAAAAGCAAACCATATTCCAGAAGCATTTTCAGCAGAAAGCGTAAATTGAATATCAGGACCGGTTTGTTTACCAACAATAGCCCCATACCAATTCACTGGAGAATCTGTAGTATCCCACTCACTGCTTTCAAATCTTGATTGATTAGCCTTAGTATAGTTTGGCGTAGCGGCGTATAAGCCATCTCCATTGTCTTTTACAGAAGAGCCGTTTATTTCAATGGCCGTCCCTGTGTGATAATCAACCTTTTCAATGGCATTTACACCATCATACTGTGCCCAACCATGCCCTCTATTAAGTGAAGAGAAATCTAACAATGCACCTGTTGCATCGATCTTATTGCCATCTTCATCATAAAAGCTAATGTCGACATCAATACTCTGTGAGCCAAAGAACTCAAAGTAATAGATTGTTGCTGTAGGATCATCATATAGCATGGCAGGTATCTTATCGGCATTAAGACTGGTATCTTTTAGCGTATATATAAATTCTGCAGATGCAATCTTTTTACCATTCAGCTCTGAGTTCTTTAAGTTACTATACCGTGCAACAACAGGTTTACCTTTTGGCAAAAATACTCGCTTACCCGGCCAATCGGCACTATCTTGAATGCCACCCCAAAAATGGTTATAAGCTACCCGTCTCTTTTCTGTATTAAATGGGGTATCAGCCTTAATATAGTCCATTTTATCTGCTTCGGCATAAAATTCGTCAGCATTATAGACTTTATCTCCCGATGTAATTTCGAGGGTAGCATTTTTTTCTTGCTCAAAAATAAAGGGTTGCGATTCTGGTGATGGTAAATAACCATCGTCATTTTTGTGTTTTTCCAGTTCTGCCAAGGCAGTCTTGTAAGCAACTTGAGCAGCTTCATAAGCTCTTAACTCGGTTTGATAGTCAGCTAAATCTTTTTGGTACTGGGTTAAGTCATTTTGATATTGGGCTAATTTAGCTTCGTAATCAGCCTTGGCTTGGGCATTGCGCTGTTTAATAGCTGCATTTTCGGCTACAATCTCAGCATTCTTAACTTGGTTGTCTTTAACAGCTTGATCGTAGGCTGCCTTGGCATCAGCATTGGCTTTTTGTACCCGAGCTAATTCAGTTTCGTAGGCTGCTTTTTTAGCTTGATAATCAGCTTCATTAGCCGCATTCCCCGCTTGGACTGCTGCCAGATCGTTTTGATATTGGGCCAATTTGGCTTCGTAATCAGCCTTGGCTTGGGCATTGCGCTGTCTGATGGCTTCATTGTCGGCTGCAATCTCAGCATTCTTAACTTGATTGTCCTTAACAGCTTGGTCATAAGCTGCCTTGGCAGCAGCGTTGGCTTTTTGCACTCGAGCTAATTCGGTTTCATAGGCCGTCTTTTTAGCTTGGTAATCAGTTTCATTAGCCGCGTTCTTTTGTTGAACATCTGCCAAGTCAGCTTCATATTGCTTCAGAGCAGCTTCGTAATCAGCCTTGGCTTGGGCGTTGCGCTGTTTAACAGCCTCGTTTGTCGCTGCAATCTCAGCATTTTTGGCCGTATTTTCAGCTACAGCCTTGTCGTAAGCCGCTTTGGCAGCAGCATTAGCTTTTTGCACCCGAACCCGTTCCTTTTCGTAGGCAGCTTTAGCGGCTTCATAGGCTGCTTGGTTGTCTGAATTAGCTTGTTGAACAGCGGCCAAATCTTTCTCGTACTGAGCTAATTTAGCTTCATAATCAAGCTTGGCAGCTGCATTAGCAGTAGTAATGCGCTCGACCTCTGCCTTGTGAGCAGCCATATCTTTTTCATACTGCGCCTTTATTGCTTGATTCTCAGTAGTGATACGATCAGTCTCTGCCTGATGAGTGGCCAAATCTAACTGATATTGCTCAGTTACCTGATTGATTTCCTCAGCCTGCTTAGCATAATCGTCTTTGATTTCTGCTTCTTTTTGAGCTGCTTCTTCGGCAGTTTTTACTGTTCCTCTATCAACCGTTTCATCTTGAACAACAGTGACACCAGCCTCTTTAGCATCTGCAACAGCCTTATCTACCTCTGTCCTTGCTACGTCAACTGGGAGTGTTCCTGTAGTCTGACCCGCTTGATCTTGACTTGCCTCTGCTTTCGCACTCAGATCAGCTTGCTTTTCTGGCAGATTAGTCGCCGGATTACCCGTTTCCGTACCTACTACCTCTGTATCAATACTACTAGTTGTTTTCGTAACTTCCTCTGCTGCAACCCTATAGCCTGTCAATGACAGCAGGGCTGTAGTTCCTAGTACAGCTCCACATAGAGATTTTACAGCTTTACTTTTTCGAAACCCATAAATTTGTTTCATTCTCATTGTTTACTTCCTATCGCTTTTTAGGTAAAAGATGAGTTATTACCAGCCATATTGTAACATATGAGTCTTTTTATTGAAATAATTTTAATTTTCAGTTTTTGTTTAGAAATTATTCAGAAAATTGTTAGCTTACAGTAAAAACTAGGAAACACTGCTCCTCCCCTACGAATTCAGACATCACATACCCTAATAACCACGATCTAACCAGAAAATTTGTTAAATAGAACATTTTCTGTTATGATAAGGGCGTCACAAGAGGAGCTTATGCTGAGAATGGCTGCTGGATAAATCTGACAGACTGCCAGATTTTACATCCAAAAGCCTAAACTCTTTGAACCTGAACAAGGTAATGCTTGCGTAAGGGATGTGCGGATAATATCAAGTTTTCCTTGAATTATCACAGTTTTGATTGTGGCAAATCATCCATTGCCCAGTCTTTGCTGCGGTAATAAGAAAGGATTTTTTTATGACCAAAAACTCACTAGCTACAATGACCGAGACAGCCCTCTTTGCAGGACTAGCCATGATTATCGACCTATTGACACAGCCACTCATGGTAGGACCCTGGATGTCCTTCTCTTTCAAAATGGTACCTATTTTTATCCTAGCCTTTCGCAGAGGTACTCGACCAGCTATGGCTGCCGGACTCCTTTGGGGCCTGCTTCAACTACTGCTAGGACAAGCTGCAGCTGGCTGGCTGACCTTTGTACAAGGTATACTGGACTACCTCCTTGCCTTTAGTATGATAGGCTTGGCGGGTATCACGAAAGCATCCCTTCAAACAGCCCTTAAACAAGAGCATACCATAAAAAGTTTAGCCCTAATCCTATTCGGTATTTGTATAGGCACCCTATTTCGCTATTCTATTCACTTTATTACAGGCATGATCTTTTTTGGAAAGTACGCTGCTCCTGGCCAGAGTGCCTTTATCTATTCCCTAATCGTCAACGGTACAGGATTTCTTGGAGAAGGCCTATCTTGCTGTCTTATCCTAGCACTTCTCCTGCCATTTCTGAAACGATTCCTAACCGTATAAAAGCCTCGCTGAGTCATATCTCAGCAAGGCTTTTATAATTTTCTATATCATACCACTAATTTTTCCTGCTCTAATATAAGACAATAAAATTATCTCTAATAACTAAGAAACTACTATCTTAACGGTGTGACAACCCTCTTTTAAAGGTTTTCCAAATACCATTATCATCTGTCTGGAGGATAAAACCAGCATAATTGCGAGCCATAAACACTAAGACAAACACAATTGTTCCAGCTAGGAGAGCGAGACTGATGGCTCCTTCTACCAGACTAGCATGTTGATTAATCAATCGAACCGGCATGACAAAAGGAGACGTTAAAGGAATATAAGAGGTGACCTTGGTTAATAGATTATTATTTTCTGACATTGACATTGAAAAGCTCAAAACAAAATCAACCATTATCATATACATGAGCGGTTGCACTGCCTTGCTAGCATCTTCAGCCCGACTGACTAAAGAGCCACATAAGGCTGCTAAAATAACATAGAGTAACAGTGCCAGTACAATAAAGCCAACCGTCAGACCATCAAAATTTTTGACAACCTCATGCACAACCCCTCTATAAGAATGGAACTGTTTCATACTCAAGAGAGGATCTAGGGAGACTGCGATACCCACGGCATAAATTCCAATATGCGTCAAAATAAGCGCAAAAATACCTAGAATCTTACCGTAAAAGTAACTGCTAGCTTCAACACTAGAGAAGATAACTTCCATAATTTTGGTACCCTTTTCGCTAGCAAATTCTTGCGAGATAATACTAGCATAGGTTAAGAGCAACATGTACAAGGCAAAAATAAGGATAAACAAGGAAATAGTTTTAGCAGCCTTTTGGTCTGCCTTTTTCTTACCAGCTAGTTCTTCCTTATAGTTGACTTGACGTGCCAGCACCTGAGACTGAGCAGGGCTAAGCTGAGCCTCAGACTGATTACGTCCAGCTTGCAGAACTGATAAATCCTGCATCAGCACTGTCTTATCATGCTCATCCATGGCTTCTACCCCATGATAGGTAGCCGTCAGCTGACCATCTTTTTCATTCAAAACAAGGTAACCCGAAATATCATCTTTATCTAGGGCTTTTTGAGCAGATGAGGCACTCGCCATGCTCTTATAATCCTTTGCATGTGAGAGCTGCTCTGTAACTGCTTTTGGAGCAACCAAGGCAGTTTCAGGTTCATCAGAAGATGAGTCCATAACCCCACCCATCAGTACTATTAATCCAGCTAATAAGAACGGCGACAAGACCAAAAGTAAAAAGCTGATTGATTTGGCCTGTCTCCTATAGGTCTCTTTCATTACTGTCACAATCTGGTTCATGCTTCTACCCCCGCAATCATTTTAAAGATCTCATCCACTGTTGGTGGTTGTTGGTCAAAGGTTTGGACATAATGCCCACCTGTCAAAATTTGAAAGAGCTCAGGTCCTGCCGCTTCATCATTTAAAATCAAGCGCCAAGTTCCCATCTTGGTTTTCGTTGCCACTTCCACATGATCCAGCTTTTCCAATTCTTCTTGACTGAGATCAGAGCTGATAAAGAGACGCGTCCGTCCATAGGACAGACGGACATCATTGACACTGCCCTGGACAGCAATCTCACCATCTGCAATCATCACTAAATCATCGCAGATTTCTTCTACATTAGCCATGGTATGATCCGAAAAGATAATGCAGGCACCACGCTCTTTTTCTTCTCGGATAATCTGCTTAAGAAGGGCTGTATTGACGGGATCCAAGCCAGAAAAAGGCTCATCTAAGATAATCAAATCCGGCTGATGAATCAGAGTCGCAATCAACTGAACCTTTTGCTGATTCCCTTTAGAGAGAGATTTAATCTTATCATCTAGCTTTCCTTTGACCTCTAAGCGTTCCATCCATTGGGGCAGAACAGCTGCTACATCACGTCTCGCCATCCCTTTGAGAGCAGCGAGATAACTGATCTGATCCTTAAGCGTCTGCTTGGGCATAAGACTGCGCTCCTCGGGCAAATAACCAATCCTAGCAAAGGTCTCCTGAGTAATCTTTTGACCCTCAAAGCTAATACTGCCCTCAAACTGGACAAAATTCAAAATAGAATGAAAGAGAGTGGTCTTACCAGCACCATTCTTACCGACAAGGCCAGTAATTCGACCCTTCTTAAATTGAGTATCAAGCCCGTGCAGTACTTCCTTACTGCCAAAGCTCTTTTTTAAACGATGAATTTCTAACATAAACTATCCTTTCTAGTCTAAAGTTCTCCTAGTATTCTACACTAAAAAATAAACGATAAGAACACGATTGCCTGAATGGTTGCTTTTTATGCCTGAACGGTCATTCATAGGTAAAACAAAACCCATTTTACCAGCAATCACAGATGTCCGTCGACAAGCCACTGCACATAAAAAAACCAAGCCCGCTAAGACTTGGTTTCTTGGTGCTATATGATTACAACTTTTCAGCTACAGCTGCTAGTAAAGCAGGGATTTGTGAAGCGTCTGAACCTCCGGCCATGGCCATGTCTGGCTTACCACCACCACGACCGCTGACGATTGGAGCAAGTTCCTTAATCAGATTACCAGCGTGGATGTCTTTAGATTTACTTGCCACAAGGACATTGACCTTATCACCGATACTTGCTGCCAGGACCAGAACATCTGAGTGGTCTGCCTGCTTCCAGTTGTCCGCAAAGGTGCGCAGAGCACCAGCATCTGAAACCTCTACTTGACTGGCGATATAGCGGATACCATTTGCCTCTTTGACATCCTTAAAGATATCGCCTGCTGCGGCAGCAGCTGCCTTTTCTTTGAGTTCTGCGACTTCTTTTTGCAGGTCTTTGACTTGCTCAGTCAAACTTTGCACCTTAGCTGGGACTTCCTTGAGCTGTGGAGCTTTGACAGCAGCAGCCACTGATTTAAGACTGTCTTCTTCCTCACGGAAGGCTTCAAAGGCTTGCTGACCAGTCAGAGCTAGGATACGGCGAGTACCTGATCCGATTCCTTCTTCTTTAACGATCTTAAAGAGACCAATTTCCGAAGTATTACCCAGATGAGTACCACCACAGAGCTCGATAGAGTAATCACCGATAACTACGACACGAACGTCCTTACCGTATTTCTCACCAAAGAGAGCCATAGCTCCCATTTCCTTAGCCGTGTCGATATCAGTCTCAACCGTCTTGACCTCAATAGCCTGCCAGATTTGTTGGTTGACTTCTTCTTCAATACGACGGAGTTCGTCAGCGTTCACAGCCTCAAAGTGAGTGAAGTCAAAACGCAAGAAGTCTTCTTCATTGAGAGATCCAGCCTGGGTCGCATGCTCACCAATAACATTGTGAAGAGCCGCATGGAGCAGGTGAGTGGCCGTATGGTTTTTCTCAACCGCATAGCGCCGCTTGTGGTCGATTTCCAAGTGGTACTCTGTCCCCAGAGTCAATTCACCCTCAACCTCAACGGTATGGAGGGCTTGACCATTTGGTGCCTTTTGCACATCCACCACACGCCCAAGAACCTGACCTGACGCATCTGTGATGACACCATGGTCAGCTACCTGTCCGCCCATTTCAGCGTAGAATGGCGTCTCGTCAAAGACGAGAAGGGCTTGACCTGACGCTACAGCGTCAGCACGTTCATTGTCCACGATAATAACGGATAACTTGCTGTCCAGCGCTTCGTTTTCATAGCTGAACGTAGAGGACTCAACGATACCTGACAGGGTTTCGTTTTGCATTCCCATCGAACCGCCCTTGACGACTGCAGCCCGGGCCCGCTCTTGCTGCTCTTTCATAGCAGCTTGGAAACCAGCATGATCAATCTTATAGCCAGCATCCTCTGCCAACTCTTCTGTCAACTCAACTGGGAATCCATAAGTATCATAGAGTTTGAAGATATCCTTACCTTCCAAAGTATCCTTACCGGCTGCTTTGAGATCGGCTAAGAGTTCTTCCAAATGGCCACTACCAGCGTCAATGGTGCGGGCAAAGGTTTCTTCTTCACGTTTAACGATCTTTTCAATAAAGTCTTGCTTTTCCAGCACTTCAGGGTAGTAAGATTCCATAATCTTACCAACCGTTGGAACGAGTTTGTAGAGGAAGGTATCTGTAATCCCCAAACGACGGCCATGCATAACCGCACGACGAAGGAGACGACGAAGAACATACCCACGACCTTCATTACCAGGAAGAGCACCATCACCGATAGCAAAGCTGAGGGCACGGATGTGGTCAGCAATGACCTTGAAACTCATATTGTCGCCATCTGGATCATAAGTTTTACCTGAGAGCTTTTCAACCTCACGGATGATTGGCATAAAGAGGTCTGTTTCAAAGTTTGTCTTAGCCCCCTGCATGACTGCTGCTAGACGCTCTAAGCCAGCCCCCGTATCAATATTTTTACTTGGAAGCTCTTTATACTCACTGCGTGGAACCTTAGGATCGGCGTTAAATTGTGATAAGACAATATTCCAAATCTCGATATAACGATCATTTTCAATATCTTCTGCCAAGAGGCGCAAGCCAACATGATCTGGGTCAAAATCCTCACCACGATCATAGAAGATTTCTGTATCAGGTCCAGAAGGCCCAGCACCTATTTCCCAGAAGTTATCTTCGATTGGTACCATATGACTTGGCTCCATACCGCAGGCAATCCAGCGATTGTAGGTATCCTTATCATCTGGGTAATAAGTCACATAGAGCTTTTCCTTAGGAAAGGCAAACCAGTCCGGACTAGTTAAGATCTCATAGCCCCACTCAATCGCCTCATCACGGAAGTAATCGCCGATTGAGAAGTTCCCCAGCATTTCAAACATGGTGTGGTGGCGGGCTGTCTTTCCGACATTTTCAATATCATTAGTACGGATCGACTTTTGCGCATTAGTAATGCGGGGATTTTCTGGAATAACGGACCCATCAAAATACTTTTTGAGCGTTGCCACCCCAGAGTTAATCCAGAGAAGGGTAGGGTCATTGACCGGCACCAGATTGGCTGATGGTTCTACGGCATGACCCTTGGATTTCCAGAAGTCAAGCCACATTTGACGAATTTGTGCAGATGTTAATGCTTTCATTGATAAGTATTACCTTTCTATATCTCTGTTCTTAGTTAATGAGAAGCTGAAGCTGCAGCTCCAGCTTCTTGAGCCTTGACATAATCGATCGCTACTGTTAATGCAATGACTAAGTCTGAATAACTTTCCTGATAGACTTCAATATTATAAGTTGAAGTCATCCTCAACCATTCCTGTGAAATACGGGCTAGGACTTGACCATTTTGCAGCAGGTCAAAATTCATATCCCAAAAATTGCCCTGAACTTCCATATTCAGATTTTCAAGGGAATAGTGGGGTTTAAAAAAGCTAAAATCTTTTTTGATGGTAACAACCTGACCATTAGCTAAACTCACATCAAATTTGGGAAGAAAGGACCAGACCCGCTTTTCAACTTTTCCCACCTGATGACCAGACATATCCAAAATAGTAAAGGTCTTTGGAATTTTAAAGAGGCTGCCTTCCACCTGATAAGATGGTATGCCCAGCTCATCATTGATGATAAATTTTCCGCCCAAGGACCACATTTTTTGTTTGATTTGAAATGTTTTCATACAGAAACTCCCTCATGCTATAAGGAATAACTAAAAAACAAGGTCACCAAAGGGAGGGCGATCAAAACCGCGGTACCACCTCCATTTAATGATCTTGTCATTCTTCATTGCATTTTTAATTGTAAACGACCAAGTAGCAAGTCCTCTCCACACCGTCTGGCTCGCAGCAACCGCCAGATTTCTGAACTGGTAAAAAAGACCATTCTCAATCGTGATTATTTCTTAGAAGATGATAATCCAGTGGATGATTTTGAAGTAGACACATTAGTGTCTGCTGCACTCAAACCGTAGTCTGTCAACAATGAGTTGTAGTTATCATCTTCGATAGTGACATTATACTCTTTCAAAAGACCAGCCATAACCTTGTTGACAAAGTCTTGGTCAGACAAGCGTGAGCTGACAAAGATTTCCTTCAAGCGTTTCTCATAGCTCTTCCAGTCTTCTTGTTTTTCAGTCTTTTTAGTGACCTTGGCAACATAGTACATCTTACTATTGTCATTGCCCTTAACTTCGATGACATCTGTCACACCATCTTTTTTGAGCTTGAAGGTTGCATCTTGAACTTCGTTTGGAGGAAGGGTAGATGAACGATCAGAATCATAACGGGTACCAGAATCATAAGAGATACCAGGTTGCCCTTGGTTTTCACTGACGATACTATCCATATTAGCATCCTTGGCACTCAAACTCTTCTTGATAGATTCAGCTTTAGATTTTTCAGCAGTTGAGAAGTAAGTCACTGTCACTTCTGGTGAGTAAGACTTAAAGGATTTTTGCAATTCCTTGTCCGTCATTTCCTTCTTAGCTGCGGCTTCCAATGCTTTTTGTTCCATCAAACGATAGCGGATATAATCTTTGAAGCTGTCTTCTGTGAAGTTATTGCTTTCAATCAAGGAATTGAAGTCTTGACCATTATCTTCAATACCCTTTTTCTCCTCATCAAAGCGCTTTTGAACATCATTGGAAGATACCTTCTTGCCATATTTATCTTCTAAGATATTTGTGAAGATAAGCTGCTGGAGGTTTTCTTTTGAAACGGTTGCACCAGCTCGAAGTTGATAGACATCATTCACGGTGATTGTCTTACCATTCATACTAGCCAGCACTGTTTCTTGAGACGGCTGACTATCCATCCACAGGTAAGTCCCTGCAGCACCAAGTCCAGCCGCAAACACAAAGAGAAACAAGGTACGAAAAACCTTACTAGCAAGAATCACTCCCAAGGAATGAAAGAACCCTCCCTGCTTTTTCTTTCGATTGACTTTTTTTCTGCGACGATTTTTACTTTTGACTTCGTCCTTATAAGCTTTTCTATTAGCCATAGTCTACTCCTCTTTTATTCGGACATCTCTGCCCAGATCATTAACTTTTCCATTATAGCACACTTTAGGCAAGATTGCCTAGTCTGGCAGGGTGACATCTGGAACATTTTTACGAATAACAAGTACCCCATCGCTAATCGGTAAAAGACTCACCGTCAGGTCAGGATTGTCCAGGGTCGCTTCCATCAGTCTATGAAGACCCCGATAGATAGTTCGCTGCCCCCGACGAACTTCCTCAATCGGCTTGACAAGATCCCCCCCTTGAAAAACATCATCAATGACAATCACACCACCAACTTCCAGATGTCTAAGAATTTCTGGCAGGATAACAATATACTTAGACTTAGCCGAATCCATGAAGACAAAGTCATAGGTATCTGTCAACGTGCCCAAAACATCTACAGCATCTCCTTCAACCAAGGTAATTTGCTGACGCTCATCAAATCGATCTAAATTTTCCTTAGCAAGGCGGATCATCTCTTCGTTGCGGTCAATCGTTGTAATCTTAGCGTCTGGTGCATGCCTAGCCATTAGTAAGGCAGAAAAGCCAATAGCAGTGCCTACTTCTAGTATAGACTTAGGATTGAGCGTCTGCAACAAAAAACGAAAATACGCCACAACTTCCGGCTGGATGATAGGTATATTTTCCTGACGGGCAAAATCAGCGATAGCCTCTAGGCTACCTCCCTCTTTTTTCTGATGCGTCCGCATGTAGTGAACGATATCTTCTTTAACTATCGGACGACGCATATTGTGATTTGCATGTTTACTGTATGATTCAACCATGTCCCTATCATATCAAAGACCAAAATGATTTGTAAAGCTCGACCGACTGCTGATTTTTTCGCCATAATCCTTTCCTTCATGATATAATACTGGTAAACAACTTTCTTAAGCCAACTTTGATATAAGGAGACCCCTATGCTAAAAGAATTTGACGCTTTCAAAAAGACCCTCTCTCAGGATAGCTTGAAGGCCATCTATGATGAAACCCGCATCGAAATCGCCAACGACGAAACAGAAGGGACCGAGGCATTTTCCATCGCCCTAGCCAGCCAAATGGCTGTCAACCTTCTAGAATACTACCAAGACTGGCTAAAAGAAGACCAAGATAATAAATAGACCCTAGGTAACAATCCTAGGGTCTATTTATTAGAAAAAGATTGCTCGAGCAAGAAAGCTAAATGGCTTCTAAAAGAAGATCACTACCATATTTCCAGTCAGGACAAGACAAAAGACCGTAATAAGAGTTGAAAAACGCGACCTTAATCTTTCTTACAACTAATTCGGTTTTATTTTCTATTGATTGGTCATCAGCACCTTGCGTGGCTTAGTCCCTTCAGCCGGTCCAATAACCCCAGCTTCCTCTAGTTCTTCCATCAAGCGAGTAGCACGATTAAAACCGACAGACAAGCGCCGCTGAATCATAGAAGCACTAGCTTTCTGCGTCTCAAGCACCAGAGCTTTAGCCTCTTCAAACAGAGGATCTCCTTCACTAGAACCACCAGCACTAGCACCGCCAAAATCACTTTCAGAAACGTCACCAGGATCAAAGCTATCATCATACTCAGCCTGAGCCTGATCCTTAATAAAGCTGACAATACGTTCGACATCATCATCAGAAATAAAGGAGCCCTGCAAACGTACAGGATGATTTTCATCAATGGGTTTAAAGAGCATGTCCCCACGTCCTAAAAGTTTTTCCGCCCCATTTTCATCTAGGATTGTCCGAGAGTCCGTTCCAGATGAAACAGCAAAAGCTACACGAGACGGTACATTAGCCTTAATCAAGCCGCTGATAACATCCACAGAAGGACGCTGAGTCGCTAAGATCATATGGATACCCGCAGCCCGTGCCTTCTGCCCCAAACGAATGATAGCATCTTCGACTTCCTTACTAGCTACCATCATCAGATCAGCCAACTCATCAACAATAACAACAATAAGGGGCATGGGAATGCGTTTTTCATCAGACTGGGCATTAAAATCTGCTACCTTAGCATTGTAGCCAGCAATATTTCTAACACCGACATGGCTGAAGAGCTCATAGCGATTTTCCATCTCGTCAACAACCTTTTGAAGGGCCTTGGCCGCCTTGCGCGGATTGGTCACAACAGGAATGAGCAAGTGAGGAATATCATTGTAAACAGAGAGCTCAACCATCTTAGGGTCAATCATCATAAACTTAACCTGATCAGGCGCCGCCTTCATCAAAATACTAGCAATAATCCCATTGACCGCCACCGATTTACCAGACCCAGTCGATCCTGCTACCAGCAAGTGGGGCATACGTCCCAGATCAAAACTGCGAGCACTCCCATTGACCGCTTTACCCAGCGGAACTTCCAAAAGTTTATTGGGATCTGTCTTAGATTGTTCCCAGAGCTCACGGAAGGTCACGGTAGCAATTTCTGAATTAGGCACTTCGATACCAACTAGAGATTTTCCTGGAATTGGTGCCTCAATACGGACATCCTTAGCTGCCAAAGCGAGAGCCAGATCGTCCGCCAGATTGGAAATCCGATTGACACGGACACCGACTGCTGGCTTGATTTCATACTTGGTAACCGATGGACCAATCTCGGCCCGCTCTACGGTGGCTTTGATACCAAAACTAGCAAAGGTTTCTTCTAAGATTTTAATGTTTTCACGGACAATTTTCTTTTCTTTAGATTGATTCTTTGGCTTATCCGCAGCAAAGAGATCAATCGTCGGTAGCTGATACATCAAGGTCTGCTTAGGCGTGAAGTCCACCTCAACCGACTCATCACTAGCAGCATCATCTTCTAAAGCAGCGTCATTCTGAGGTTCTTGGATATCCTCAGGCTCAGGATAAGGAAAATGATAATCCTTGAAGTCTTGCTGAGAATAGCCAGCAGCAGGAGACTCTTCCTCATAGCCGGCAAATATTTCAGGCTCATGAGCCAACAAAGAGGCATCATCTGCTGAATACCCTCTCTCAAGGATCTCTCCTGTCTCAGGATCAAGGTCATAATCAGCTCCCACCAAGGGCTCAGATTCTGCTAGCACTTCTTCTTGTGCTGATAATTCAGCCTCAGCAGCTCGTCGTGCTTCAAGTTTTTTTTGCCGACGCTCTTCTCGCTTGAGACTGGATTGATCGATCTTATCCGATAGCGTGCGACTGGATTTTTTAAAGAAATCCATGACATCATAGACGTCCCAAGCACTCATCAGATAGAGCCCTAAGACAATGAAGAGTCCACCGATCAAAAAGGTGCCTAAATTAGCAAAAAGAAAGGAGACCGGCCGATACAAAAGAGCTCCCAGCATCCCCCCACCTAAAAAGTGAGTGACTGCTACGTTTTTCAAATCTGCCGTGACTAGACGAAAGGTCCCTTCAAAAATGTCCCGCTCCCTCATAGCTGGCGTTGAAAAAAGATAGGCATGAAAGATCAGCAGCAAGCCAAGCATAATAGATACAAAACCAGACACCATGCCCTCATGTTTTTTAAGCCACTTGCCTGCAAAAAGATAGATCAAAATCCCAATCATAGCTGGATAAGCCAGACTGCCGACCAAAAGACGGATTAAATTATAGACAGTCACGCCAAAGGCTCCCAAGCGAATCATGGCAAAAAACAGCACAAAAGCGCTCAAAAAAGCTAATATCATCTTACGAATAGCCTTTTGACGCTCCAGTTCAGCCTTGGTCAGTCGTTTAGAAGATTTTTTAGGTTTTCTAGTAGATTTTTTCTGATTTTTAGTCGTTTTTGCTTTAGCCATAGTAGCTTCATTATAGCATTTTTCCAAGAGATAAGATAGCTTATTATCTAACACCAACTTCTCCCTCTTAGCTATAAGACTAGATAATTTTCGGCATGACTGATAGAAAACTAAGACTGTTCTTTACCATTCAAGTATAAAAAGGTTGAGCAAACTTGCCCAACCTTCTATTGCTAAAAGAAAGAATCTCATCCTAATCCGCTAAAATCTGTTTGAGCTGAACAGCACTAGGGGAGACAATGGGCAAAAATGCTCCTTCTTTCCATCGTCTCGCAAAAGAGGATGGCTTCAAATAACCCCTTCCTCCAAGAGCTTGAAGTTCCAGCGATAAACTATCCAACACTACCTGAACAACAGCGACACGGAGCTGAAAGAGTTCCCGAACATGTTTGAGAAAATAGCCATCTTGCCGTAGTCCTTGATAGAGCGATTGCTTAATTTCTTCTAAGTTAGCTAAGACCTGCTGGTAGTCACCCTCTAGCACCTCACGATGAAAGCCCAATCGCTTATTCACTTCATCTAGTGAGTGCTGAGCCAGACCAAAGGCTAAACCGAGCTGATACCCTAGAAAAGCTGGACGGGTCTTCGCAACAAAAGACTGAGCATCATATGAGAGAATCCACCGCTCATCTAAGGGCAGGTGATCAAATGTCAGAGCTGCCGTATTGGCACCTTGAAGACTGATAAACTCAAGATCTTCTGATCGCTTAATACCAGCCGATTGAGGAACAGATAAAATAATAGGTGGCTGATCGCCACTCGCATAATCAGCCGCAAAAACAGTGACAAAATTATCCGATCGCACATTGGTAACCCAAGGTAGCTGTCCATCAAGATAGAGCTTTCCCTCATCATCTTGGACAATCGTCACACTCAACTCCTCAATAGCAGAGAGAAACTTCACACAGTTGGACAAGCCTGTACCTGCTGACAGCTTTCCTGTTAATAAATCTGCCAGCCACGCTTCACGCGCATAAGGATTTGCACTAGCCAAAATAATCTCAATAAAGGTTCGCTGCCCCCAGCTAATAAAGCCGGCTGTCAAAGAGTGCCCACTCAGCTCTGACAGAGCCTCGATCACATCTTGGCGGTGACCGCCGCTACCGCCAAAGTCTTTGGCAACCCCTAACCTAAAGACACCTTCTTGAGCAATGCGCTCCAGCAAGCTGTCTGCCAAGGGCCCTGACTGCTGGTCCAGTTCATCCGCATGCTGGTCCAGCCAAGCGATAAAGTCGTTGGAGAAATAACTCATAAGGCCTCCTTTTATTTTGCATAGGCCTGTAATTCTGGATTGATGGGGGTATCAGCCATATTATTGGCATAATTGCACAGTGTAGCCAAGCTGACTCCCAAGACAACATCTAAGGCGTTCTCCTGTGTATAACCAGCCTCAAGAAAGTCTGCCAGAGCCTCATCTCCCACTCTCCCCTTGGTATTGATCACAGCGATGGTAAATTTAGCCAAGGTGTCCAACTTAGGATCCGAATCAATTGGCGTACTATTGCGAAGAGCCTCTAAAAGGTCATCAGACATCTGAATTTGTTTGATAGAAAAAGCCGTATGACCAGCTACACAAAAGGCACACCCATTAGTCACCGCAGCAGTAATTTGAACCACCTCACGTTCAGTCGGTGTCAAGCTGTTACGACGATTAATCCCCCCAACAGTCCGATAAGTCTCAAGAGCGGTCGGGGCATTTGCCAACAGCCCAATCAGATTAGGAATATAACCGCCATTATCCTGTTTCACCGTACGCAGAGTTTCCTTAACAGCCTCAGGGGCTGAATCGATCGTATGAATTGTAAATGTCGCCATATATATCTATCCTCCTTTTTTCGAGTGACTCTATCCTAACACCCTATCTAAGATCTGACTAATCTATATTTCTTATTGTCCCCTATAAAAAATTTTCATACCAAAAAACAAGCCTTACTTCGTAGGCTTGTTAGTGTTTCGTCTTAAGCTAAAATGATCTGGCACTGGATCCTCGCCCCCTTCTACCAAGGGATGGCAGCGTAGGATTCGGGCAATCCCCATAAAGACACCTGCTAGACCATGCTTTTCTATAGCTTCAATCATATAGTTAGAACAGGTAGGACGATAGCGACACGATGACGGAAACAAGGGAGAAATCAAGCGCTGGTAGAGACGGACCGGAAGGATCAATAAGCGTCTCATGATCTCTTGCTCACTGCTGCATTATGCAGCTGACTGATTTCTTTTTTATTGAGGCGGCGAGACTCCCCAGGACGCAGCCCCTTTAGATCCAAGGTCCCAAACTGCGTCCGAGACAGCTTATCGACTAGTAGACCAACCGCTTCAAACATCTTCTTTACTTGATGGTTACGACCCTCGTGGATAGTCAACTCAACAATCGAACGATTCTTATCTGGATCAACTTTGATAATCTGATAGCGAGCAGGCTGGGTCTTCTTGCCATTGATGAGCACCCCTCGTGTCAGCGGACGCAAGTTCTCCTTGGTTGCAATCCCCTTGACACGCGCCAGATAGACCTTATCAATTTCATTGCGAGGATGGATCATCTCATCAGTGAAATCCCCATCATTAGTCAAAATCAGCACACCAGTCGTATCCCAGTCCAATCGTCCAACTGGATAAATCCGCTCCTTAACATCAGGCAATAAATCAACCACTGTCTTACGTCCCTTATCATCAGAGACACTGGAGATGACGCCTTTTGGCTTATGAAGTAGGTAATAGACCTTTTCTTCATTGTAAATCGGACTGCCATTAACCTCAACGACATCCCCGCTTTTAACTCTTGTTCCCAGCTCTCTAACGGTTTGCCCATTGATGCTAACCTGTCCCAGCTTGATCAGTTCCTCAGCCTTACGCCGGCTAGCAACCCCAGCATGGGCAATATATTTATTGATTCTCATAGGTTTTGATACCCCTTCTTAATCTTCTTGATCCTCAGCAAAGAGGCTTAGTTCCTGATCGACTAACTCTATACCAGAAACATCAACCAACTCCTCTAATTGATTAATCCCCATATAGTCTAAAAAATAGTCAGTCGTAGCATAGAGATTGGGACGACCAATCACTTCTTTTTTACCAGCTTCTTTAATCAGATCAAAGGCCAGCAACTTGGCTAAAGCCCCACTGGAATTAACCCCACGAATATCATCGATCTCAACACGAGTGATAGGCTGTTTATAGGCCACAATCGATAAAACTTCAAGGCTGGCACGTGACAAAGACTGATTAATAGGTGCCTTAGCATACTGCTTCAAAAGTTCCGCATGCTTTTCCTTAGTGACCAACTTGTAAGTATTGGAAGACTCCAGCAAACACAAGGCTGACGCTTCATCATCTTCATATCTTTGCTCCAGCTTTTCGAGCTGCTGGCTAAGAGCAGTCGGTGTCAATTCCAACAAAGATGATAATTGCCTAAGGCTGAGACCGTCCTCGCCAGCCACAAAAAGGAGCGCTTCAATCTGTGATAAATAGGTCATGCCTGACTCTCCTCCCCAAGATAGTGCATACGGATATCACCAAAATTTTCCTGCTGTTGGACCTGAACCTTATGTACTTTGATCAGCTCCAAAGTAGCCAAAAATAGGGTGATCACTTCGTTCAAGGAACTTGTATCTGCAAAAATCTCCTGCAAGACAAGACTGCCTTGCTCTTTGAGACGGCTCTCAACCCTCAGCATCATATCCTCGATACGGTAATCATCTCCTGTTATCGTGGTATGGTTGTACTTCATCTCCTCTTGCTTAGACGCCATAACCTTTGAAAAAGCCAAGTACAAATCCAGAGTCGTCTTATCATGCTCAAGAACAGCATCCTCAAAGATAAGCTCTTGCTTAGGCTTTGAGAAATATTTAGCCCTGATCTCATGCTGAGCAGCCAGCTCCTGACTCAAAGCCTTAAAGCGACGGTACTCCTCAATCTGGCTCAGCAAGAGCTGCTCAGGATCTTCCTCAATGGGCGTTTCTTCGACAACTTTTGGAAGTAACTTACGACTCTTGATCAGCATCAGCTGACTGGCCATGACCATATATTCTCCAGCCACTTCTAAACGCATAGCTTTCAATGTTGAGATATAAGCCAGATACTGCTCAATAACCTCTACAATAGGCACATCGTAGATATCCATTTCATATTTAGAAACCAGATGTAAGAGCAAATCCAGCGGCCCTTCAAAGTCTTTTAGCTTAATATCCATCTCTGTAGTAGTGCTCCAATGTCATTGGGGTTTTAAGCCCTAGTTTTTTCATCAAATCCAGCAGATCCGTCCCCGCTGCTATCTCTCTTATAATGTACTGCTCCCGCAGCTTCTGAGCCGTCAAATCAGGAAAACCTACCTCATCTAAAAAAGCATTGAGTTGGTTAAAAAACCACTGCCTTGAGTAAGTCTGCCCCTTATTATCAAAGAGATAAACGCCGTCACCGGCAAAATCAAAAAGAGGTTTCAAGGACTCTGTCAACGATAAGATACGAACCTGCCCTCCTTTTTTTACCTTAATCACACCAAATTCTTTATCCAGATCAGTCAGCTTGAGCAAAGACAGCTCACTAGGAGATAATCCCAACTCCAAAATTAAAAGGGCAATCCACTTCCCAGAACTGTCAGGACTCTCATAAAATGTTGAAAAATCCAGTCTCGTCACCCTTTCAGGCTCTTTTTTACGACTGTCCCTAACCTTTATGCGGTAAAAATCCTCAACCCTACCTTTTTCATAAAGATAGAGTAAAAACTGATTAACCGCTGAAAGTTTGCGCTTTCTAGCAGCCGGCTTGAGAGCCTTCAAGGATTGTTCATAAAGCTTAAGTTTACTCGTGCTAAGCACACCGTCTACCAGCTGACAAAACTGTTGAAGATCGTACTGATAAGATTTTTGAGAATTCTCTGATAAGGACTTTCCTTCAATAAAAGCAGGAATATCATCCATCAAATGAATCACTGGTATCCTCCTGTTTAAAATTGTGCAGCAGACTGTTAACCGATTTTAAAACCTGCTTACGGGTAATAATCCCAAGAAAGACTCCTGCATCATTGACGACTGGTAAAAAAGGAAAGTCTACCAGCTGGTGAAAAATCTCTGTTAGGTCAGCCTGATCACTCAAAACCTCAATATGGTGATTCAGCATGAGGCTAATTTCTAGCTCACTAAGCTGGGCGTCACTAAGCCCATGTTCTCCTTGATACGACAAAATATCTGCCATAGAGATCGTTCCCATATAATGCTTATCGGGCGACATCACAGGGATACGTGAGTAGCCATTACTGGTCAAGAGCAAGACCACATGGCTAACCTTATGATTAGACATAACCAAGGCTAAATCTTCCACAGGTAAGAGATAGTCCTTCTTAAAAGGCAGTAAATAATCCTCAAATTCTTTAGCAATCATCGACTATATTCCTTTGTCAACTCCGGATAAAGCTTATGATCACGTGTATAATACTCTACTAAGATAGTCTTATCAGACAAGCTAACCTTAGCATAGAGTTTCTCCATCACAGGACCTCGTGGCTGAGAGACCGACCCAGGATTGATAAAAATAGTCTTGCCATGACGCCAACTCTCTGCACGGTGCAGGTGACCATAAAGACAAATATCAGCATCCGTCTCCTGAGCCCAAAGATCCAAGCGATCCCAAGTGAAATTGATACCATATAAATGACCGTGTGTCTGAGCAATGGTGACACCACCAATGTTAGTCACTAAACGATCTGGATACCCCGGACCAAAATCACAGTTCCCTCCAACAACCTGGATACCTGACCAAATGGGATCATCTGCTGCTAGCTCAGAATCGCCATTATGAAAGAGAGCATCTACTTCACCTTGATAACGCTCTTTGATCGTTTGAACAATCTCACGATCACCGTGAGAGTCACTCATTACAATGATACTTGCTTCTGCCATTCTGGAAATACCTCCATTAATTTCTTAACAGCCTGACCACGATGAGAGTGCTCGTTTTTTTCTTGAGCGCTGAGCTGGGCGGCTGTACGCCCCGTCTCTCCGACGAGAAAGAGAGGATCGTAGCCAAAGCCATTGTCCCCTTTGGCTTCCATACCAATATAACCAGGCCAATCAGCCTCAACAACCAAGCTGTCCTTACCCGGTGCTGCTACGACTAAAGTAGTATGAAATTGAGCAGAGCGCTTTTCCATATCAAAAACCATAGCTAACTCATGTAAGAGCTTGGCATTATTGGCTTCATCAGTCGCATCAGGTCCAGAAAAACGGGCGGACCAGACACCTGGCAAACCGCCTAAAATGTCAACCTTAAGCCCAGAATCATCTGCCAGTACCATTTTACCGGTTAATTTTGAGATCGTCTCAGCCTTTAGGCGGGCATTCTCTTCAAAGGTACTTCCTGTTTCTTCGACTTCAGGTAAGTTTGGATAATCATTGAGATTCTCCACTGAAAAACCCATTTTCTCAAAAATCTGACGAAACTCCCTCGTCTTGCCCTCATTGCGAGTAGCGATCAAAATAGTCTCTCCTAGACCAAGCTCACCAGAAGACTGGCCTAAAAATTCAAGTATCTTTACACCAGAATCAGGCAGATCTACCAACAACAAGCGGTCATCTTCGCTGACCAAAACTGCTCCACCACGCTGCTGAACCTTTAGATGCCTATCGTAAGCATCATTGAGCAGATCAGCGATAAAGGCAATCAAACGATAGTTAGATGTTCCCTTCTTGATCACAGTCACAGCAAAGCCAGCTTCAAGACTAGGATCTATCAGCCTACCTAGCTGAGCGGTCAAGCCAGAAAAATCCTCACTACCATCCAAGGACTGAATGACTAGACCATCACTGCGCTGACCAATTAACCAATCCTGATCATCTTTGTAGTCATAAATTTTATCTGTCATAGGTCTACATGCTCCACATTTAATTCTTGATTCAGCCAGTTTTCAGCGATTTCTTTAAAACTGTCCACACCAGCTGTTGTATAGAAATGATCTTGTCTTCTCTGCACTTCACGATCATGATTGATCTGAAAGTAATTCAGCAGCACAGAAATATCCCGAACAGTCTCAGCCCCACTGTCAATAAGTTTGACCTCATTTCCCATTACATTTTGTATGATAGGGCGCAATAAAGGGTAATGGGTACAGCCCAAAATCATGGTGTCTACCTTGCCTACCAAAGGAGCCAGAGTCTCATAGACGACCTTCTTGGTCACACTGGAATCGATCTGGTTGGACTCAACTAAGGGAACAAACTTGGGGCAGGCCAAGGTTGTCACCTGCATCTGGGGAGCTAGATCGATAATCTTGTGCCTATAAATATCCGACTTAGCAGTCATAGCTGTCCCAATGACACCGATCCGTTCATTTCTAGTTGATTTAATGGCAGCACTGGCCCCAGGTAAGACCACTCCCAAAACTGGAATATCCAGCTTGGCCTTAACCTCTTCCCAGACAACTGCTGTTGCTGTGTTACAAGCAATGACAATCATCTTAACATCTTTTTCCAGCAAGAAATTGACCAACTGCCATGTAAACTCACGAATCTGTTCAGCAGGTCTTGGACCATAAGGAGCCCTAGCTGAATCACCAATATAAATAATCTCTTCATGGGGGAGCTGTCTCATAAGCTCACGAACCACTGTTAAGCCCCCAACACCAGAGTCCAAAAAACCGATAGGTCTATTATCCATCCCATTTTCCTTGATTATGCTAAAAGATCAAATTCCCATTCATCAGAAACTTAGATCACACACCCTCATCATAAGCAATAGAGGCTGGAAACCAGCGTCCCAACCTCTCCAACTTGCTTATTTTTTGACATTTGCAGCCGCCTTGGACTGTTTGATAATATTGCGGTAAGTCTGCTGAACTTTAGCTTCATTGGGCTTTTGCCCCATAGCGCTCATCATCTCACGGATAGCATCCGGTGTCAAACGAGGGTATTCAGCAATTTCCTTAGTGAACTGACGGCGAGCAATATAAGCGCCCAAAAACATGCCCCCCAAAAGAGCAACTGCAACCAATAAAATAACTAACCAAGCTTGGATCATGATAGGTCTCCTAGAATTTTTTTACATAATTTATTATAACAGATTGAACCCCTATTGACAATGAACAAGAAATCACTGCACTTAGTCAGAGAAATTGGCTAAACAAATAAGGCTGAGCACTTTTGTCTCAACCTCAGATTACTAACTTTCTTCAACACACTTTTCCAGAGAGATACGATTCTTGACTAGAAATCAAACCCCTCAATAGTAGCGAAATAATCTTCCGGAGTTTCAGCACGGCGGACCATCTTGGCGCTACCATTTTCTTGAAGAAGGATTTCCGCCGAACGCAAACGTCCATTGTACTGGTAACCCATAGAAAAACCATGTGCTCCTGAATCATGAATCACTAGAAGGTCTCCAACACGCGCTTGCGGCAACTCACGATTTTTCGCAAATTTGTCATTATTCTCACACAAAGAACCAACGACATCTACAACCTCCAGCAAACCATCAGGGTTACTAATATTGGTGATATGATGATAGGCATCGTACATAGCAGGACGCAAAAGATTGACCGCACTAGCATCCACACCAATATAACGACGATAGGTCTGCTTACGATGTAGCACCTTGGTAATCAAATGACCATGAGGGGCCAGCATGAAACGTCCTAATTCAGTAAAGATACGAATGTTACCTAGCCCATTTGGCACCAAAATTTCTTCAAATTTTTGACGAACACCTTCACCAATAGCAAGAATATCATTTTGTTTATTAGCAGGGCTATAATCCACACCGATACCACCCGACAGATTGATAAAGCTCAGTTCAACGCCCGCTTCTTCTATAATTTCAAGGGCTAACTCAAATAATTGACCAGCCAAGGTTGGGTAGTAGTCATTGGTCACAGTATTTGACGCCAAGAAAGCATGAAGCCCAAAAGTCTTGACACCTTTAGCTTTTAGATCCTTATAGCCTTGCAAGAGCTGAGCCTTGGTCATGCCAAATTTAGACTCCTCAGGATGATCCATAATATCAGTCCCTAGAGAAAAGACCCCTCCTGGATTGTATCGTAAAGAGACTGTCTCAGGCAAACCAGCAGCTTCCTCTAAAAAAGCGATATGCTCATAGGCATCCAGATTGATCATAGCTCCTACCTCACGTGCATAAACAAACTCTCGAGCCTGCGTATCATTCGACGTAAAACTAATATCCTCAATCCCAAGACGCTGGGCCATCATCAGCTCAACTTCCGTTGCACAGTCAACCCCACAGCCTTCTTCCTGAAGGATTTTTAAGATGGTCGGATTCGGTGTTGCTTTGACTGCAAAGTATTCTTTAAAGCCAGGATTCCAAGAAAAAGCCTGATTAACTGCTCGAGCCGTCTCACGGATCCCCTTTTCGTCATAGAGATGAAAGGGTGTTGGAAATTCCGCCGTTATACGTTCCAATTCTTCTTTTGTGACAAATGGTGTTTTCATAGTCGCCCCCTGAAATGATAATGACTTCATTATAGCATAGATAAAAATAGGGAGCTAGAGAATCTTTTGACCTCATAAGCCCCCATTTCATTATTATCTTATCCAAGCATAACCATAGGATCTACTCAACTGACTTAAGCGCTTCTAACATATCCACCGTCTTTAACCTACGGTAGACAATCCATCCTAGGACACTCAAGATAAGACTAATGACAACTAGCGGAATCGCATAAACATGACTAGCCACCGTACTAGGGTAAACTGTATCCTTACTCATCATTGCAATAATCGCATGGTGTAAATAATAACCGCCAATTACCCCTAACACCATACCAACACCAGATAGCAAAATCGTTTCCCGATAGATATACAGCATCACTTCACGGCTGTGAAATCCTAATACCTTGATGGTCGAGAGCTCCCGAATCCGCTCAGCAAGGTTGATATTGGTTAAATTATAGAGAATGACAATCGCTAAAGAAATAGAAACGAGAATTAAAATAATCATAGAGGCATTAAGCCCGTGTACAGCTGTCTTCACCGTTCGAATCGTAGAAGAGTTTTGTCTTAGAGACGTAACCCCCTTTAATGTCAACAGATAGCTAGATTGGTCGGAAATATTTTCTTGCGACCCATTGCGCAATTGGATCAAATCACTATTATGCACCGCCTTTTGCGCAAAAACACTTTGATAATAGGCATCTGTCATCACAATATAGTGGCCAACATTCATATCAATGATCCCTGCAACGGCCACACTACGTCTATTTCCTTCTTCATCTCTGAGCTGAAAGTGATCGCCCTTTTTGACACCGTAAAAATCAGCTAGTTTTTTCGACAGCAAGGCCCCTCTCTGACTTAAATGAAGAGCTTTTCCAGTGCTAGCATCCCTTAATTTAAACAGGTCTCCCAAGTCCTTTTGATCTGTAGATATAATAGAAATAGTCTTCTTCTCATCTAGTCCTTTAATATGCTCATCGATCGTTTGCATATGGATAGCTTGGTGACTCGATACCTTATCAGACCGCAAAAAGGCATCGACCTTCTGCTTCTCTTTTTCACTAGCTAGGTCATTGCGTAAAATCAACATATCATAAGGCGTCAACTGATTAAACTGGCGATCAACAATTTTTCCTAGAGAAGATTGTAAACCTAATCCGGCAAACAAAAGTGCTACAGAACCAGCCACACCAAAAATAGTCATCGCCATTCGCTGCTTATAGCGAAAAATATTTCTCATGGTAACCTTTTGCGTAAAGCTCAGACCACGCCAAATAAATCCAATTCTCTCCAACAATATCTTGGAGCCCTCAACCGGAGGTTTAGGACGTAGAAGCTGGGCTGGCTTTTCTCCCAACTCCCTCCTAGCGACCAGAAAAGCTGGTAAAACAGCACTGATCAAGGCCAACAACACCGCTAAACTCGTATAGGACCAATAGAAATAGAAATACGGCTTGCCCAACGTAGTCAGCTTGCTAGGATTTTGCGTCAAAATACCAGGAAACCAATAATGTCCCCCAAAAATACCAAGAATCGTACCTACCATACTAGCAGCCAATCCATAGATGACAAACTTTTTAAGAACATCACTATCTGAATATCCCAGAGACTTGAGAATACCAGCATTATGCCGTTCTTCATTGACAAATCGAGTCATGGTTGTAAAAGTCACCAGAGCAGCCACGAGATAGAGCACCAGTGGAAAAATATCACCGATACGACTAATATTGCGACTGATATCACCATAAGTACGATAGCCATCCCCACCAGAAATAGTTGATCGACTGTAGGTTTTATAGCTAGGGGTTTTCAAATCCTGGAGAGCCGACTGACCTGACTTAATACTAGCTTGTTTCTGAGCCAGCTTATTCTTGCCCTGAAGGATGGCAGCTTGAGCCTGCTTTCCTTGCTCCCCTCTCAGATAGGAAAGCAGGGTCTCTTGTTCTTTCAGTTGCTGACTAGCTTGATCCACCTGGTCTTGAGCACGATCAAGAACAGACCCTTGATCCTTTTTTATCTCAGCTAATCGCTCCTTTCCATTATCTGAGAGACTATCATCCAACGCTTTTTGCCGTTCTTCCAACTTCTCCTTATAATCAGTAGAGTAAGGATTAAGACTATCCAAGGCCCGATAGCGTAAACGTGCTAAATTATACACAGGACTAGAAAAGCTGGATTGTGATGTCACTGCATAAGCCTCTAGATTACCATTACCAGCCGTTGAACTACCGAGATCTTCTCTTGACCAGATTTCAGAAGAATTCACAAAACCAACAACCTTGTAGCTAGTTTGCTTTAAAACGTTTTGCTTATCTTGACTAAAATGAATCCGATCTCCCAACCGATAGTCCTTCTTCAAGGAAGAGGACAAGGCTATCTCATCGGCCTTACTGGGAAGATTTCCTGATAAGATCTCATAGGAGGAAAGACTCTTTGTCTTAGAAAATAGCCGAACGGCCTTATCTTTCCCCGTGATACTGACATCTGTCATATAACCATAATCTACCTTAGCCCCTCTGAGCTTTGCTAATTCTTTTTGATCAGCTTTACTAAAACCAGCACTAGCCACAACAGAGAGATCCATAGCCTGATGCTCCTGTAAATAGCGACCTGCTGTACGTTCCATATCAGGACTGGTCACCTTGAGCCCAATCAAGGCAAAAGATCCTAGAAACATCAAAATCATAATTGACATAAAACGACCACTAGAACTGGTAAAAGTTTTGCCAATGTCCTTCCAAAATATTTTTTTCATAGGACTGCCTCCTAATATTCCAAGCTAGCGATGTCTTGAGGGTGTTCATTGAGCTCCATACGGCTGACTTTCCCATCGTGCATATGGATAAGACGATCAGCTATCGGTGCTAAAGCCGAGTTATGCGTCACAATGATAACTGTGGCTCCCTGCTTTCGAGACATATCTTGCAAAATTTGCAACACCTGTTTACCAGTCTGATAATCCAAAGCTCCTGTCGGCTCATCACAAAGTAAAATCTTAGGATTTTTAGCAATAGCACGAGCAATAGAAACCCTTTGTTGCTCTCCTCCTGACAGCTGAGCCGGAAAGTTATTAAGCCGCTGTCCTAAGCCTACATCACTGAGCACTTCTACCGCATCTCTAGCATCGCTAACAATTTCAGAAGCCAGTTCAACATTTTCCTTAGCCGTTAAGTTTGGAACAAGATTATAAAACTGAAAGACAAAACCAACAGCTGTCCGACGATAATCGGTCAACTGCTTGGCACTAAAGCCAGAAATATCCGTCCCATCTATAATGACCTGACCTTCATCATTACTATCCATACCTCCTAAAATATTAAGCACAGTTGATTTTCCTGCCCCCGAAGCACCAAGAATAATAACTAATTCTCCCTTTTCAATATCAAAACTAACATCCTCATTAGCCACAATCTCTGTATCACCCATCTGATAACGTTTGAATAAACGCTTCAATTCAATATAAGCCATCACAAGCCTCTCCTTAATCTTATTTTCCCCTACATTATAAGAGAATATAAGAACCATTTAAATGCCTAAATATTGACACCCTGTCAAGCAAAACAAGACTTAAACCTAAGCAAATTAAGCCATTAAAGCATACCAATCTCTCAAATTAAGAGAAGACTTGACGACCTGTCAATTTTTTAATAAGATTGACTGTACTATACAGGAGGTCTTATGGTTCAAGGTAGCAGAGAAAGTATTATCAATGCAGTATTTCGTATCGCCTCAAAAAATCCAGACAAAAGTGACCTGAGTATGACTGAGATTGCTAAAGAAGCCGGTATGTCACGACAAGCCATCTACCAAAAGCATTTTAATAGCGTAGATGATATATTTGAATACATCCATCATACGATGACCAAAGATGTCTTTGCAGCTTTTAAACAAGGCATGGCAGACCCTAGTATCCACTCCATCTACGAAACAGTCACCAAATATGTTATTCCAAAAATCTACGAAAGGCGGATATGGGCGCGTATCCTCTACCATACCTCTATTGATAACAAGATATTTGATTTCCTAGAAGAGGAATACCTCAGACTTCTCCAAGAATCTAAAACCATTGATATTATAAACAATAGTCCCTTGGTAACAGCCAGTACCATCAAAATCGTAATCAATTACATTTTTGCCCTAATTGGTGAATGGGTCGCTGAAGATTTCCCAGTGCCACCAGATGTATTTGCTGAAACCTTCTTAACCTTCATGTCAACTGCACCAAAAGAACTAATCGATGCCAAGCCAAAAGCCAACCAGAAAACTTAAGCAAAAAAAATAAGGCTGAGAATTTTCTCAGCCTTATTTTATATTATTCTCCTAAAGCAAAATGACCTACATTTTCCCGAGTAAAGTCCTATTGCAAAGAAAAACAGACTAAAAAAGCTAGCAACATGAGTTGCTAGCTCATTATTTGTTGTCTGACAAATAATCTTTTTTGGGAACTTAATAAAATTAAGCTTCGATTTCTGAAACGATACCTGAACCAACAGTACGTCCACCTTCACGAATAGAGAAAGTAGTACCTTGTTCAACAGCGATTGGGTGGATCAATTCAACATCGATAGTAACGTTATCACCAGGCATAACCATTTCAGTACCTGCTGGCAATTCGATTGAACCAGTTACGTCAGTTGTACGGAAGTAGAACTGTGGACGGTAGTTGTTGAAGAATGGTGTGTGACGTCCACCTTCATCTTTAGAAAGGATATAAACTTCACCCTTGAATTTAGTGTGTGGATGAATTGAACCAGGTGCAGCCAATACTTGACCACGTTCGATTTCATCACGTTGGATACCACGAAGAAGGACACCAACGTTATCTCCAGCCATACCTTCATCAAGTTGTTTACGGAACATTTCAACACCAGTAACAACTGCTTTTTCGATTTCGTCTTTGATACCAACGATTTCAACTTCATCATTGACATGGATAGTACCACGGTCAATACGTCCTGAAGCAACAGTACCACGACCAGTGATTGAGAATACGTCTTCGACTGGAAGCAACAATGGTTTGTCAGTGTCACGTTCTGGATCTGGGATGTATTCATCAACAGTGTTCATCAAGTCCATGATGATATCTTCGTATTTAGTGTCACCTTCAAGCGCTTTAAGAGCTGAACCTTGGATAACTGGAAGATCGTCACCTGGGAAGTCGTATTCTGACAAGAGGTCACGGATTTCCATTTCAACCAATTCAAGCAATTCTTCATCGTCAACCAAGTCAACCTTGTTCATGAAGACGATAAGGTTCTTAACACCAACTTGGCGTGAAAGCAAGATGTGCTCACGAGTTTGTGGCATTGGTCCGTCAGTAGATGCTACTACAAGGATAGCTCCGTCCATTTGAGCGGCACCAGTGATCATGTTTTTAACGTAGTCCGCGTGTCCTGGGGCGTCAATGTGAGCATAGTGACGCTTTTCAGTTTCATACTCAACGTGTGCAGTGTTGATTGTGATACCGCGTTCGCGTTCTTCTGGAGCAGCATCGATAGACGCATAGTCTTTTGGTTGGTTAACTGCTGTAGGCAAGCGACGTGCCAATACAGTAGTGATAGCTGCTGTCAAAGTAGTTTTACCATGGTCAACGTGTCCGATAGTACCAATGTTAACGTGTGGTTTACTACGATCGTATTTTTCTTTTGCCATTTAGGAAAAGCCTCCAATAAAATATATTTTATAGATAGACAGTAGGCAATACAGTCTAACTTTACCCTATTATTCTATCAAAATGTTTTAGAAAATCAAGTTTTTATACTCTATTTGCTAATTTATTCATGTTCAAGCTCATAATAGGGCTGCATAGGAGTGGAACTTCCAATACTAGAAGCATAAATCCAAGATTTTCCTTCTAACTGTTCAAAATTCTCAGCTCTACCAGTAACAATAACACCAGCAAATCTTAATTGATCAATGCTTTTTTGATCAGTAAAATCCGTCTTCTTAAATTTCTTACGATAGTCTATCACATCTTGGAAAACATTTGTTCCACTCACATAAGAATGCGGTACTACTTTTTCAGCGGCTTTCAAATCATCAATAAAGGTTCTTTGCTCTCCTTTATCTTCAACTTTCTGTATGCTATCTGCGCCCGCACCATAAATCTGGTCAATGCGATAATCTGATGTATCTAGCTGACTCCTTGTACCAATCCAATAAAAATTTGTCTTTAGGTTATCAGGAATCATCTTTCTAATTTCAGACAAACTGTAAGCCTTATCAAAACTTAATGCAACTTCGACTAACTGATGATCCATTTCTTTGACTAGAGGTAGTTCCTGACTAACCTTATCATAAACTGTTAACTCTTTAGTCTTCGTATTAAAGAAAACCGGTAATTTACTACGATTGCTACGACTATAGGTGGCTCCTTGACTGTAACCATTGCCATCCAAGCTATCATCCTTGTAATTCCCTGATAAAGAATATTCCTCCTCATATGGACTAAATGCAACTGGCACACCGTCTAAATCTTTGTAGCGATCCGCATGAACCCTACCTGAAAATTGAGAATCAGCTTTAAAATAGAGACTATCTGAAACAATATTAGGATAGGCAATACTCGATAAGGCCTCATACCTTTTCATAACAGTATTGGCATTGTGGGAGGTTACTGTCTTTAAAAGACTTACAGCCACAAAGTAGCTAACCAAAGTGAGGCATAGGGATATGACCACAGTTTTAACCATATTTTTCCGCTTACTTTTTCGGACAATTCTTTCAAAATCATTTGAAGTCTTCATAAGTATAACCTTCTTTCTCTAAGATCTTTTTCAACTGACGACGCCCCCTCATCAAATCAACCTTAACCTTACTGGTTGAGATCTGTAGCACTTGAGATATTTCTTCAACTGAAAAATCTTGAAAGTAATACAGATCAATGACCCAGCGAAAACTATCTTTCAACTCCAAAAGGGCTTGGTAAAGGGGCTCGTAATCAATTCGTGTGAACTCGATCACCTTTTCTTGTCGGAAGAAATCTTTTTGGAGGATATCAAGATACTTCCTATCGCGACGATAAAGGTCAATATAGCGTCGAACTGCTGTTCGATACATCCAAGCACGCATTTTTTCAGATGGTAACACAATGGTGCTTTCCAGCAATTTGACCAAGGTATCTTGACAAACATCGCTAGCCTGAGCAGAACTAGCTCCCGACTTTTGTAAATAATACGAAATCTCCTCCGCAATCGCTACGAGTTCTTTTTCATAATTATCTAGTTTGATTACTGTCACCTCCTTCTTCACTAATATAACGATTTAGATAAGATTTAGTTACAAAAAATATCATAATTATAATCTTTTTAAATCAGTCTAACAGCATTTCTTGTAGATTTTCTAAAATACAAAAGCACTCCAAAAGTTAGATTTTTTATCTAACTTTTGGAGTGCGACTATTCCTCTAGACTCTTCCTTGTCTGACTATCTAGTCCTACTACTAGGGCATTCTGACAATAGGTTTGATCACAGATCCGTCAGCAGAATCTAAGAATGCTTGATTGATTTCATTAAAATCGTAGAATTTCACCAGCTTATCAAATGGGAAACGTCCCTCCTTGTAGAAAGCAACAAGATCAGGGATAAAAATTTGTGGTACAGCATCACCCTCAACCACACCGATTAAAGATTTACTTTCAGCCATAATCTCATTATGAATATCGATCTCCATCTCAGGTGTAAAACCAACAACGGCCAAGCTTCCCATCGGCATCAAAGCTCGTAAAGCAGCTCTAACCACACTAGGAACTCCTGTCGTATCAACCCCATATTCTGCACCATTTCCTGTAATAGCTTTAACTGTTTCAACAATATCTTCCACTTTACTATTAATGGTGTGAGTGGCCCCCAGCTCCTTAGCTAGCGCCAAACGATTATCGTAAATATCCACAGCAATGATATTTTTACAGCCGATAAGTTTTGCAGCCATTATTGCACTCAAGCCTACTGCCCCAGTCCCATAAACTACGATCGAGGAACCAAATTCAGGTCTCAAGCGATTCAAAACAGTACCGCTCCCAGTTTGAATACCGCATCCCAATGGCCCTAAAAGAGCAATATCCACCTCTTTGTCTACCTTAACAACATTATTCTCTTTGGCAATAGAATAAGTCCCAAATGATGATTGCCCAAAGAAGCTAGAGACTTCCTGCCCCTCTTGGCTCAAGGGCGTCGTACCATCTAAAAAGCGTCCACTAAAATTAATCGGTCCACAGTGGATACAATTAGCTGGATGACCACTGAGGCAGTTGACACAATGACCACAGTAAGCAAAAGACAGCACCACATGATCCCCTGGTTGGACACTGGTAACAAAATCACCAACCTTCTCAACAATGCCGGCCCCTTCATGACCTAGGACAACAGGATAAGGCGTCACGCCAAAATCACGCCCAATAGCATCCGTATGGCAAATACCCGTCGCAACAATTTTGATCAATACCTCATCAGCTTGAGGTTCCCGAAGCTCCAGCTCTTCTGTTTCCAAAGCTTGTCCTTGCTCCTTAGCGAGTGCTGCGGTAATCTTCATCTTCATCTCCTCCTGCTACTTCTTAAACGTTATGAATCCGTTTTCATGGGCAGTATAGCATCTTTTACTAGCAGTTGCAACCAAAATTAAATCAAAAGTTATCAAAAAAGAATCGGTTGTACATAACCGATTCTTTTTTCAACTGATAACTTTGAGCTCACCCGTCTCTTCCTTTTTAATTTCTTGCTGAGCTTCCTTATAAATTTCGTCTCTTTTTTCATTAGCATCAATATTGAGTACAATACCAACAACTACGGATAAGACAAGGAGACTGTTTCCTCCCTGAGATAGGAAGGGGAAGGTCACACCGGTTGATGGAATAACGCCTGAAATTCCGCCGATATTGACAAAGACCTGCATAAGAATCATTCCCCCAATTCCTAAAGCCATCATGGAATTAAAAGGATTTTTAGCCTTGATCCCTACCAGCATAATCCTAAGGATTAAAAAGAAGACTAAAGCTAGAACCAGGCCAGCACCGATCAAACCCATCTCCTCAATTAAGACCGAGAAGATGAAATCCGTAGTAGCCTCTGGAAGATACCCATTCTTTTCAATAGAATTACCTAGACCACGACCTAGCCAACCGCCGTTACTCATGGCGTAATAAGAATGAGCCAGCTGTAAGCCAGAATCCGCTAAATCTTCAAATGGATTAAAGTAAGCCCGAAAACGCTTGGCAACGTAACCAAAGATAGGAACCTTAGACATCGTATCGACACCTACAATTCGAATCAAGCCTAAAAACACGGTAGATACAGCTGTAATACTAGCGATGAGACTGATATACCAGCGATAGCCAATACCGCTGAGCGAAAACATAATAACACCAGTCAGAACAATAATAGTAGCATTCCCCAAATCCGGCTGAATAACTACCAACCCCACCATAATCATCGAATAGACTCGCCAATCCTTGAGGTCATTGAGCGAGCGTGGAAACCATTTTCTCTTGGTCAAAGCCTGATAGTCGTATTTCTCGATATCTTCCTGCCGCCTCGAAAAGGTAAAGGCTAGAAGCCAAACCATGATAACCTTAAGATACTCAGCCGGCTGAAAAGTAATCGGTCCCAAAGAAATCCACCCATTAGCACCATTGATCTGCTCAGAGAAAAATTTCGCAATTATCAAGAGCACAACCTCAACAAACAGGGCTGCCGTCAAGACCTTCTTACTCTTTAAAAAATTCAGCTTGAGGCGGTAAATAAATGTGATGGCTAGCAAGCTGACAACCCAGAAGACACCCTGATTGAGAACAGAGGCAAAGGGGTTTCGTCCAAACTTGATCAATGTCACACTGGTTGATGAGTAAACCATGATCAAACCAATGACAGACAAGACCAAATATGGAATCAAGATGGAATAATTCAGCAGGTGCTTCTTATCAATCTTCATAAGTTCTCCAATACTTAACAATACTTTTACAACCCTAAAATTATATCATGTTTTTCTAGGGAATTAAAGAAAGACCTTATCTGCTATATGTCGCTATTTTGATCAAAACAACAATAGTAAGATAAAAACCCGTAATCACCTAGACTACGGGTACTAAAGCCAGACCATCTTAATCAGCCAGAATTGCGCAAACCAGTTGCAATACCATTGATTGTAATATGGATAAGTTTATTGATATCAGCATCCAAGCCACCTTGACGCTGACGCCTAATAAGTTCAATCTGGATGTAATTAAGCACATTGAAGTAAGGAAGGCGTGAATCCAAGCTAGCCTTTAGAGATGGATTTTCAGCAAGAAGCTCCTCTTCTCCCTCAATAGCTAGAATAACATTTTTAGTCAGCTGCCACTCATCTAGAATGACATTGAAGACATCTCGGACTTCCTGAGACTCCGCTAGCTGAGCGTACTGAAAAGCAATATTCATATTAGATTTAGACAAAACCATGTCAACATTTGACAAAAGGGAATTAAAGAAAGGCCAGGTCTTGTACATGTGCTGCAGCTGCTCTAGATTGCCTTCTGCCGCATCAATATAATGCTGAAAGGCTGACCCAACACCATACCATCCAGGCAGCATAATTCGATTTTGTGACCATGAGAAAACCCAAGGAATCGCACGTAAGCCCGAGATTTCAGTAATCGTCTTACGAGCCGCTGGACGTGACCCCAGATTAAGACTAGAAACCTCCTTGATCGGACTAGCCTCAAAGAAATAATCGTAAAAATGCGGATTGCCAAAGACCAGATCACGGTAGATAGTATTAGAATCTGCGACAATAGCATCCATGATTGCCCGAAAACCATCAATTTCATTTGGATCAGCAATCTGGCGGCTAACCATTCGATTGATCGCAGCTGATACCAGCATCTCCAGATTATAGTAGGCAGCGTCCTTATTACCGTACTTATAGCCAATCATCTCACCTTGTTCAGTCAAGCGAATACGATCCTTAATAGAGCCAAAAGGTTGAGAGGTGATCGCTTCATAAGAAGGACCACCACCACGGCCAACGGTTCCCCCTCGACCATGGAAGAAAGTGATCTTGATCCCACGCTCCTCACCAATCTTGGTCAAAGCATTTTGAGCCTTGTAGAGAGTCCAGCCAGATGCCAAGTAACCACCATCTTTATTACTATCAGAGTAACCCAGCATAATTTCTTGATAATAATGATTGGACGCCACCCATTTCTTGACAATATCATAAGAAAGATAATTCTTCATGATTTCAGTAGCATTGTCCAGGTCTTCTATCGTCTCAAAGAGAGGAACGATTTGGATACGAGCTGAGTCTTTATCCAAAAGCCCGACTTCCTTAAGCATGATCGCCAATTCAAACATATCAGACACACTCTCTGTATGCGAAATGATATGCTGCTTGATGACATCTTCTCCTAAAAGATCCTTCATATCACGTGCTGTCTGATAGATAGCCAATTCTTTTTGCAAAAGCTCAGATTTCTCAACATGGGTCGCAGAAAGATTACGAGGATCCTCAGTCAATTCCTTTAGTAAGACAGCAACTTTTTCAACTTCAGACAAGCTACTGTAATCCTCAACGATATTGGCTGACTTAAGCAGCTCAGCAACACAAGCTTCCTGAACACTTGAATCCTGACGCATATCAATGCTGGCTAAAAAGAAGCCAAACACTTCCACTGCCTGCAAAAGCTCCTCAAAATCACCAGTGACCAAGGCCTCATCGCCATTTTCAACCAGAGAATCACGAATAATTGACAAATCAGTCTTGAAATCTTGCACTGATTCATAGGCAGCTGGTCGACTTTCGTCTACGTCAGTGACCCTTTGATTGACTTGATTTTGGACATAATTCGCGACGATGCTGTGACTCGGACTAGTCAGTTGCCGTGAGGAAACATCGCTGCCACCGCCCACCATTTGAAGATCAAGGAGCGTTTGAATAACCCTAGACTGTACATAGCTAAAAGCTTTACGATAGGGTTCATTTTCCCTATAAATAGAGGTATCTTGAGATTTAGCAGCCAGATCAGCCACTGCCTGTGTGGTCTTAGTCAAGTGCGTAGACAAGGAGAAATTCCGATAAAGAACATTGAGCTTTTCAATGTAATAATTAAGGATAACCTCACTTTGCACAGTAGCCGAAATACGCAAAGTCTCGGCAGTGACATAAGGATTGCCATCACGGTCTCCACCGATCCACATCCCCATAGTGATAGGCTTAGGATTCTCCAGAGCAATCCCACGTTTCTTGGCTAATTTTTGATAGCGCATAGAAAGGTTAGTCACCGCTTTGATTAAGGAGCTATTATAATATTCCATAACGTTTGTGATCTCATTAGTCACCTTGAGCTTCTGCTCTCTAATGATATCCGTCTGCATCATGATTTCAATGTAACGACGCAAGTCATCATGCCACTTATCGGCATTGATCAAGCCGCGCTTGACATCACGGTGCTTACGCAACAATTCATGGATCTTATTATTAAGCTCCAGCATGGTCTTACGCTGAACCTGAGTTGGGTGAGCTGTCAAGACAGGCACAACCGTAACCTGTTGGAGGATCTCCTGAGCATCCGATCTCTCAGCCACCGTATCGATTGTTGTCGAAATTTTCCCCAGATAATCCTGATCAGTATTATTCTGATGATTGACCTCATAAGCCAAGTCCACATCTTCTGATATATTGATCAAGAGAGGTAAAATCGAAAAGTAGCGAGCAATCACAACCATATCATCATTTGAAATACCCTTGATCAGCTGCTCTAGCTCCCCATGCCTTTCTTGCTTGGACAGCCTAACCATCTCCTCGATCTTTGAGAACATCTCATCCCCAATCATTTGACGGGTCGTATCTGCCAAAATATCTCTCAAAATCTGAACTTCCTCAGTGAAGATAGCTTGATCACTAGCGGCCTCGAGTTTTCTAATAGCCATAGCCACAACTCCTTTATTTTTCGAATAATATGCCTTTTATCATATCACTTTTAACCCTAAAACTAAAGATTTTACAGAAAATTTAGGCAATAAGTTCGGTTTCTAAACAAAGCCCTCTAGCTTGATAGTAGGACCTGGATAAAAATTCTCATATTTATTACCAAACATCCATCTTATACTAATCCAACAGATCTTGAGCTTCTTTGAGTTTGACCGAAACTATCTTTGAAACACCGGATTCTTGCATGGTAACCCCATAGATACTATCGGCTGCTGCCATGGTCCCTTTACGGTGGGTTACTACAATAAATTGACTATTTTTATCAAAACGATTGAGATAGTCTCCAAAACGCTTGACGTTCGCTTCGTCAAGAGCCGCTTCAACCTCATCCAGAATAACAAAAGGAATGGTCTTGACCCGAATAATGGCAAAAAGTAGGGCCAAGGCTGATAGGGCTTTTTCTCCACCAGACATCAAATTGAGTGACTGAATTTTCTTACCTGGTGGTTGCACCGAGATTTCTACACCTGAATTGAGTAGGTCACTGTCTGTCAAGACTAAATCGGCTGATCCTCCACCAAACATCTGAACAAAAGTCTCTTTAAAACTAGTCCTGATAGCCTCAAAAGTCATTTTAAAGCGTGTCTTGACCTCATCATCCATGTCATTAATGGTATCCAATAAAAGTGTTTTAGCTTCCACCAAATCCTCTTTTTGGCTATTGAGAAATTCAAGACGATCATTGACCTCGTCATACTGTTCGATCGCATCTAAGTTAATCGGACCCAAGGCCTTGATCTGACGTGTGAGAGTAGTCAACTGCTGACGTGCCAGAGAAACATCATCTAAAGCCTGCGCCTGTGCCTTGGCCTGCTCAAAACTCAGCTGATAATCTTCACTCAACTGACGGGCAAAACCTCGCAGGCGCTCCGAAAGTCCTTCGATCTCAGCTTCTAACTGAGCTTGACGACGGATCAAGGAATCATTGCGCTGACCAGCTGCCTGTACCTGCTCTTCGATATCCTCTAAGCTACCGTCACAGTCCTCAATTTCAAAACGCAGACGAATCTGATCCGTTTCCAGCTCAGCCTTCTTCTCCTTAGCCTGATCTAACTGCTGAGCCAGGTGTGGAAGCTTATCCTCAGTCAGCTGGTTAGCCTCATGACTGATCAAGTCGGTTGTCAGAGTAATTTCCTTGTCAATCTCAGCTAGACTCAGAACCAAACGCTGATGATCACTTTTAGCAAAGCGTTCTTCACTCATCAGTTCACGCTCACTCAAACGAGCTTGCGAGAGATCCTCATTAAGCTGAGTGACCTGACTAGCTATTGTATCTTTATCATGACGAATTTTATCAAGTTGCTCCTGAATATGATTCTTTTGCTGGTCAATCTCACTAAGACTAGCTTCAATAGCAGCAACCTCTTGAGCAAGATCTGCAGACGCTTCCCCAGAGTCTTCCCCTTTCAATCCTAGCAATACTTGATTAAGATCTGCTTGGTGTTCGGCCTGATTTTGATAAAAGAGCTCAGCCTTTTGTTCATCTAAACGAGCCTGCTCTCCTGCCTCTTGCAGGTTGTCAAGCTCCTCTTGAGTCTGATTAAGTGCACTCTTAGCTTCAGAAACCTTCGTTTCCATTTGACTGAGATTTTCTCTTAGCTCCGCTAATTCCCCAGTCAGAGCATCTAGCTCCGGTTTTATAAAGGTTGTATTTTGATGACGATTAGCACCTCCAGAAAAAGAACCGCCCGGTCGCAGCTCAGTGCCATCCAAGGTCACAATACGGACTTGATAATTGACTGCCCAAGCAGCCTGATTGGCCTGATCAATCGTCTCAAAAATAGCAGTCACGCCCAAAAGATTCTGAAAGATATTAGCCAACCGGGCATCAAAAGTGACGAGATCACTGGCCAACCCTAAAAAGCCTGGGCTAGCACTAATTTTAGAAAGATTAGCCTCAGCCATATGACGTGGCCTAATAGTAGTCAGAGGAAGAAAGGTCGCACGTCCTTGTCGGTTACGTCTCAGAAAATCAATCCCACGCTTAGCAGCCGCCTCATCTGCCACAATAATATGCTGGGCACTGCCACCTAGCGCTATTTCAAGTGCTGTCTGATAATCCTGATGGAAGGACAGATGCTCAGATACCGCACCGATAATACCGCCTAGCTGTTCAGCCTGCTGCAACACCGCCTTGACTCCAGCATAGAAGTTGCTGTGATTTTTTTGAATTGCCTCAAGCGACCGACGTCTAGCCTCCTTTTCCTTGATACTGTCCATAAGTGCAAACATCTGATCTTGTTGACTCTGGTAAGCAGTAGACAGATCCTTGACCTGTTTGGATATGGTTTGATAATGATCCAGCAGCTCCTTGACCCGAGTCTGTGATGCCTGATAAGCCTCCAATGCTTTCTGCGTCTCAATCTCAGCTTGTGCAAGATCGACCTCTAGCTGTTGACGCTCAGCTGATTGTTCTGCTTGCGCCTGAACTTCCTGATCAATCTCAGATTTTAGAGTTGTCAAGCGATTAGTTAGATCAGCTTCTTTTTGCATGAGGGTCACAAATTCCTCACGAAGATTATCAATAATCTGATCTGGATCAGTTGAAAAACGAGATAAATCAGCTTCTAGACCTTCAATAGCACTTCTTGAATCTGCCAGCTTCTTAGAAATCTCAGCAGCTTGTGCTTCCTTAGCAGACAACTCCTGCTTTAGCCCTGCCTTTTGCTGCTCCAGACTAGATAAACGATCTTTGGCATCAGCTGTCTTTTCAGCCTTTTGGCTAGATTCCAAGGTAATAATTTCGATTTGTCTCTGAAGATCCGCCAGCAGTTGAGTGACTTCTAAAAGCTCAGCCTGCTTACTCTCCATAGCTTTCGACAAGGATTGGCGACGCTCTTTCAAGCGCTGGTTTTCAGACTCCAGACGATTGCGTTGGTCGTAATAATCCTTGAGATCTGCCTTGGCCTGATCCATATCGCTATTTTGCTGAGAAAGCTCTAACTGGTGACTAGAAATATCCTCGACCAAAAGATTCAGCTGGAGAATCTTTCTTTCTTCATCCAAGCCTAAAAATTGCTTGGCTGTCTTCGCCTGCTTCTCTAAAGGCTTAATTTGGCCCTCTAGCTCATAGATAATATCTTCCAGACGATCCAAGTTATCCTGAGTTTTATCCAGCTTACCCTGTGTCTCTTTTTTCCTAGTCTTATATTTGAGAACGCCAGCTGCTTCCTCAAATATTGCCCGACGCTCTTCAGGTCGACTATTAAAGATTGCCTCAACCCGCCCTTGGGAAATAATGGAGAAAGAATCTCGTCCCAGACCTGTATCCATGAAAAGATCATGAATATCACGCAGACGAACCTTTTTACCATCAATTAAATAATCGCTGTCTCCATTGCGATAGATATGGCGCTCTACACGAATCTCGTCGCCTCGATCCGCAATAAACTGGTCACTATTATCCAGCACGACACTGACCTGAGCAAAGTTAAGTGGGCTGCGATCTTGAGTTCCGGCAAAGATAACATCAGGCATTTTGCCTCCACGCAAGCTCTTAGCCGATGACTCTCCTAAAGCCCAACGCAAACTCTCTGTAATATTAGACTTGCCAGAACCGTTTGGCCCAACCACAGCGGTCACACCACGGTCAAACTCTACCCGAGTTTTATCCGCAAAGGACTTAAACCCCTGCATATCAATTTCTTTTAGAAACATATCATCCTCGTCCTAGCTGCTCTAGGGCAACTTTAGCAGCATCCTGCTCAGCTAATTTTTTAGAGCGACCACGTCCCTGACTGAGATCTTTGCCATCCACAGACAAGACAACCTCAAACGTTTTATCATGAGCTGGTCCACTTTCAGAAACAACACGATACTGAATAGCCACAGCACCATCAACCTGAACAGCCTCTTGAAAGGCAGTTTTATAGTCTTTAACTCTCTCAAAATTCCCTTTTTCAACCTTAGGAATCATGACCTGATCCAAAAAGTCTTGAACCCCAGATACGCCCTTGTCCAAAAGCAGAGCGCCCAAAAAAGCCTCAAAGAGATCTCCTAAAATCGTCTCTCGCTGACGTCCTCCTGATTTTTCCTCACCCTTGCCCAACTTGACAAAAGCATCGAAGCCACAGTCCTTGGAAAAACCAGCCAAACTTTCCTCACGCACAATCATCGAGCGCATTTTTGACAGCTCTCCTTCAGGTCGATCAGGGTACCTGCCAAATAGATACTGCGAAATCAAAAGTTGCAGAACGGCGTCTCCTAAAAACTCCAGACGTTCATTATGTGAAATCTTTAGGAGGCGATGCTCATTGGCATAGGAAGTATGAGTAAAAGCTGTCTCAAGAAGGCTCTTATCACTAAAAACAATCCCAAACTTAGCCTGCAATTTCTCTTCTAAAGCTTGCATAATTATTCCTCTTAATCCATATATTTGTCTGCTCAACCAGACGTTTTCCATTATACCAAAAATTAATCAGAAACTTGCCTTCTTTTACAAGCAAGCAAGAAAAAAGCTACCCACTTAAAGGTAGCTTTTAGATAACCATTTCCTAGGAAACCGAACCCGTTCGATTAAGGTACTCTTGATAAGTCTCAGTATGCATAAGAGCCTTGGCATTTTCAACCCTAGCCTTGGTTGGAGGTTTAACTCCCTCTAGCGTATAAGGAATCCCTAACTCACGCCACTTAAACTCACCCAGAGTATGATAGGGCAACACTTCAAACTTATCGACATTGGACAGGGTCTCAACAAATTTTCCCAATTCCTCAAGGTGATCGTCAAAATCTGTCAGACCAGGTACCAAGACATGACGAATCCAGACAGGGACTTGCTTATCTGAGAGATAGCGAGCAAACTTTAGAATATTATGATTGGGTTGACGTGTCACAACAATATGCTGCTCAGGATTAATCTCCTTTAAATCAAGGAGGATCAGGTCCGTTACAGCTAGCATCTTATCCAAAACCTCATGATATTCAGGGGTCGGACGATAAGCAAAGCCACAAGTATCCAAGGTGCAGTGGATACCCAGCTTCTTAGCCTCCGCAAACAGGGCTGTCACAAACTCAATCTGAAGCATAGCTTCACCACCAGAGATGGTAATACCTCCTTTTTTCCCCCAATACCCTTTATAACGCAGGGCTTCATTGAGAACATCGTCTACGGTACGCTCTTGGGATTGATTCGTCTCCATCTCCCATGTATCAGGATTGTGGCAGTATTGACAGCGCATCTTGCACCCCTGCATAAAAATGACAAAGCGCACACCCGGACCATCTACCGTTCCAAAACTCTCTGTCGAATGAATCATACCAGTCACCTGGCGATTATCTCTTGTCTCTACCATAAACTTGCCTTTCATGCCAAAGCAGCATCATCCACTAATGAAACCGTTTTTATAACTACTGCTATTATAACGCTTTTGACCAAGCTTGGCTAGCTAGAAACACAAGTAGGACAAAACAAAACGACCCTAAGCTAAAACCTAGAACCGTCAATCTTATTTTAATAAATCGAGATCTTTCAAAGCTTCATCCACCATATCAAAGACGGTTTGCAGATCCTTCTCATTTTGAACAAAATCAAGCTGATCCCCATCGATACGGATCTTTGGAGAGACATCATAGTTATCATACCAAGCAGGATACTCGCTATGAACCTGCTGATAGTACTCATACAGCTCCGGATTGTCCCCAATTTGCTCATAACTCCGACCGCGCTTACTGATACGCTCCAGCATCTTATCAAAGGAGACATCAATGTAAACCAAGAGATCAGGACGTTTTTTAGGCATGCTATCAAGCTCTTCAAGCATATTATCCAAAAGTTCCTTATAGATGTCTAGCTCAGTCTTCGTAACATTACCATTCTTATAGTTGAGAGTCAAAAAAAGCTCATCCTCAAAGATCGAACGATCCAGAATATTATTATCCTGAGTGTAGGCATCCTTAATAGAACGGAAGCGCTTATTCAAAAAGAAAATTTGCAATAAAAAAGCGTATTTCTTTTGGTCTTGGTAATAAAGATCCAAGACAGGATTATTATCAACAGCTTCATAGAACACTTCTGTTCCCAAATGCTCACCCAAAGCCTTAGCCAGTGAACTCTTTCCAGCACCAATAGTGCCTGCTAGTACGATCAACATTATTCTCCTCTCGACTAGAGTGGACCTCCCAGAGCCAACGATCCCTAGTATTTCCACTCCCATAATAGCCTTATTATTTTATAGGAATTGCTGAAAGAATTCAAGTCAAATTCCCCCTATCTATTCCTAGTTTTAGGCTGATGAAAGGTTAGCATCAGGCAGTAACAGACATGGGGATAAGCTCAAAAAAAGCAGCCCTTAAGCTGCTTTCTATTGCTAAACTATTATTTCTAGTCATCATCTTCATCCGCACTGAGACGGGGACTGACTAAAACCTTAACCTTGGTCACACGCCCTTCTTTAACCTTATCATTGATAAGCTCCAAGTGATGCTGACCACTATCAACTTGAACACTGACCTTGTCTTCCTGATTAGGGATACTACCAACACCAGTCAAATAATAACCAGCAATCGTATCAACATCATCACTATCCAGCTCAGTTTCAAAATACTCATTAAAATCATTGAGGGTCATAGTCCCCAGGACGATATAGGTATCCGGAGCAATCTCACGCACCTCTACCTCTGCCTTATCCGTTTCGTCATCGATATCACCGACAATCTCTTCTAAAAGATCCTCCAGCGTTACTAAGCCAGAGACACCCCCGTATTCATCCAAGAGAATGGCCATCTGATTTTGTGTTCGACGCAGCTCTTTAAGCAGATCATCGACAAAGATGGTCTCAGGCACAAAGAGAGGTTCCTGCAGAATGCGACGCAAATTAATAGCATCAAAACCATTGTCAAATCCAGCTGCCAAAAGTTTCTTGGTGTGAATCAGACCGATAACCTTATCCTTATCATCATCATAAACAGGAATCCGTGAAAAATTCTTCTTAAGAATCTCACGGATAATGTCTTGAGGATCATCGTTGATATCAACCATGAAGGCATCTGTTCTATGTACCATAACCTCACGCGCCATCAATTCATCCAGCGAGAAAACGCCTTGAAGCATCTCAATTTCCTCAGCATCCAAGGTCTCTTCACTGTTAGTCAGCATGTACTCGATCTCATCACGCGTCATCTTCTCATCTGCATCATCAAAGGTCATAGGCGTTATGCGGCTGAGCAGATTAGTCGAGGCTGATAAGAGCCAGACAAAGGGGCTGACCAAAACGCCTAAGCCCATAATAATTGGTGCCGAAACAACTGCCAGATTGTCCTTGAGGTTTAAGGCGATGCGCTTAGGATAGAGCTCCCCCAAAACAATCGCAATATAAGTCAAGAAAATCAGCGAAATAATACTGCCTGCTGTCTGGGCAGCAGCTGAATTACCAAACCAGCCTGCAATCACCTTACCCAAAGAAGCTGATAAACTAGCCCCCTGCAAGAGTGAGATAAAGGTGATACCCACCTGAATGGTTGATAAAAAGTTGTTAGGCTTGTCCAGCACCTTGACCAGACGAATGTATTTTTTATCCCCTTCTTCTGCCTTTTGTTCCACCCGAGAGCGGTTTAAGGAGACCATAGCCATCTCAGAAGCTGAAAAGAAGGCATTTAAAAAGGTTAAAATAATCAGTAATAATAATTGAAGCAGCAAATGCTGACTGCTCGGGTCTTCCATGAAAATCTCTTCTCCTAATATGATATAGTGCCCCCATTATAGCATAAATTCCTCTGCCTTGTCGAAAACTCACCCAGCCTCCCCCAAACCATCTCTAACCATATGCTATAATAAAGCTAAAGATCACTCAGGAGGTGAAGATATGCCAATCATTTCCATGACAAATGTCAGTTTACGCAAGCAAGGCAAAAATCTGCTGACAGACATCAACTGGACTGTCGAGAAAGGGCAAACGTGGGCTATTTTGGGACTTAACGGTTCGGGAAAGACAACCCTTCTCAAGCTCATCATGGCTGAATACTATCAGACCAAGGGAAAGGTTGAAGTGCTCGGTATTCCCTTTGGCCAAGGCGACATCACTGAAATCCGTAAAAAAATTGGGATCGTCTCGGGCTTTATCAGCGACCGCCTCTCCTTGCAGATGGTCGCCGAACAGGCCGTTTTAACCGGTAAGTATAAGTCCTCCATACTCTACAAGGAATATGGCGAAAAAGAGCTGGAAGAAGCTAGAGACATGCTGAGACGCTTAGACGGTAAGAAGCTCATCGGACGCCGACTCCACACTTTATCCCAAGGCGAGCGCCAGCTCATCATGATCGCTCGCTGTCTCATGGAAGAGCCGGAGATTATCATCCTAGACGAAGCTACTGTAGGGCTGGATCTCTTTGCCAGAGAAAGATTGCTCAAGCAAATCGATCGGATCACCGACCTGCCGCAAGCACCTACGGTTCTCTACGTCACCCACCATGCCGAGGAAATCACCCAAAAGATGGATCATGTCCTGCTCCTTAAACAAGGACACATTGTTGCCCAAGGCAAGAAAGAAGACATCATTACCGTGCCAACCCTGACCCAATTCTTCGATAATCAGGTTTCTATCATTCCCATTGATGACCATCGCTTTTTTATCAAGCCGGAGTTATGATATAAAGGGCGAAATACGAAGCTATAAAGATTAGCAAAAAGAGGTGGGTAGGATAGACAGAGCAAGGGACAAGGATATCTAACCATCCACTGCATCAATCAGATAAATTTAGAAGAGTACTAAGGAGTTTGGACTTTTGTCTCAAACTCCTTTTTCTTTACTTTATGCCTTATGCCAACTTCTCCACCATGACTAAAAAGGGCGGCGTATTGACTTGATTAAGCGGCTGATAGAGCATGGCTGTGAAGCGGTTCTGGTCCAGCTGGCGGACATAGTTTAGGACAGCGTTCTTTTCCTGATCACCGCCCTCGTGACCGTAGTAGATCATGATGGACAGGCGTCCGCCAACTTCTAGGCGGTCTAAAATCTTTCCAATAGCACTCAAAGTTGTATCAGGTTTGGTGATCACTGATTTGTCCGCACTTGGCAGATAGCCGAGGTTGAAGATAGCTGCGCGGATGGGCTCAGAAACATAAGTATCCACATTTTCATGGCCATCTAGGATCAGCTGGACATTGGTCAGATTTTGATGCGCCAAGCGCTCCCGTGTTTTCTCAAGGGCCTGTTCCTGAATATCGAAGGCGTAGACCTTTTTGGCTAAACCTGCCAAAAAGGCGGTGTCATTGCCATTTCCCATGGTCGCATCCACCGCGATACTATCTTGGTCTAACACTTCTTCCAAAAAATCATGCGAGAGTTGGATAGGACGTTTCATCATAAAATGATTCCTTCTTCTAATATTCGCCTAAAAGTTATCCTTCAAGATTCTCAGGCTTGTAAATTCTTGGACATCCTTAGCCATGAGAAAAACATTGATTTGTTTTTCTACTCCTATGGTAGATGGCAGGCTTGGAAGGCCTTGTTCGATAAGGGCTTTCGTCTGATCATAATACTCTTTGACAAAAGCGTCTGTCGTTTGTGTCATGGCAAATTGCAAATTAGTCAGCGTGTATTCATGAGCTGCATAAACATTGACAGTATCCGCTAAACTTCTGAAAAAGACCATGGAATTGTACTGGGCGTCATAGTCTCCTGTAAAGACTCTGCCGCATCCTGCTGAGAAGAGCGCATCACCACACAAGAGGTGCTGCTTATCCACAAGATAAGAAATGTGGCCTTCCGTATGCCCCGCCGTTAAAAAGACCTCTATCTGAGAGCCGTAGAGTTCAATAGTATCACCGTCTTTCAGGACAGTATCCACCAAGTGACTGACTTCCTTAGACCCATAGGTCTTGACATTGGGGTATCTGGCCACAATCTCGCTCATGCCATCGATATGGTCAGCATGGCCATGAGTGACCAAGATAGCGCCCGCTTTGAGATTGTGCTCTTCCAAATAGTCTAAAACTGGTTTGGCTTCTCCTGGGTCAACGATGACCGCTTCGTCCCCTTTAGACCATAGCCAAATATAATTATCAGCTAAAGCTGGTATTGCCTTGAGTTTCATACAATGTCTCCTTATTTGTAACTTATTTAATCAAATGACGCTGAATATCTACATTCTATCTTGCAAATAGAACCATCATCTGTACAGTTACATCGTAACTAAATAATCACGAGAGAGGTAAAGAGGCCTTTGACCACGTATCTTATCTTTCCTCTCTCAAATTTCAACTATTAACTTGTACTTAATAATATGCAATTAGTATAGTCATTATCTTCAGATATAATTTTCAATTTTGCACCTTTTTGGACAATAACCTCATAGTAACGTTTTTCCTCACCATTGATATTACCTGTGTAAAATGCACAAGTCCCTCTTGGTAAAAAAATCCTTAATTTAATATTAGTGTTCTTTTCGTATCCCTTTACAAGACTTGTATTCAGAAAAGCTTTGTCATATAAATCAGTTCCATCAACTTCCTTTGCTGCCTCCTTCATTTGTCCCTTGACTAAATCATCAATACCTCTATATACAACGATATCATCCTTTAAGCAATACTTTCTGATTGCCTTACTGTGCTCATTAATTTCATTTTCTAAATCATCATCTAATTTATTCTCACGTATTTTGTAGTTATATAGATTGCCACAAAAATGAGCGAGACAGTATTCAGAAGATGACTTATTTGGATCACCATTGAGATTTTTAGGCGGTTCTGTATTTAGTTTTTCAAGAGTAAATTCTTTGACATTATTAACTGTCGGAGATAGTTTATCCCATTTTTTTCCAAGTTGAAAACCAGAGGCTAAGTCATATAATCTATTCAGATTGTTCAATCCACAGCTTTTTCTATTATTATTTTCAGACATATTATCCTCCCACCTTACACCCCTGTACACTCCCTCGTCTTTCCATTTCTTTGTCAATAGCATTGAGAACCTCCCACTTATTGAGGCTCCACATGGGACCGATCAGCATATCGCGTGGGGCATCGCCTGTGATGCGGTGAATGATGATATCCTTAGGAATAATCTCCAGCTGGTCGCAGATGATAGAGACATACTCATCCTGACTGAGGAGCTGCAAACGCCCTTCATGGTAGTCTCGCTGCATACGAGTGTTAGTCATGAGGTGGAGGAGGTGGAGCTTGACCCCATTGATATCATTATCACGCACCAAGCGACGGACATTCTCCACCATCATCTCATGGGTCTCACCAGGCAGACCGTTGATGAGGTGAGAAACAATTTCGATCGTGGGAGCTAGCTCACGCACACGCTTGACAATATCGATATAGAGTTGATAGCTGTGAGCTCGATTGATCCGCTCAGAAGTCTCTTCATAGGTCGTCTGAAGTCCTAACTCAAGGGTGACATGCATGCGCTCTGAGAGCTCTGCCAGATAAAGAATGGTCTCATCAGGCAAACAGTCAGGACGTGTACCAATATTGATACCAACCACTCCTGGCTCATTGATCGCCTGCTCATAGCGCTCACGAATAACCTCGACTTTATCATGCGTATTAGTAAAGTTTTGGAAATAGACTAGATATTTATTGACCTCGGGCCACTTGCGGTGCATAAAGTCAATTTCTTTATAAAACTGCTCACGAATGGGCGCTTCTGGTGCTACAATAGCATCACCAGAACCAGATACGGTACAAAAAGTACAGCCACCATGAGCAACTGTCCCATCACGATTGGGACAGTCAAATCCTGCATCAATGGGTAGCTTAAAAATCTTTTCACCAAATATTTTACGGTAATAGTCATTGACAGTGTTGTAACGTTTCTTCATAAAATTATTATAGCACTTTCATCTTCCTAGTCATAGAACTCACCAGTTTAAAGCAAAAAAAGACCCCCCGATTGAAACGAATCAATCGGAAAGGTCAAACCATAATTCTGATACATCAGTTAGCTGTCCTGCCTCAAAACTTAGAAGTGCTTTTCTCAACAAAGCTACCTAGTAATGATAAGGCTATCTTCTAATCTTGTCGGCTATTAAAACGCCACTGAAAACGTTGATTAGCATAATAAGGATACCCTGCCCAAAGAATCGCAAGACCTAGGCTAAACCCTGCCAAGACATCGCTAGGATAGTGGACACCATGATAGACTCGTGAAAGACCAACTAAGAAAATCAGCAAGCCAAATAGACTTACAACACTATATCGGAGCCACTTGCTTTGAATCCGTTGGTAACAAATAATGATCAAGCTACCAAAAATCAACATAGTCCCTAAGGAATGCCCACTCGGAAACGAATAACCATCAGCATGGACGAGATGTTCCAAACGTGGACGAGGACGCTGATAAATAGATTTGAACACCATGATAGCTAACCCTGCCAAGACAGCATTGCCGGCTACTAGCCAGCTCTCAGCCCGCCATTTCTTGATCCTGAGAAAAATAAAGGCCACCAAGGCAATTAACACTTGAGTTATCGTGTCGCCAACATGGGTAATCAGCCTAAAAAAGAGCGTCAATCCCGCTGGTAGATCTCCACGAACAGCATCATGGATAGAGCTGTCAAAATCAACCAGCACATCTGGATAAAATTTAACCAAATAACCCAAGACAATAAATATCAGAGCAAAAAAGCTAGCTATCATTAAAAATTTCTGTTTATTCACCATACATCCTAGTATAACATGTCTCCCTTAATTCGTGATAGAACAGGTTTCACAGCGAGATCCAGGATGAAAAAGCTGATAGAAAAAATAGCACCTTGGATCATATTAAAAGGAACTACAGCCCCAAATAGATAGCGAGCAAGACCCAAGGTTGCTTTAATATCAAAGCCAGCATAGGTCGCATACAGAGGAACAGCATAAAAATAATTAAGAACCACCATAGCAACAGTCATCAGTACCGTGCCAATAACAGCAGCTAATATAAAGCGCACCCTTGTCCTCTCCTTCTTCCAAAAGGCTGACATAGCCCAAACAAATAAAGCTAAGGCAATGATATTCATCGGTAGACCAATCAAACTGCCAATCCCACCATTGGCAAAAATCAATTTAAGGACTGTCCGCAATATTAAAACAGCCAAGGCACTTTTATAATCAAATAAAAGCAAGGCTAGCAGTACAGGCAATATCGAAAATTCAAACTGTAAAAAATCTACCCCTGGTATTAATGGAAACTGCCAGAGCATGAGAATAAATGATAAGGCTCCTAGAATAGCCATATAGACCAGACGACGTGTTGTTTGTGTTGACATAAAAAATTCCTCCAATTTTTTCAAATTGAAGGAGGCATAGTTATTCGTTGATCAAAAGCAGGTGCAAAGAAACACTCTCAGCGATCACAAAAAACCTGTCTCCTCCCATCCAGACTATACTGTCGGTTGCGGAATCTCACCACATCAGCCACTTGGCTCGCGGACTTTTACTTGCCCCTGCAAGCAATCACCGCCGGTCGGGAATCTCACCCTGCCCTGAAGACACCACAAGTATAGTAAAATTCCAAGAAGAATGCAAGAAAAGAAATCGCTCTAAATCATCCAGCTTTCCTATAATTACAAAATAGTCCAACCCTAACAAGAGCACCCTAACAGCCCACATAATGCCAAAGCCACAAAAGAGCAAAACAACCTGCGTCCTTAACTACACCAACATCACTAAGTGAACATGCAAAAAGAGAGTGGGACAAAATCACGATTTTGTCCCACTCTCTTTTGATCTAACCTGTCTGTAGTATAATTTAAGAGCTCTGTTTATTTTAACTTATCTTTTGGGTACTGATGAACTCTTTCTAGACCCACATAGTCCTGCTGACGAAGAGCTTCATAGATAATCATCGTAACCGTATTTGAAAGATTTAGACTGCGAACATGCTGGTCATTCATAGGGATACGAATAGCCTGTTCAGAATACCGACGCATAAAGTCTTCTGGAAGTCCCTTGTCTTCTCGGCCAAACATAAAATAATGAAGCTGACCATCATCATAATCCTCATCAGAATAAGTCTTCTGCGCAAACTTTGTCACAAGATGTACCTGACCTGGACACTGCTGCATAAACTCTTCCAAACTGTCATAAAACCTAATATCAAGCTTGTCCCAATAATCTAAACCAGCACGCTTCATCTTACGATCATCAATCGGAAACCCCATGGGACGAATAATGTGTAAGGGACTATTTGTTGCTGCGCAAGTCCTAGCGATATTGCCTGTATTAGCTGGAATCTGAGGCTCAAATAAAACCACATGATTTCTAGCTGCTTTCTCCTGATAACTTTCCTGTATAAAAGGTTGAACCGTCATACCTACCTCTTTTTTGTAAAAAAATAACCACACTGCCTGGAGTCAAGCTCAGCAGACAGCATGGTTGATGGTGGCTCGTTAACTTAAATCATAACAGGTGTGATTTAAATGAACGAATCATTGTTAATAAGTATAACACGATATTAAAAGATGTCAACTGAATTTGTAAAATTTTTATCAAATCCTGCTTTTTTTCAAGAGTTCTACAGCTTTGTAACATAGATATGTCACCCCTATATTTTTTTAATAATTTTGATGCAATTTCTCCAAAAAAAGAGTATGATAGTATACTAGTTTAAAGCGACTTTTCGCTAGTTAATAAGATGAGGAATAAACATGAAAATTATTGTTGTTGGTGGTGGTAAAGTAGGGACTGCCCTCTGCCGATCCCTAGTACAAGAACAGCATGATATTACCCTGATCGAGGAAAAAGAGGAAGTCCTCAATCACCTGACCAAACGCCTAGATATCATGGGCTTGGTCGGTAATGGGGCCAACTTTAAAATCCTCGAACAAGCAGACGTTAAAAATTGCGACATTTTTGTCGCTATGACCAATCAAGATGAAGTCAATATGATCTCAGCCGTCCTAGCCAAAAAAATGGGGGCTAAAGAGACCATTGTCCGCGTCCGCAATCCTGAGTATTCTAACAGCTATTTTAAAGAACAAAATTTCTTAGGTTTTTCAATGGTTGTCAATCCTGAGCTCCTGACAGCCCGTCAGATTGCTAATGCCGTTGACTTCCCAGGAGCACTCTCTGTTGAGCACTTTGTCAACGGACGCATTATGATGATGGAATTTAAAATCTCTGAAAACAGTCGCCTGTGTAATATGAGTCTGGAGCAATTCCGACAAAAATTCGGTAATATTGTTGTCTGCGCCATCCAACGTGGTGAAGACATCACTATCCCTGATGGCGAAGCGACTATCGAAACTGGTGATAAAATTTTCGTCACAGGTAATCGTGTGGAAATGATTCTCTTTCACAACTTTGTTAAGAGTAAGGTTCTCAAAAATCTCATGATTGTCGGCGCAGGCCGTATCAGCTACTACCTGCTCAATATCCTCCGCCATACCAAAATGAAGCTCAAGGTTATCGAAATCAATGAAAATAGAAGTCGCTTCTTCAGTCAGGAATTCCCAGAAATTCCAATCATCCAAGGGGATGGAACAGCCAAAAACATCTTAGTGGAAGAAGGCGTAGAAAATTACGATGCCGTCGCAACCCTGACGGGTGTCGATGAAGAAAACATCATCTCTTCCATGTTCCTCAACACCCTGGGAATTGAAAAGAATATTACTAAGGTCAATCGAACCAGTCTCTTAGAGATTATCGATACAGATAGCTTTTCTAGTATTGTAACGCCAAAATCTATTGCTGTTGACAACATGATGCACTTCATCAGAGGGCGTGATAATGCCCAAGAATCCTCCTCGCTTGACGCCATCCATCATATTGCTAATGGGCGAATTGAAACCCTACAGTTTGAAATCCGTCCTAAAAATAAGGTGGCTGGTAAGCATATCTCAGAAATCAAACTTAAAAAAGGGGTACTGGTAGCCGCCATTATTCGCAAAGGACAAGTTATTTTTCCTACTGGACAGGATACCTACGAAGTGGGGGATAAAATCATCCTCGTCACCCTTCAATCAAATGTCACAGACATTTATGATTTATTAGAAAAGTGAGGTCGCCTAGATGAATCGTTCTATGGTCCGTTATCTCCTGTCTAAGCTCATGTTAATTGAAGCTGGATTGTTACTTGTCCCGCTCGTCCTTGCTCTTGGTTACAAAGAGGAGCCAACTGTTGTCCTCAGTATTCTAGCAACAATCGGTATTTTACTGATCTTAGGTGGTATCGGCAGCTATTTCAAACCTAAAAAATACCAAATCTATAGTAAAGAAGGGCTCTTAATCGTATCCCTATGCTGGATTCTATGGTCCTTCTTTGGCGCTTTGCCCTTCGTTTTTTCAGGACAGATTCCCAGCCTAATCGATGCCTTCTTTGAAGTCAGCTCGGGATTTACGACGACTGGGGCTACTATCCTTCCTGATGTGGCTGTTCTATCACACTCCCTCTTATTTTGGAGAAGTTTCACCCATCTCATCGGTGGGATGGGGGTACTGGTCTTTGCTCTAGCTATTATGGAAAATTCTAAGAATGCCCACTTAGAAATTATGAGGGCTGAAGTCCCCGGTCCTATCTTTGGCAAGGTGGTTTCTAAACTCAAAAGTACCGCCCAGATCCTCTATATTATTTATCTGGCTATGTTCGTCATCTTCGCCTTGATTCTATGGTTAGTTGGCATGCCTCTCTACGATAGCTTGATCACAGCTATGGGAGGGGCTGGTACCGGCGGGTTTGCAGTCTACAATGACAGTATTGCCCATTACAACAGTAGCCTCATTTCTACAGTTGTGGCAACCGGAACCCTAATCTTTGGAGTGAATTTCAATCTCTATTATTTCCTTTTATTACGTAAATTCAAGAGCTTCTTCGGCGATGAGGAACTCAAGACTTATATCGGTATTGTTATCATAGCAACAGTTCTTATTTTCTTGAATATCTTTAGCCTCTACGGTTCTTGGCACAACAGCCTAGAGTACAGTTTCTTTGAAGTAGCTAATGTCATGACAACAACCGGATTTGGGATTACCGACCTCACGAAATGGCCTCTATTTTCACAAATTATCCTGCTGCTTCTCATGTTTATCGGAGGATCTGCAGGCTCCACAGCAGGTGGTTTCAAGGTCATGCGGGGACTGATTACAGCTAAGATTGCACGCAATCAAGTGCTTAAAAATCTCTACCCCAATCGTGTTTTTTCACTTCATATCAATAAAAGTCCTCTCGATAAAGATACCCAACACAGCGTTTTGAAGTACCTAGCCGTTTATACCATGATTTTCCTCACTCTCGTACTCTTACTCAGTATCGATCAAAATAATTTTATGATTGTCTTCAGTGCTGCTGCTTCGACCTTCAATAATATTGGACCTATGCTGGGAACAGCTAAAACTTTTGATATTTTTAGCCCTTGGGCCAAACTCCTCATGTCTTTTGCCATGATCGCTGGACGTTTAGAAATCTATCCCCTGCTCTTACTCTTTATCCCAAAGACCTGGTCCAAGTATTAAGAAACAGATACAATAAAAAAAATCAATCTCAAGAAAGAGATTGATTTTTTTATATATCTGTCAGTGGACTCGCTTCATCTGGAGATGTATCCAAGACTTGAAAATCATGGCCAACGCCAAAATCAGCTTGCGCAAGATTATTCTCCATTGTCATATGCGCTAATTCCTTGATATTATTTTCCTTACTCAGATGCCCTAGGTAAATCTTCTTAGTCTTACGACCGATAGTCCTGATCATCGTCTCTGAGCCATCTTCATTGGACAAATGACCACGATCAGATAGTATTCTCTGCTTGAGACTCCAAGGATAAGCTCCGGAGCGCAAGATTTCCACATCATGATTAGACTCGATCAGATAGCCATCCGCATTTTCAATAAAGCCAGCCATACGATCACTGACATAACCAGTATCTGTCAGCATAACAAAGCTCTTATTATCCTTCATAAAACGATAGAATTGTGGATCCACAGCATCATGACTGACACCAAAACTCTCAATATCTATGTCTCCAAAGGTTATGAGTTTCCCTCGCCCAAAAATACGCTTCAGCTCAGGATTAATTTTACCCAACATATTATGCTCATCCATAATTTGCCAGGTTTTTTCATTAGCGTAGATCGGCAAGTCATATTTTCGTGCCAGAACACCGACACCGTGGATATGGTCCTTATGCTCATGGGTCACTAAAATAGCATCTAAATCCTCTGGCTTACGATCAATCTCAGATAAAAGACTTGTGATCTTTTTACCGGATAGACCAGCATCAATTAAAATTTTTTTCTGCGGTGTTTCTAAATAAAAGGAATTGCCACTTGATCCTGAGGCCAAGATACTGTATTTAAAGCCATCACTGCTCATTCGATATCATCATCTCCTCCCCAGTCATCCTCTAAGCCAGCATCCTTATCATAAGGTAAAACAATCGTGAAGGTCGAACCTTCTCCATAGTCACTCTTGGCCCAGATAAAGCCGTCATGCAGCTTAACAATCTCCTTAGCAATCGATAAACCAAGACCTGTACCACCTTGAGCACGACTTCTAGCCTTATCCACACGATAAAAACGATCAAAGATCATCGGAAGATCCTTCTTAGGAATCCCTAAACCTTGGTCAGAAATAGAGATAATCAACTGACTTTCAGTGGTGGTCATCACAACTGAAATCTTCCCACCATCTGGAGAATATTTAATAGCATTATTAAGGATATTATCCAGGACCTGATTGATCTTATCTGTATCGATCTCGATCCAAATCGGATTGGAGGTATAATTCCTGATGATTTCATAGTCCTTATCAGAATCTTGCTGCTGTTTGATTTGATCGAAACGATCCAAAATAACATCCATAAAGGCTGTGAAATTAATCATCTCAATCTCCAAATGACTATTATCATTATCAATACGAGACAGCTGCAAAAGATCCGAAATCATCCGCATCATCCGATTGGTCTCATCAAGAGAGACCTGAATAAAACTTGGTGCTACATCCTCCTGTAAGGCGCCTTCATTAAGAGCTTCCAAGTAGGATTTAACTGAAGTCAAAGGGGTACGCAGCTCATGACTCACCGTTGAGACAAAGAGACGGCGTTCCCGCTCCTCTTTTTCCTGCTCCGTTGTATCATGCAAAACTGCTACAAGACCTGAAATAAAGCCACTTTCACGGCGATTGAGAGCAAAGTTAATCCTCAGAGTGATAAATTCGTCATATTCATTTCGCCGATTGATCGTTATCTCAGGCGTATGAGTAATCAAATCTCTAAAACTATAGTCATCTCCATCGATCAGCTCCATAATATTCATATCTAGAGCTTCTTCCCGAGTAAGATTGAGCTGTTTTTGAGCGGTTTCATTGATCATGATGATCTTACCCACACGATTGGTCGCTAAAACTCCGTCACTCATATAAGAGAGGACGGAGGCCAATCGATTACGCTCTTGCGAGAGATGTTCATGGGTTAGACGTAAGACATCTGAAAGATCGTTGACATTTTTCCCCAGATCAATCAACTCGCGATCACCTTTTAACTCCAAATCCTCCGTATAGTCACCACCGATCAAATCCGTAATTTTTTTACTGATCATTCTGATCGTCTTAGTATTACGGTATTCCCTAAAGGCCAAGTAAATAAAATAAACAGATACGAAGGCTAACAGGATGAGTAAGGCAAACTCAAAAGTATTTACATTTTTAATCCAAAAATTATTAGTCATATGATTTCATATAATAACCGACACCACGGCGGGTTAAAATATATTCTGGGCGGCTAGGTGTGTCCTCTATTTTTTCACGCAAACGACGAATTGTAACATCAACCGTACGAACATCTCCAAAATAGTCATATCCCCAGACAGACTCCAGCAAATGTTCACGTGTCATCACTTGGCCAATATGAGTAGCCAAATGGTGCAGCAGCTCAAACTCCCGGTGGGTCAGCTCAATTTCCTTATCACGCTTCTTGGCAACAAAGGCATCTGGAATAATCTGAAGGTCACCGATATTCAACTCATTATCTGAGCTATTATTTTCTTCTGCCACTGCTGTCTCAATCGTTTCCGTACGACGAAGATGAGCCTTGATACGTGCCAATAGTTCACGATTTGAAAACGGCTTGGTCACATAGTCATCCGCACCAATTTCCAATCCAATGACCTTGTCAAATTCGCTGTCTTTAGCAGACAACATAATAATAGGAATATGGCTGCTCTTGCGAATTTCCTTGGCTACCTCAAGCCCCTCAAGCTCTGGCAGCATCCAATCCAGGATAATCAAATCAGGATTGGTCTCCTCAAACTTCTCTAGGGCTTCACGGCCATCAAAAGCTGTAACAACCTCATACCCTTCTTTAATCAAATTAAATTTAATAATATCAGAAATTGGTTTTTCATCATCAACCACTAAAATCTTTTTCATGCTACTCTCTCCTTTTCTAAACCTACGATGGTACTTAAGACTTATTATAACAGATTTTTTTCCACTTAGGCAAACATAAGAAGTCTTAAGATCCCTTTCACGCTATAAATTTTCAGAAAATATTGACAACTATCGACAATTATAGTAGACTGTTTACAATGTCAGAAATTCTGACATCTATCAATAAAAATTCGAGTGGAGGTAATCATGGCCCTAATTGAATACAAAAATGTTGAAAAATACTACGGTGACTATCATGCGCTCCGCAATATCAATGTAAACATTGAAAAAGGTCAGGTCGTCGTACTACTTGGCCCTTCAGGTTCTGGTAAATCAACACTGATTCGCACCATGAACGCACTTGAGAGTATCGACCAAGGGAGTTTAACGGTCAATGGCCACCAAGTTTCCAACGCTTCCAATAAGGAGCTTGTTCAACTGCGTAAAGAAGTCGGAATGGTCTTTCAGCACTTCAACCTCTATCCCCATAAAACCGTTTTAGAAAACGTCATCTTAGCCCCTGTACGTGTTCTTGGTATGAGTGAAAAAGAAGCGACTGAACTCGCCGAAAAATATCTTACCTATGTTAATATGTGGGACCGCAAGGACTCCTATCCAGGCATGCTTTCTGGGGGGCAAAAGCAACGTGTCGCCATTGCCCGTGGCTTAGCTATGAAGCCGGAACTCCTGCTCTTTGATGAACCAACATCAGCCCTGGATCCTGAAACCATCGGTGATGTCTTAACAGTTATGCAAAATTTAGCCAAAGAAGGCATGAATATGGTAGTGGTTACCCATGAGATGGGCTTTGCCCGCAGTGTAGCGGATCGTATCATCTTTATGGCCGATGGCGAGATTTTAGAAGATACGACAGATGTCGATGGCTTCTTTGACAATCCGAGAGAGCCACGCGCTAAGCAGTTCTTATCTAAGATCATCAATCACACCAGCGACCGTATCGAAGCAGAGTAAGGAGGGACCTATGAAGAAACTTTCCTTATTGACAAGTCTTATCTTAATCCTAACCATCGGCATAGGATTAAGACATCTACAACTAGCAAATGCTAAAGAGCAAAGCCAGCTTCCTGATCAAGTTCAAGAGATCAAAAAGCGTGGTGTCCTGCGGGTCGGTGTTAAGCAAGACGTTCCTAACTTTGGCTATTTTGATGCTAAGACCGGCAAGTACACCGGTATGGAAGTCGATATTGCCAAGAAAATTGCTGACAATATTGGCGTCAAGGTGGCCTACACACCCGTAACAGCTCAAACACGTGAGGCTCTGTTGGACAATGGTCAAGTAGATATGACCATAGCGACCTACACTATCAATGACGAAAGAAAAGCTAATTACAGCATATCAAATCCTTATTATTACGATGAAATTGGCTTTTTGGTCAACAAAAAATCTGGAATCAAAGATCCAAAAGAGTTAGATGGTAAGACGATCGGAATTGCACAGGGCTCCTCAACCAAGGCCTCACTAGATGCCTATGCCAAAGACAATCATATTAGCTTTAAGTATATCCAGTTAGGTAGCTATCCAGAGCTGGCTATTGCCCTTCGAGCTTACCGTATTGATGCTTTTTCTGTCGATAAATCTATCCTATCCGGTTATGTCAGCAAGCAAAACCAAATCCTAGACCAAGGCTTTGACACTATGGAATACGGGATTGCTTCTAAAAAAACAAACACAGAAGTAACCGACTATGTCAATGGCTTACTGAACCAATGGCGTCAAGACGGAAGCCTGGAGAAAATCTACCAACGCTACGATCTTGAACCGTCTCAGCCTGCAGAAAACTAGAAAGGAGATCCTATGACCTATTTATTAGCTGCTGGTGACAGCCCCTATGATCTATCTCGCTGGGCTGCTTACTTTGACAACTTTGGTGAATTTGCCAAAGGATTCTTCTATACCCTAGGCATGGCTATTGGGGCACTCATTCTAGCTTTACTGCTCGGCCTAATTTTTGGAGCCATGTCCTCCTCTCGCAATAAATTTGCCAAGGCCCTAGCACGTGTCTATGTAGAAATTTTTCAAAATACACCACTTCTAGTGCATTTTGTCTTTGTTTTTTATGGGATTTCGATCCTGACAAACGGTGCCATCAAAGTACCTGCCTTTTTAACCTCAGTCCTTTGTGTTGGCATTTATACAGGGGCCTACATGGCTGAGGTTATCCGCTCAGGTATTGAATCCATCCCGCGTGGACAAACGGAAGCAGCCTTATCGCAAGGCTTTACCTATCGTGAAACGATGACTCTGATCATCTTACCTCAAGCGATTCGAATCATCATTCCACCAATGATCAACCAGGTCGTCAACCTAATCAAGAACACTTCTACGGTTGCTATCATTTCGGGGGCTGATATCATGTTTACAGCCAAAGCCTGGGCTTACGAAACAACTAATTATATTCCAGCATTTGTTGGCGCTGCCCTTCTCTACTTTGTGCTATGTTTTCCAATTGCTAAGTGGGGACGCCGCCAAGAAGAAGCTAACAAAAAAGCCTACAGTTTATAGAGAGGAGCGGATTAAATGTCAGATTTATTAGCACCTTATAATCTCAAATTCCTAGCAGAAGGACTGTGGACAACCTTGTATCTTGCCTTTATCATCATTATCCTATCAACGATTTTAGGGATGATCCTAGCAGTCATGCGTAACAGCAGCAATAAAATCCTCAGTATTATTGCTAGTATCTACATTGAGTTTGTCCGTAATGTGCCCAACTTACTTTGGATTTTCATCGTCTTCCTAGTATTCCAACTCAAGGCAACGCCGGCTGGTATTACTGCCTTTACTATTTTCACCTCAGCTGCCTTAGCTGAAATTATCCGTGGAGGATTAAACGCCATTGATAAGGGACAGACAGAAGCTGGACTCTCACAAGGGTTTACTCACTTTCAAATTCTCTACATCATCATTCTACCTCAAGCCATTCGCAAGATGTTGCCGTCAATTATTTCGCAGTTTGTAACCGTCGTTAAAGACACTAGCTTTCTTTATTCTGTTATTGCCCTGCAAGATCTTTTTGGTAAAAGTCAAATCCTTATGGGAAAGTACTTTGAAACCAGCCAAATCTTCACCTTATACCTTCTCATTACACTAGCCTACTTCCTTGTCAACTACGGGATTTCAAGCTACTCTCGCTACTTATCACGTAAATGGGAGCAAGCTTCTGAATAAGGTAGATCCGAAGCTACATAGCGCCTTAGAAGATATAAAAAAACTTACAGATGTCATGATCTGTAAGTTTTTTCTATTCATCGTGTTGCATATTTCATACGCAGAATACGCTCTTGCTGTGCAGTAAGCCGTAATAAGATAACAACTTTATCAATACTCATATTAGACTCCAACAAGCGCTCTGCAGCCATCATCAAACCGTTTTCCAATCCCATCTTAAGGATAGGATTTTCTTTATCGTTAGCATCAAAGAGAAACTTACTATTAGGAAGGTCAAAGAGAACCTTGACAGCCCCGTAGAGCTGCTCAAAATTATCAATAGCTAGATCATAGACGGGTTTAACACCAGACTTAAGACTGCGCCCACGGTGGTTAAACCACATTGCCTGCCAACCACTGCGCTTAGCCCCAATAATATCGTTATCATAAGAATCGCCAACGTAAAGGGTCGTTTCTGGATTCATCCCAAATTGTTCAGCTGCTAGATTAAAAATTTCCTTCTCAGGTTTTTGAAAACCTGTCGTCTGGCTGACGATCACATTTTTAGGCTCAATATAATCATAAAGCCCTAATTTATGAATTTTTTTCAGCTGATGCTCTGTAGGACCATTAGTAATGACTCCCATAGGAACACCTTTTTCTTTGAGAAAATCAAGAGTCATACGCATCTCATCAAGCATAGTAATATGATCCAGCTCATGCTCATAGACATCTTGGAAAGCTTGACCGGCTGCCTCATCTATCTCTGGGTACCCAAATTCTACTAGCGTTTCCTTACAGCGCCAAAATCGGAAATACTCAGTCGTCCATTCGCCAGCCATGACACGGGGAAAGCCAACATCCGAATAATGACGAAAACGGATATAAGCCTGATTAATAGCTGTCATATCAAAGTCTGGAAAACACTTCTCCATAGCTAGGCGATAGGGAGCCTGCTGGTCATAAATAGTATCGTCTACATCAAAAACAATCGAAGTAATCATGATATCCTCACAAATTTATCTCTCAAAATTAAGCAGCAGAACTAAGAGGCAACCTTACCAATTAGACGCTGCTAACCAGTAACAATCTCTTTGAAGCCATCTTTGAGTTCCTGATTTTCAGTTTCTTTAACCCAGTATGTATCTCCATTGGTATCCTGTGAATAAAGAACCTTGGACTGACCAGCACTATTGATAACAAAGATGTAACGATGAACTTTATTACCAGTTGAATACCAGTACTCATAACCATCAACAACCGCCCAGTCGCTTTCTAAACTACGACCATCCAACCAGCGAATCGTCAGCATACGCGTCAATTGCTTATAATCAGGCTGCCCCATTTCCTCTCCCCAGCTGTCCATAAAGCTAGACAGCTGAGAAGCCTTATCAGAATTCCAGTAGCGACTGCTTGTTGCACTACTGGATAAAGAGGATCGACTAGCTGATGAAGACTGAGAAGGCCTTTCGCTCTTAGAAACCTGAGAACTTGACTCACCACTGCTAGTGGTTCGATTGGAGGAAGTGACTAGAGAATGTGCTGCTGTTTGCTTTTGCTCTCTTAACTCAAAGACCAAAACCGTTACAATAACTAGAAGTCCAAAGATAATCAAACTAGCGACAAGTTTCTCCTTGCTTCCAAATCTTTTCCCTGAGCCTTTGAGCTTCTGGGCCTCTAAACCAGTCGAAGTTCCTCGGACCCTGTCCATCCCTTGGGCTAGCTCATCCATCGATGGCATACGACCATGGATAGCCTGAAAAGCTCTGGCCCATTCGATTTCTTCTTGAGATAATTGTCTCATGATTCCGTGCCCTTCTGAATATTTCCTTACTATTATACCATAGAGATAGCAACCTTTCTAAGAGAATTGCGAGAAGACTCTCTAAGCCTCTACAGACTTTAAAATAATCATCAAGTCGCTACTAATACCTACTATTTTATGATAAAATAATGTGAAGAATTTTCTGGAGGAAAACAATGTCACAGCAACACCATGAAGAATTAAATGACCAGCAGATCGTCCGCCGTGAAAAAATGGCGGCCCTCATTGAGCAAGGGATTGATCCATTTGGTAAACGCTTTGAAGCTTCTACCAACTCCGGCGAGCTCAAAGGCAAATACGCTGATAAGACCAAAGAGGAACTGCATGACTTAGATGAGACAGCTACTATTGCTGGCCGTCTCATGACCAAGCGTGGCAAGGGAAAAGTTGGCTTTGCCCACATTCAAGACCGACAAGGACAAATCCAAATCTACGTCCGTAAGGATACAGTCGGCGAAGAAAACTATGACATCTTCAAAAAAGCCGATCTTGGCGATTTCCTCGGTGTTGAAGGTGAAGTCATGCGTACGGATATGGGTGAGCTATCCATCAAAGCCACTCACATCACTCACTTGTCTAAAGCCCTTCGCCCACTGCCTGAAAAATTCCACGGTTTGACCGATGTTGAGACTAAATACCGCAAACGTTATCTAGATCTCATCACCAACCGTGACAGCTTTGATCGCTTTGTTACCCGCTCAAAAATTATCTCAGAAATCCGTCGCTATCTTGATGACCAAGGTTTCCTCGAAGTAGAAACTCCTGTCCTTCACAATGAAGCTGGAGGAGCAGCAGCCAAGCCATTTATTACCCACCACAATGCTCAAAATATGGATATGGTGCTTCGTATTGCAACCGAACTCCACCTCAAACGCCTGATTGTTGGTGGTATGGAGCGTGTTTATGAAATCGGCCGTATCTTCCGCAACGAGGGGATGGATGCTACCCACAACCCTGAATTTACCTCCATTGAGGTCTATCAGGCCTATGCAGATTTCAATGATATCATGGATTTGACAGAAGGCATTATCCAGCACGCTGCCAAAGCTGTTAAAGGAGATTTACCAGTTATCTATCAGGATACTGAAATTAAGATCAATGAGCCTTTCAAGCGTGTGCATATGGTTGATGCTATCCAGGAAGTAACAGGTATCAATTTCTGGCAAGAAATGACATTCGACCAAGCCCTTGCAATCGCTAAAGAAAAAAATGTACCAGTTGAAAAACACTATACTGAAGTTGGACATATTATCAACGCCTTCTTTGAAGAATTCGTCGAAGAAACCTTGATTCAACCGACCTTTGTCTATGGACACCCTGTGGCCGTATCGCCACTCGCTAAGAAGAATGCTGAAGATCCACGCTTTACCGACCGCTTTGAACTCTTCATCATGACCAAAGAATACGGTAATGCCTTTACTGAATTGAACGATCCAATCGATCAATTAGAGCGCTTCAAAGCTCAAGCAGCAGCCAAAGAGTTGGGTGATGATGAAGCCACAGGTATTGACTATGACTATATTGAAGCCCTCGAATATGGCATGCCACCAACCGGCGGACTTGGTATCGGAATCGACCGCCTAGTCATGCTCTTGACAGATACTACTACTATACGTGATGTATTGCTGTTCCCAACCATGAAATAATAAAACCTTCCTTACCACTAAGGAGATAGCTATATAAAACAAGAGAGCAGACTGTTTAAGGGGGTGCCTGAAAATAAGAATGCGCCCCAAGATAAGGACTGCCAATCAACAGTGGTTCATTGGTACTAAAGCACCTAAGGAATTGTGCAGAGGTAAGACTAAAGTTGGCATAGCCAACAAGTCTTACTCCCAACCACTGCGCCTAGCAAATAAAATTGACCATATAAATAAGGCCGAGACAAATTGTCTCGGCCTTGTTTTATGACTTAGAAAATTAATACTCAATCTTAAACACTCGTTTCAATTCAACAACCAGTGATGCCAAGTCATTTCTGACTAGTACCTGTTTAAGAACAACTTATTCAAAGAATCTAAGAATACTTATCTAAAGTTCTAATTTCCTACCCATTAAATAAATTGGACATTCATCCTCTTCTATCATCATAACCTTTTGGATGATTAGAATGCCAAGCCCAAGCTGTTTCAATAATTTTTTCAATATGATCAAATTGAGGATTCCATCCCAAAACATCACGAGCCTTCTGCGATTGGGCAATAAGAGTATCCGGATCACCAGCTCTCCTAGCAGCGAATTCTGCTGGAATATCTTTACCAGTCACCTTACGAGCTGCTTTCAAAATTTGTAAATTCGAAAAACCTGTGGACGATCCTAAGTTAAATGCATCTGATTGACCACCCTTACGTAAATAATCTGCTGCTAAAATATGAGCATCTGCCAAATCATAGGGATGAACATAGTCTCGCACATTACTTCCATCCAGCGTATCATAATCATTACCAAAAATCATTATCTTTTCACGGGTACCTTGAGCAACCTGTAAGATAATAGGCAGCAAATGTGTTTCTGGATCATGATCCTCACCAATAGATCCATCTGGTTTTGCACCAGCCACATTGAAGTAACGAAGGGCTACAAAACGAATACCATAAGCTTGATCAGCCCATTTCATAACCTTTTCCATCATCAATTTACTCTCACCATAAGGGTTAATCGGGTTTTGAGGAGCAGTTTCTAAGATAGGAATCTCCTCTGGAATGCCATAAGTCGCTGCCGTTGATGAAAATACTATATATTTAATACCATATTCTATCATGACGTCTAAAAGTTTGATCATACCGACCGTATTATTATCAAAATATTTAAGCGGCTTTTCCATTGATTCTGCGACTAATGAAAAGGCAGCAAAATGAACCACTGTATCCACATCAGGATTCTCCTTAAAGACCTTTCGCATAAAGGCTTGATCAGCTATATCTCCTTCATAAAAAATAGCATCTGGATGAACCGCCTTGCGATGCCCAGTAACAAGATTATCAACAACGACAACTCCTTTACCGCCCTGTGATAACAAACGATCAACCATATGTGACCCTATATAACCAGCTCCACCAACTACTAGTACACTCATTTTCATCTCCTCTGTATAATTCTATGAAATATTTAGCTGCCACTCCTAGTCCTGTAATCCTAGACTAGCTATAAAACGATTAAAGGCAGCACGACCTTCTGGTGTATATTTGTAAACACCAGCATCTTCTAAAACACGTGTAAAGACTAAGCCAACTTCATCTCGAACAATCTGTGTAACTGTTTCTGCTGTTACATCTAAATGAGAAGCCTTCAACTTTTGAGCCCAATCTAGGTGATAATCGGCAATTTGATTGTCCTGACCAAGTAAGAAATTTTCAACTTCTTCTAGCTCTTGTTTTAATCGAGGCGGTAAAATAGCCAATCCCATGACCTCAATTAAACCAATATTTTCCTTTTTGATATGTTGGACATCCTTATGTGGATGATAAACACCATCAGGATACTTATCACTAGTATGATTATCACGAAGAACAATATCTAACTCATACCTACCATTGCGCTTTCGAGCAATAGGAGTAACCGTATGATGAGAAGTTTCACCAGTATAAGCTATAATATCAGCGGAAATGTCTGAGTAATCCTTCCAAGCTAAGTGAATTTTCTCTGCTAATGCGACCAAAGATTCTCTGGATGCAGAATTCAAGCGAATAACAGACATGGGCCATTTCACAATCCCAGTATCAACATCTTCAAATCCTTTCACAATAAATGATTGAACCACTTCTGCCTTTTCCATAGGAAAAGTATGTCGACCGGCTTGATAGTGATTATGACTTAAAATAGAGCCACCGACAATAGGAAGATCTGAGTTTGAACCAACAAAATAGCCTGGAAAAGTATCTACAATAGTTAGCAACTGCTCGAACGTTTTTCGACAAATAACCATAGGGATATGCTGCATATTGAGCACAATACTATGTTCGTTAAAATAAGCATAAGGAGAATATTGGAATCCCCAATCTTCACCACAAAGTTGCAACCGAATAATTCTATGGTTAGCCCTAGCTGGGTAATTAATACGTCCCTGATACCCCTCATTTTCTATACACAGTTGACATTTAGGATACTTAGAAGACTTAGCAAGCTTAGCAGCCGCAATTTCTTTCGGATCTTTTTCTGGCTTTGACAGATTAATCGTGATCTCTATATCTCCATATTGAGACGACGTTTTAAATGCAATATTTTTAGAAATAGCTTGCATTTTAATATAATCATTTCGCTGACTTAAGGCATAGAAATTAGCAATAGCTTTCTCAGGGCTACTTTGATAAGTTTTCCAAAATTCCCGATTAACAACACTGGGGATCGGGGTAATAAAATTCATCAACTCTGCCCCCAAGGCATCCCTTTCCCCATCCGAAGGACCAATCTTACCATTAGACACTCCAATATCAACTAACTTATCTTTCAAGTCTATCATGGGCAGATTGGGCACTTTTTCACCAACACCTTCTTCACCAATCAGGACCATCACACGATTTTTAAGATAAGTTGCATCTTCTTCAGTATAGCAGCCGACTGCTATGATATCTTTTACAAATTGATCTAATATACCCATTCTATCACTTCCTTGTAAGCACACGGCTACCACTAGCAATCTCAGCAAGGTAAAACTCTGGAGCATAACCGACAATTTTTTGATAGGTATTGCCGACATTATCTTGAAAACTCTTTACCTTATCTTTATGAACAATAGCAATACTACAACCTCCAAAGCCTGCTCCTGTCATACGAGCACCGAGGACACCTTCTTGCTGCCAAGCAGTATGGACTAGGGTATCTAACTCAAGACCCGTCACCTCATAATCATGCTCGAGTGAGACATGTGATGCATTCATCAGGCGACCGAAACGTTTCAAATCACCTGATATCAGAGCATCTTTTGCCTTCAAAGTGCGTTGATTTTCAAACACTGCATGACGAGCACGCTTTAAGCGATTACCATCCCTAATAGCATAGGCATATTCATCAAAGCTTGCTTCATCCAACTCTCCTAAAGTTTGGACGGCAATCAGTTGATTCAATTCTTCAACAGCTGTTTCACACTCAGAGCGCCGTTCATTGTACTTAGAATCAGCTAACTCTCGACGTTTATTCGTATTCATAATGACAATAACATAATCTCCAAGATCAAGTGGCACTAATTCATAGTCTAACGTATTTGTATCCAAATAAATAGCCGTATTTTCAGCACCCATGCCTATGGCAAATTGATCCATAATCCCTGAGTTTACTCCAATAAAGTCATTTTCGGTCTTTTGACCAATTTTAACTAAATCAAGCCTGCTTAGCTCTAAATCAAACAATTCTTCAGCAATAATTCCAATTAATAATTCTAATGAGGAAGAAGAGGATAAACCAGAGGCATTTGGAATATTGCCGTAAATATAAATATCCATACCAGAATCAATGATATGGCCTGCTTCTTTCAAGAATTTTAAAACACCTTTAGGATAATTCGTCCAGCCATCTTCCTTGCGAAAGACCAAATCATCAAGATCAAGATCAACAATACCGACATCTTCAAAGTTAGCAGAATAAAGACGGATAAGCCGATCCTTACGCTTACAAGCTGCACCATAAGTCCCCAAAGAAATAGATGCCGGGAAGACATGACCACCATTATAGTCGGTATGTTCACCAATCAAATTAATCCGTCCCGGTGAAAAGAAGGTAGCATCAGCTTCTTGATTAAAAATTGTTTTAAAATTTTTTTCTAATAGTTGTATATCCATCATAAAACTCTCCTTTGATAGCGTTTTCATATTTATTATATATTTTTAAGTAAAAAAATCAAGTATTTTTAGTAAAACTAAAAACCTCATACATTTGTATGAGGTAAATTATCATTTAGATCTTTTTGATGATTCTCGCTCAATCAAAGCCGTAGGTAAGGTGAGCATCATAGGAACTTGACCAGGATTATTAGTGATATTAGACAATAAATCAACTGCCTTTTTTCCCATTTCTTGCATAGGGACATCAATACTAGTTAAGCTAGGCGTAGAATATTTAGCAACAGCTGTATTATTAATGGAAATAACACTCATATCCTCTGGAACTTTGATCCCAAATTCCTGTAAGGCTTTTAAGGCACCAAGAGCCATCGGATCGCTAACAATCAATAATGCTTCAGGCAACTCACCTGAACCTTCTATAATTTCTTTCATCCTTTCATAAGAAGATTCACTCGTATAATCACAGGTATAAATATAATCTGAATTTAATAGATTCTTTTGTGACAAATAATAATTAAAGTAGTCCAATCGAAAATCAATCTCTGGAGAATTGTCTTCACCTGCAAGAATACCAATACTTTTATGGCCTGCATCTATAAAATAATCAAGGGCTTGCTTAAGTCCCATTTGAAAATCAGCAGTAACACAAGAATAACCTTCAGGCAAAGTGTTCTTATCAATGAAAACAGTCGGCTTATTGAAATTTTTAATCTTTTTGAGCTGTTTATCGCTGTATTGATTGTGTCCGATAACAATGATACCACTTGAATGCTTAGCTTCAGACCAATCATCTTCCCCATACAAAACCTGTGTCTTTATTTGCCTCTGGACTGTCTTCTCTTCTATCCCTAAACGAATAGTATAGTAATAAAGATCATTAAGCTCTTCAAAGGCATTATCCCATTTAATAATGGTAAATAGCTTAGGGTCTTTAAGACGCTTCTTTTGATACTTTGTATAGTTTAATTTTTCCGCAATAGCAAAAATCTTTCTTTGGGTATTCTGATTGACAGACATCGTCTTATCCCCATTCAAGACTCTAGAAACTGTCGCCGCAGAGACGCCAACTTCTTTGGCAATGTCTTTTATCGTAGCCATAATATGCCTCCAGTACTAGTCCTATGCCATTATTATACCATAGAAGAATTGCTAATTCTTGAATCTTTGAATGCCTTCACCGCTCCAACTATCTTCTCCGATAATGCAGCTCTATATGATAAGTCTTCTTTTGATGCTCATCAACTGTAAGATCTCCCAAAAAACTATGATGAATAGCATCCGGTGGATACTGAGCTTCTAAGGCTACTGCTTCAAAAGGAACAGCTGATTTTCCATTATCCCTTGACAGATAAGTCCCTTCTGGAACACCGCCTAGGGTATAAACGACAAGGGCATTTCTATCTGAGAAAAGTTCTATAGACTCTCCAGTTTCAAGATTGCTGAGTTCCACTTGACTTTTATTAAGTCCAGGAGTCACAATAAAACAGTCATCAAATCCACCATTTTTAATGATTCTATCACCTAAGTTCGCTCCTTCTCGAAAATCATAAATTGTCCCTTCTACATTGAGCAGTCTGCCTGTAGGAATCAAATCTGGCCTGGTTTCAAGGTAGGTTGAACTTTTAATCTTCAACTGCTGGCCATTTAGATCTTGGTCATCTGACAGATTGAAATAAGCATGACAGGTTGGATTAAATACCGTTTGTCGATTAGCATGGCTAGCAGAATAAGTAATCTTAACAGAATCATCATCAGTTAAACTAAATCGAGCTTCCACATCATAATCACCGGGAAAATGATCCACAGCTTCCTTAGCTCTATAAGTAAATATGATACTATCGTGCCCATTTAAGCTATCAATACGATAATTCCAAATTTGCTTGTGAAATCCCTGATCACCACCATGAAGCGTATGGGGACCATCATTTTGAGGCAGTTGATAATTTTTATCAACTAATGGCAGATGCCCATCTCTAATTCTTCCAGCAACTCGGCCAACACTCTGACCAGCGCACAAACTACTAGACAAGTAGTTTATCGGATCATCGAACCCTAGAATAATATTTTTATAATGGTTTTCCCCATTAGGAACTAAGAATTCCTGTAGAGTCGCTCCCAAATTTAATAGTGAAATAGAAATATTATTTTTATTAGTTAGTTTCATCCTATCAATAGAGCGATCTCCGATTCTACCCACAGTTTCAATACTCACTGTCATCCCTGATACTCCTTATATAGACAAGAGAGTGAGACAAAGATCAAAAAATCTCTATAAAACGCATTTTTGATCTTGCTATCCCACTGCATTAATCTGATAAATACGAAATAAGGCTAAAGAGTCTGGATTTTTGTCCCAGACTCTTATTGTAATTCCTATGAAATGCTAAACTACTACTTTGGTTCAATGACCACTGTCAATGTTTGGCTAGTTATTGACGGCAGTAAAAACTCACTATGTACAGGAGCTCCCCAGGAGTCATCTCCACCAACTCCCATTTGTGCTGACAACAATTTCAACCACGTTGAACGTTTTAAGGGTAACTCGTGTTGATGGTAGGCAGCATCAATTTCTGCCGTACGATTTGGTAGGGCCGAAAATTCAAATGCTTTGTCCACCGCCTTTACAACTAATCCACGACCATTTTGTCCTGTCAATATCAATTCTCGAACACCGTAGTGATTTCCTGCTTCTTGAGGCATGAGATAAGGCGTCAATTCCTTATCAACCCGACTTTCATAACGACCAAGATAAGCTCCATCTAACTTATCACAGTAGCTTTCATAAGCGCCGTAGCCATAATAACTAATATCACTAAACTCTGGTTTCACAGCCAATTCTAATCCAAATTCTGGCAGTACTGGTAAATCTTTTTGACCAGGATAAGTCGCCTTAATACTAATGCGTCCATCAGCATCAACACTATAGGCAACAGTTACAAAGGTCTCCACTGGTAATAATAATTGATAAGTATAAATTACCGTAACATCTCTATCTGTTTCTAATACCTCTGTATTAACAGCTTTGCTATGCTGACCAGCTGATTGCCAGATGCCTATATCAAATGGATATCCTGCACCACGATCATTATCTGTTAAAGCACGCCAGAAGGTTATCTTTGGACCGTGATTAATATATTCAACACCATTATAAACTAAAGATACTAATGTACTTTGGGCTTTTGAAAGCAAGATAGAAAAATTATCGCCTTGAATACCGATATTAAAGTCTCCCTCAATAATCCTAGGTCTTACAGGTGATACTTGAACTGTAGGCATAGCTTCTACTGCAAGGAATTGCCCACGAACATATTCATAGCCTCTATCCGCCCAAAGAGTATCTTTACCCTGATGGAAACCAACTTCATATATTGTTTCACAAGCATCTTGAGCTGGTGGAAAGGCTACTTCATAAAACTCACGACTACCTGCTTTGACCTTAGCTGTAAATTCATGAGACCAGACAACATGACCATTCTCCAAGACACGGGCTGTAAAGAACCCATCAGAAGTATCTTCAAACAGACGATCATTACTAATTGTCACTCCTGTTTCTGTGACAGCCAATTTAATATCTGAATAAAGATGCTTGACTGGTTGAATTTTAGGACTGACTGTGCGGTCTGCAAAAACAAGACCATTTCCGCAAAACTCATAGTCTGAAGGACGATCATCCCAATCACCACCATAACTTAAGAATTCCCTGCCATAATCATCTTTCTTATAGATAGCTTGATCTATAAAATCCCAGATAAAGCCACCCTGATAGTGGGGATATTTCTCCAATGCTGTATAAAGTTGTAAGCCGCCAGCAGAATTACCCATCGTATGCATGTATTCACATGAAATATAGGGCTTTTGAGGGTCATTGGTTAGATATTCTTCTATTTCAGCTGGCTTAGCATACATTCGGCTCTCAATATCCGTAATAGCATCAAACTCCCGACACCAAGTCACCCCCTCATAATGAACAGGACGTGTTGGATCTACCTGGCGGAAATAATCTGCCATCTTGGCAATGTCATCGCCTGCATATGACTCATTACCACAAGACCAAATCAAAATGGAGGCATGATTTTTATCCCGTTCGAACATATTTTTAGCACGATCTAAACAAGCCTCTAACCATTTAGGATCACTAGCTGGAATATTCCAAGAGGGTTCTGATAGTCCAAGCTTTTGCCATGTTCCATGCGTTTCTAAATTGGCTTCATCAATAACATAGATACCATATTCGTCACAAAGCTCATACCAGCGTGTCTGATTAGGATAATGAGAGGTGCGAACAGCATTGATATTATGCCTTTTCATAAATTGGATATCCCAAATCATATCATCTTCAGTAATGCATCGACCAGTTCTCGCATTAAATTCGTGACGATTGACACCTTTGAAGACCAGACGCTTACCGTTCAAAGTCATAATCCCATCTTCAATTTGGAACCTACGAAAGCCAACTTTAAGTGGTACTATTTCTACTACTTTTCCATCCCTTTGAAGCGTAAAAGTAACATCATAGAGCAAGGGATTTTCAGCACTCCAGGGAAAGACATCTAAATTATCAAGATAATTGCTATAGTTGTTGCCAGAGATTTTTTCCAACTCACCACCTATTAGGGTCTCTCCCTGTTTAACATCAACGACCAATTCAGCCCCTTTAAGTTCACCTTTATATTTAAGATCATAAGATAAGCAACCCCGCTTAGTATTAACATCAAAATCCGCTTTTACAAAGATATCTTGAATGTGAACATCTGGAATAGCATAGAGATAAACATCACGAAAAATACCTGTGAGACGCCAAAAATCCTGATCTTCCAGCCAACTGGCTGTTGAAAATTTATAGACAGCTACAGCTAATTTATTATCACCTTCTACTAAGTAATCCGTCACTTCAAATTCACTAGGTGTAAAGGAATCTTCACTATAACCTACAAAGTGTCCGTTAATCCAAACAAAGATAGCTGTTGCCACACCTTGGAAAGAGATGAAGGTCGGTCTTCCCTTTAATGCTTCATCCACTCGAAAGTGTTTGATATAAGAAGCAACAGCATTACCCTCTTGAGGAATTTCTGGTGGCCTTAGATGGGCCTTTCCATCCCAAGGATACTGTGTATTGACATACTGTGGACTGCCAAATCCTTGCAATTCCAAATGTCCTGGAACTGTCACGAAATCTAAGTCTTTTTCATCAAAGTCCATTTGATAAAAGTCAAGCAAAGCTTGGTTAGCACTCTTAGCATAGTGCAGACGCCACGTTCCGTTCAAAGATTGACGAAGGCGCATAGTGCCTCTGTTTTTTTCTGTTTCATCTAAAAAATACGAATGATCAGAATGAGCCGCAACCGTATTAACTGAAAAAACTTGAGGATCACTTAGCCAATTATAATCAAGTGTTTTAATCATTCTACCTCTCCTTTTTGAAACGTCATCACTCCAGCCATAGCCTCTACATAATCGCCAGAATCGCCCAGCGTATTAAAGTCTGAAAAAGCGCTAGAGTTTGTCACAGTAACAAAGACAGTATCATCTAATTGATTAGCTTTAATCATAGAATCTTCAAACTCCAATAATTTATCACCCGCTTTAACACGATCCCCTTCTTCCACATAAGAGATAAATCCTTCTCCCTTAAGAGATACGGTACCAAGACCAATATGAATCAACACAATGATCCCTGCCTCATTTTCAATACCGACTGCATGACGAGTAGGAAATACCTGCCTAATAGTTCCATCAAATGGTGCAAATATTTCGCCATCATTTGGAATAATAGCAAAACCTTGGCCAAGAAAACCAGCTGAATAATTCTCATCACCAACTTCTGCCAAAGACTGAAAACGACCAGAAACTGGTGTAGCCAGAACGAAAGTATCTAAATCATCATGGACATTATTTTCCGAGGTATGGACGCTAAATCGATTCTCTAATTCACGGACGATTTCTGCGTGACGCTCTTCCGTCAAAGAAACCCTACGCGTAATAACAAAGCTACCCATCAACATAGCTACTGCTGGAAAACCAAACATGCACAGCTTAAATAGGGATTGTTGCCCATCAGTAATAGAAGCTGCTGATGCTCCTGTTGTCATACCAGCCGCAATGGCAATCGCAGATACTAACCAATTAGACATCGCACCACCCAATTTATCAATCAAAGGACGAACAGACAATGTCAAAGACTCATCACGATGCCCTGATTTCCACTGACCATACTCAACAGAATCGGAAATAATCATCAAGATGACAAGGAAAATAAGAGGTTGTGGAATAAAGAAGAGCTGAGCAGCAAGCAAGACAAGAGGGAGACTGGCACCAGCTATACTAAAAACACCGATACCACTCAACATAACTGCAATACAGCCAAGAAAGAGACGTTTGCGGTTAAACTTACCAGCCAAGCTTGGAAATAGTGATACGGATATCAATCCCACAATCGTATTGAGACCATAAAGAATAGAGTATTTACCCGAATCACCTAAAATAAAGGTAAAGTAGTAAAGCTGCAAAGCATTAAGTGTATTAATCCCTAGACCATAAAACCAATAGCCAAGTGACAACCACATTAACTGATCATTTTTAGCCAAAACTTTAAAAACTTGTCGAAGTGTCGTTTTTTCCTTTGATTGACGAAGTTTGGACTCAACTTCTTTAGTCCCAATACCGACGGCCAACGATGTTAAAACACCAATCAAAGCAACAATAAAGGCGAACCAAAACCATCCCGACTTATCACCTGAGCCACCAGTATTAGTCATAGAGAAGAAAAGAACAATCGGCATAATAACGACACCAACAATATTAGCACCAATAGTTGACCCGATACGAGCAAAGGTAGCCATCTTCTCACGTTCACGAGAATCCAAAGAAAGTGCTGGAATCATAGACCAAAAGCCAATGTCTTTGATGGAGTAAAAAATATCCATCAAGAGATAAATAATCCCAAATAAAATGAGATAAAGCACGGGATTAGTGCGATTTAACCCACCTAGATCAGTAAATAAGAGCAACAAAGCAATAGAGCTTATAATCCCACCACCAACTACCCAGGGCTTGAATTTACCATAACGACTCTGGGTATTATCAATCATATTACCAATAAGCGGATCAATGAGCACTTCAAGAATACGCAAACTAGCAATAATATTGGTAATAAGCAACACATAGTGACTATCTCCTTTATCAAATAAATGAGTGGTCACAAACATAATAAAATAGGTAGATAAGGTAGCGTAAAATACGTCATTACCAAATGCACCTGCAGTATAAGATAAGCGTGAGGTCATTTGACCTTTTTCTCTACTCATAAGGGCTTCCTCCTTTTTGTTTACGCTTACATTTTACTTTTTAAGTTATTTTTTGTCAATATTTTTAGTAAAAATTAAACAATATTTTTACTAAAGAGTTTGGGAGCTATAAAAAAAGCAAGTCCATCTGGACTTGCCCACTAAAAGCTTTCTACCTATCTTCCCCGAGACCATTTTTCCAAATCATAATACCAACAAACCCCTGCATCAGCATAGCTAGATAGCTAAAAGCAACAATATCATTACCCACCGATAAGAAAAGGATAAAACTAAGAATATCGACTAAAAGCCAGAGATAATACCCATCAAGATGGCCTTTAACCTGACGCTGCTGAGCTGTAAAAGAAAGACCGTTCGTTAGCGCATCTAGGATAATCCTCTGTCCACCAATAAGCCAAGAAAGAACCCCAAGCCCAATCGTCCAGAAAAAAATCGCTACGATAATATCTCTCCAACCAAATGCCTTATCCACAACTAGCTCACCATCATCTGCCCGGCGCTTATTCCATGAAAAATGACCAATAAACTCTGTCACTAAATAGTAAAAACTGGTAATCATGTCACCATAGATGCCTTGCATACCAGCTACCAGAGCACCAGAAACATTTTGAACACCATTTAATTTAAAGGTATGCTGCCACTGTATCGCCAGCGTCCAAGTTCCTAAAAATCCAAAAATAGACATAATGATAGATAGGACATTTAAAACTGTATAATCACCGGCTAAGATGGTCGGTAAAACACTATTCATTGTAAAACCAAGCGAAGCTAAAAAAGCAAGGACTGCAAACACTTTCTGACCCTTACTAAAACGTCCCCAAGCCAGATTGAAGGACTGCTTAAACGATAATGTCGACATCTATCTCTCCAGTTCTAATAGTTTTAGATATTTCTAAAACAACAAAATACACTAAATATAGCGCAACAGAAAACTATTCTAACACTATATTTAGTGGGGTTCAAGCAATACTTCCTAAGAGCAAAACTATATAAGTTTTATATTAGATTGACAAAAAAACTCAGGTAGAAACCTGAGTTTTTCATTTCACTATAGTGAGTTAGCATCAACCTTGATACCAACACCTTGAGTAGTGGTGATAGACAAGTTAGTGATGTAAGCCCCTTTAACAGTTGCTGGTTTTGCTTTAGCGACAACATCGTTAAACGCTTTGAAGTTTTCAACCAACTTATCAGTATCAAATGATACCTTACCGATGATAGCTTGTACGTTACCTGCCTTGTCAGCACGGTAAGTAATCTTACCACCCTTAGACTCTTCAACAGCTTTAGCAACGTCCATAGTTACGGTACCAGTTTTAGGGTTTGGCATGAGGTTACGTGGTCCAAGGACACGTCCGAGACGACCAACTACTGCCATCATATCAGGTGTCGCAACAACAACATCGAAGTCCAACCAACCATCGTTGATTTTTTGAACAAGTTCTTCTTCACCAACGAAGTCTGCACCAGCTGCTTTAGCTTCTTCAGCTTTAGCACCACGCGCAAATACAAGAACGCGAGAAGTTTTACCAGTTCCGTTTGGCAAGACCATTGCACCACGGATCTGTTGGTCAGCCTTCTTAACATCAATATTAAGGTTGTAAGCAACTTCCACTGTTGCGTCAAATTTTGCAAAGTTTGTTTCCTTTGCGAGTGCTACAGCTTCTTCTACACTGTAAGCTTTAGTAGTGTCTACCTTTTCAAGGGCAGCACGCATTTGTTTGCTTTTTTTAGCCATGTTATCTTTTTCTCCTTGTGTTATGTGGTCCTATCGATTTTCATCTTCCACACCGTAAGCACTATGCTTAAACTCGGTGAAGGTGGATTCTATTAGTCAGTAATAGTGAATCCCATTGAACGTGCAGTTCCTTCGATCATGCGCATAGCAGATTCGATGTTGGCAGCGTTCAAGTCAGGCATTTTTGTTTCAGCAATTTCTTGCACTTGTGCACGAGTGACTGAAGCAACTTTTGTTCGGTTTGGTTCACCTGAACCTTTTTCGACACCTGCAGCCTTTTTCAAAAGAACAGCAGCTGGTGGAGTTTTAGTGATGAAATCAAATGATTTGTCTTCATACACAGAGATAACAACTGGGATCAACATACCAGCTTGGTCAGCTGTACGAGCGTTAAACTCTTTAGTGAATCCCATGATATTGATTCCGGCTTGACCAAGTGCAGGACCAACCGGTGGAGCTGGTGTAGCTTTACCAGCAGGAATTTGAAGTTTTACGACATTTTCGACTTTTTTAGCCATTTTGTAATTTCCTCCTTTGTGGTTTTGGCGGTAAGGATAAGATTTTTACCTCCCACAAGTATGCAAAGCGCATACCTTATTTATTATACAGCAATGCCTCACAAAATCAAGGTTTTTTCACTTTTTGATAGAAAAAGTTTACTTTAAAACCGTTTAGCGATAAAATAAACTCATGATCTATCTTTTCGCTATAATTTATTTCTTTTTAATTCCTTTTCTGGCTCAGTTTTTAGTGCGCTATTTTGATCTCACACGCTTTACGATCAAATTTCCCGATATTAGTTTACCTTTTTTAACACTAGCCATTCTCTGGATGTCTAATCGCTATTTCACACACAGCTTCTTACCTCAGTATCTTCTGATGATGTGTCTACTCGCTATTGCGACCTGCCTATTCATGCTTCGAAAAGTAGGCAACATTAAAATTTTTTCCTATCGACGTTTTCTTAAGCTCTACTGGCGGATGGGCTATTTACTTACAGCTATTTTTTATATCGTTACCGTTGTCCTAATCGCACTAAAATAAGAACAAACCTGTCCCCCTTTATTTACAAAGAAGGACAGTTTTTTTTATATTTATACTAATAAATTTATTTCCTTTTGGTCGCTTAACAGCCTTATATTTTAAATACCTGCGGCACCTGATAACCAAGCGTAGATAAAGAAGATGGCAAAGCCAAAGAGGAAAATCAAACCAGCAATTGATAGCCAATCTAGCCAGGCTGGTAGTTTTTTACCTTTAGATTTGATCAGGCTATAGTTAAGGTAGGCAAAGAATGGGGTTGTAATAAATGACCCAATCATAGCGAAACTAAGCATGCGTGCCACTTCACCTGAAAAGCCGTAAACGATAACCAAACCAGCTACTGCTGTCACCGTCATCCAAGTAATCAAGGAAGATTTTGAGGATTCTTTCTTACCCATGAGCAGGCTAAGCGCAGCATTGTTGGCACGAGAGTAGCCATCGATAACTGTGATTACAGTACCAAAAATACACAAGAAAGCGATGAAGCTAATAAATGGCACAGCCCAATCACCAAATGTTGCTGCATACATGTGAACGAATTGAGCAATGTAATCAGCTGACTTACCAGCAACAATTTCTGTACTACCATACTGAATCAGTGCTCCCAATGCAAGGAAAAAGAAGGCAAGAATCGCTGTCCCGATATAACCAACGTTAAAGTCAAAGAGGGCATCTTCTTCATTAACGTCTACTACTTTCCGTTTTTCAACAGCCCAGAGGGAATTTAGGGTTGAGATCTCGATTGGGGCAGGCATCCATCCCATGAGTGAAATCATGAAGGGGAGAGACTTGATATCCCATGGTGATGTTGGAACAAATCCAGGCGCTAACTCACGGTGCTTGAAAAGCGCAATGACAACCGCACCAATCGTCGCAATCGTAAGCAGTGAAATGATCCATTTGGACAGACCATCAAGAAAACGATAGCCTCCAAGGAGCAACATCCCCCAAATAATGACAATAATGATAGAAGTCAAACTTTGGATGGAAATTCCCCACGATGCAGGGAGCACATTTTTGACAATGGCTGCACACAAGATACCAACCCCCGCTGTATTAACCACAGCTGAGAAAATGTTGAGAATAAAGTAAATCCAAAGATAAGCTTTCCCTTTTTCGGCATAGCCTTCAACCAAGTTCTTACCGGTCTCAGCCGTATATTGAGAACCAAAACGGAAAAAAGGGTATTTAAAAAGATTGACCAAGAGGACCAAAATAGCTAAAGACCATCCAAATCGGGCGCCGGCTTGTGTAGAGGAGACGATATGTGAGCCACCAACAGCTGCAGAGGCCGTGATGATCCCAGGTCCCAGAGCCTTTATCTTAGTTTGCCAGGTAGATTGTGATTGTTCTGCCATAAAAATACCTCTATTCATAGAATTTTCTGACTTTTCTGTCAAATTTACACCTATTATAATGACATCCCCTGCAGCTGTCAACTGTTTTTTCTGAAATTTCACAATTTTTTCAATTTCTATGAACAGACAGTATCACTGCTAGTTTGCTTTTAAATAGTCGCTTGCCTCTAGGCATTTTGCTATAATGAAAGGGCACAAAATTATCAATAAAGGAAAACGATATGAAACTGATTTCATGGAATATAGATTCTCTCAACGCCGCTCTGACTAGCGATTCTAGTCGGGCACAGCTCTCACGTCAAGTGATCGATACCCTGGTAGCCCAAGATGCAGATATCATTGGCATTCAAGAGACCAAACTTTCTGCCAAAGGACCTACCAAAAAACACTTACAAATCCTAGCAGATTACTTCCCAGACTACCATCACGTCTGGCGTTCTTCCGTCGAACCAGCTCGCAAAGGGTATGCCGGAACCCTCTTTCTCTACAAAAAGAGCCTACCAGAACCTGCAATTACCTACCCAGAAATCGGGGCACCCTCTACCATGGACAGTGAGGGGCGCATCATTACACTGGAGTTCGAAAACTTTTTTGTCACTACCGTCTATACGCCAAATGCCGGTGATGGCCTCAAACGCTTAGAGGAGCGTCAGCTCTGGGATATCAAGTATGCTGAATATTTAGCGAAACTCGATGCCCAAAAACCTGTCCTAGCCAGCGGGGATTACAATGTCGCCCATAAGGAAATTGACCTTGCTAATCCCAGCAGCAATCGTCGCTCACCCGGTTTCACCGATGAAGAACGCGAGGGCTTCACGAACCTGCTTGCTAAAGGCTTTACCGATACCTTCCGCCATGTGCACGGAGATATCCCAGATCGCTACACCTGGTGGGCACAGCGCAGCAAGACCAGCAAAATCAATAACACTGGCTGGCGCATCGACTACTGGCTAACCAGCAACCGTATCGCTGATAAGATCATCACCTCCGACATGATCGACTCCGGAGACCGCCAAGACCACGGACCTATTGTACTGGAGATAGAGATATCATAACTCCAGTTAAAATCACCTGCACAAACGTACAGGTGATTTATTTTTTAACCTTATCAACGTGGTAGTCCACAAGAATTAACAGGTCGAGTAGAAATTCCAGATGTATCATAGTAACCTTCTCCAGGTATATAAATAATATGCTGTTGCCTTCTACGCATTCCCCCCGCTATCAGAGGATAACAGCCTATGTCACCGCTAAAATAACCACCTTCAACAGCAGCAAGCTCTTGGTTATCCATAAGTTCAAATTTATCAATAGTCATTGTAGTCATAATAATCTCCTTTTCGATTTAAAGTTTTTTGTCTGCTTGGCCAAGCGACACCCATAGTATACCTAAATTTTTGGAACGTACACGCCTATTCCCTGAATGGTTCTATTTTTGCCCTGAACGGTCAATTTTAGCAACAGTTTTCTCAAATCCAATGCTCATCACATGAATTGAATGGTGCAACCTGAAAAATAAATCAGTAGCTGTTAAACAGCTACTGATTTACAAAGGTTAATGATTCGATGAAGGATATTGGAAATACCTCTATTCACTGATATTTCTTATATTCTACAAGATAAAGGAAAGAACTAAACAAGTCAAATAGAACCTTTGGACTGGTTCGTTTAATGAATAATAACAGTAAAAGTAGCCTATCTCTTTAATTTACTGTAGAAATCTATTTTTTAATATCTTTTGAGCAATATGCAGACCAATACTAGTCCAAATACTGGACTAGTAGCAACTGGTTTCCAGCCACCTTTTATATTTGCTTGGTCTAGGGTCAATGCCTTAACATTTTTATTATCCATATGCTATTTATCCCCTTCGATGGTATTCATCACATTACCCATTTAGTTCATTTAACTAATAATTTGATTAACTAAACATAATTTAAGTCTTAGATTCTATATACTCAATTTATCTTGAATGGTCGTCTTTGTAAATTTTCAAAACACAACTATTCAGTTAAATAAAAACTATAATCTTAACATTGCTATATATTCAAACCAATAAAATTAAGCAGTAGAATTAATGACTACTGCCTAAAAATAATTATTTCACTTTTTTATATTCTTCTACAAGAAGAACACACCCCAATAAAATTAACCATTGGGCATAGCATACAAGAACAGGAAGACTTCCATAATTTAGAACACCATTCACAAATATAATTATGGAAAGCACAAGAGAACCAAGGCCAAAAGATATAGATGTGATATTTTGGTTCTTATTCAATTTGAAATAAAACTGAATAAGAAGATAAATTGTCAGAAGAAGCACAGAAAGAATGAAACTCGTTAAGAGTAACTCTGACCACCTCCTACTTGCTAAACTTAGCATAAATTTTGGGAGTAAAGCTAAACTATTAAGTAAAATAATTACTAAAGCTATAATATCAGCAGCTATAAGCATCTTTTTCCCGGCATACATTACTGATTTTCCTTTCCTTTATAGAGACTTGTTTTATTGCACTAGAATATTTTAAAAATAGAGAACAATACTCCAGACAACCAATACTTACTATACTCAATGATCAAGATCAATGTTTAAACAAAACATTTGGTGTAAACTTTATTTACCATAATTTCTTTCCATTTCTCGAGTCTTATTATTATAACCCAGGCAATAGAAATATCCTCCAGCTAGTCCACCAATAAGCCAGGCAGCTCTCGGACATTTTCCACCACTATACTCTGATAGTTCGTCAATACTTAAAAAATCAAATTTATCAAGACTAGTCATGTGTATACCTCCATACTACCATATTAACGATGCTTACGATTATAAGCTGCTTCAGCTTGTACCTGACCAAGCCAATATGCTCCTTGAGCAGCAGCTATAGCCAAACCAGCTGCACCAATAACAACACCTACTACACCGCCTTCAATAGAAGCCAGTGCTTGATCGTCCATCACTTCAAATTTATTAATTGTCTTTGTAGTCATAATAATCTCCTTTTCGATTTAAAGTTTTTTGTCTGCTTGGCCAAGCGATATCTTTAGTATACCTAAAGTTTTAGGGCAAGCACGCTTATAGCCTAAATAGTTCTATTTTCATCCTAAACGGTTAAAATAAGTTGTTGTTTTGACCATTCAGGGTGAAAAAGCGACCGTTCAGGCATCGCTTGATATAACCAATATACGATAAGCCCATAAAAGAGAAAGGCAATAAATTTGAATTAAAAATAATATCACTAAAAAATCAACTGGCAATCACCAGTTGATTTTTTATCTCGAATAATTTATCTCTCTGAAAAACTTACTCTTGTACTGTTTTTCTTTCTCGATTGAATGTCATCATTTGCTTAGCAGCCAAACCATAAAGAACTAGATAAACGATCGGTAAAATAAAGCTCCATACATTAATCGTAATCGTAAGTGAAAAGATCAGCTGGATGACAACTAAAGCAATCCCCAGATAAGCTCCCAAAGGGGTGACACCTCTTTCATCGTTTAGGCTTTTAAAATTACGACTGGCAATAACAACAATCGCAATACCAATGATCACTGCGATAATTGCAACAGCTATCGCTAATGGGCTATAGCTTTTTTCCAGTATATCGAGCTGTGCTTTACTTAAACCTTGATCTTTAAATTGACCACTGTCAAGCATAGATTTTCCCCATATAATTACAAAAACACTTATAGTATTTCTTACAATATGTAAGATTCCCAGAATCAAGACAAGCACATTAAAACGTCTAACAGTATTTTCCATTTTTTCAATTGGTGACATAATTCCTCCTTAAATAACGAGACCAAATCATTAATATCATCGGTCCACTTATAGATATGGCTATAATCAATCCACCCAGTAACAAAGACCGGATCAATTATGAACTCTATCATAACATAATTTAATCTTAAATAAAATAACCGTTTCATGAAAGTAGTGACCGCACAGAGAAAACAATTCAATAGCTTTATCAATAAATCGCTTTCTCACCACTATCTGTAAACTAATCAAAGACTCACGAACTCTTTAACACTAGCCACTTGCCTCTCATCATTGGCAATCCCTTGTAAATCATGGTTGCCAGAGTTGCTGATGATATACTCTTCACCAAGATTAACAGCACCTAAGAGACGAGACATATTATTGAGCCAGTCCTTCTGCGTTGTAATTCTGATGACATGACCAGTAAATTGCTTCATATCATTTTTGATATCAGCTATCGTTTGCCTAGCTTCTTCCTTATTAGAAGGCAGGTCAAAATCTTTACGTAAAGAATCATAAACCTTGTTACCAAGATAAGCAACAGCAGGAATATAAAGTGGGGCAGCATTATAAACAACGGTCTCAGAATGATTTTTCTTCAAAGCGACTCGCTGGGCAAGATTCCCCCCTAACGAATGACCTGTAATAACAACATGAGCCGCACCATACTGACCAACGATCTTATCATAAAAGTCATAAGCAGGTTGATAATGCTGACCTCGAGCTAATCCAATCCCCATGATATCAGCACCAAGCGTATCCTGCAGATCATTGCTCTCCCTATTTGTCCCTGTATAGGCAATGATGACCTTATCACTAGCCTGATCCTTAAAAGCTGTTCCACTTGTTCCTGTTTTATCATCATAAAAATCACTGAGATAAGTCAGATTAGAAGGAATGACCTTTCCAGAGTTTTGAACCTCTGTCAGAACAGTCGCATCTGTAGCTCCCTTTAAACGCGCTTTTTCAAATTCAGAAGTCAGGGCTGCCGCATCTAGTGACGAAATACCAGATGATCTGCCATCCACAATCTTTCCAATGGTAGCTCTCTCGTCATCCGAAACAAAATCTTGACCCTTGAGAGCCTTCTCTTCTGCTATTTCTGATGTCTTAGGATGAGCCGTAGTCGTCAGCGGTTCTTGTCCAGAATCAACGGAAACAATCGTTCCTGAGGAAGCAGGTCTACTTGCACTGGGAGCGACAGTTGATACATGCTCCTTATAAGAATCAGCTTGGACGTCAGTTTGACTCTCATCAGTCACAGATGGTGAGACTGAGACCGCTTCTAGATCCGTGGAGTGACTGTCATTTTGAGCAGTGACATCATGAGAGACCTCTGGAGATGACGTTGCAACCTCTGTTGGCACAGTATTTTCATCTGATCCAACCGCTCCTTCATCCAAGGGTTCTTGTACCTGCTGTTCACTAATCACAACGGTTTGATCCGTGGCAGGAGCTGATGTGTCGGCACTGACAGCTGATCCCCCTGCTATCAGCAGTGAAACACTGGCTAAGGCAACAACTGCGACACTTACCCACCTCTTTTTAACTTTACGTCGCTTATAACGTGTGATCTGCATTATAATTTTCCTTTCCCCATTACAAGGTAGCTTTTTAGGCTTTCAACATATCTAAAAGACTCGTGATCCAAGATTTTGCTGTAGTTAAGACTTCTTTAAATAGTCTAATGTGGTCATATTGGTTTGGAGAAGTGACCCCCTTATTGCTCGTTTCTAGTTGAGTTTTTTCATTAGGTTCTTCCACAGCAGAACTTTGTGCCGGCTGAGATACGTGATCATTATTTGCTGGGACAGAAGTATTTTGTGCTTCATTTGACTGAGCTTCATTTGACTGAGCTTCGTTAGTCTCATTGGTTTTTACAAAGACTTTATCATACAATTCTTGGGCAGTACCACCACTACCTACTTGGCCTGACACGATCTTACCCTTCTCTAGATGAAGAACTGTTGGCGTAGCATAGGCACCAATTTTACCTCTCAAAAATTCCTTAGAAGCTGGTGTGAAATCAGGATTGTCAGTATTAAGATAGTATACTTGTTTACCCGTCAGTTCATTAAACTCTTTAAGAACGGGAGAGAAATCACGGCAGTAATGACAAGTTGGACGACCGATATACAGAGTATAGCTACCTTCTTCATCATCAAACATCTGATAAACATCTGCCATAGTAGCCTTATTAAAATCAGCAACATTTTCTTCATAGGCCTCTACAGATAAAGACTCAGGTTGCTCTGCTTCAGTTGATTGAGCTGGTGTAGACTCAGGTGCAACTTCTTGATGAGCTTCCGGAGTTTCTGGGGAAGGTTGTTCTTGAACCACTGGCTCAGTTGTTTGATCTGCTGTTCCTACCTGCTCAGAACTAGTAGCTGTATCTGAAGTCGACTCAGAGCTTGGAGCTGAAACGCTATCAGAAGGAACCGTAGAATCAGGTGATTGACTAGCTGTACCTACTGATGATGCCGCATTTTCATTTTCTACTACTGCAACATCACTAGCAGCTGATGATGAACCTGCTACTGCCTCATCTGCAGACACAGCGCCTCCTGCAAAAAGTAAAACACCCGCTGAAAATAGTAAAACTGACTTATAAAATTTCATAATCTTCTCCTTTTGAATGAAAACATTACCCTGCTCTTTATTTCAGAACAGCTAATATCATTTATACTTTATTTATATTGCTATCACCATGTGAAATCTCTCATGGTATTAGCGACAAAACTATAGTAATGTGCTTGGCCAAGCAACACCATTAGTATACCTAAATTTTTGGTGCGTGCACGCTTATTCCCTGAATGGTTCTATTTTTGCCCTGAATGGTCAAAATCGACTCAAAATTTCTTTGATAATGACCGCTCAGGCAATAATGAAATCTCAGATAAGCTAAGTATTCTCAGCTAAAAATTAAACAATCACTATCCTAGATTCCACCCTAGCAACTAAAAAAGAGGAGGATACATCCTCCCTGACCTTTCATGATAAATTAAGTCCATTTAAAAATAGTTCCCAAACATCGACAACCCCACACCAAGTCCCTTTTCCTGAAAAGAAGGATCATTGAGCTTACGATAAACCAGCTTAAGGAAGTCAGTCAATTCAGACCGAATAGCTAAAGGGCGCAGAGCAACTTCCAGATCCCTGACAACTCTAGGAAGATACTCCCCTTTTTCTAGACTGAGCTTCGCCTCTTCCAAAGCTTTTCGCTCTACAGAAGACATGTCGTTTTTCAGAGCTCTTGTAATCAAGGCTAATAACTCTACTTCTTGTGCACTTTTTTTCTTATTTTTTCCTAGAAACACCAAAACTACCTCCAAAACTCATCAGAATTCATAGAGAAGACCACATTATAGCTATCTAATTTCACCTGACTAGACAATCACTCTCTATAAAAGGATTCTCTCGCCAAAGTAAACAATAGGATGTTAGCAATTATCTCTTAAACTTTTCAATCAGCCAGTCTAACCATGAGACAAAAGCCATTAAAAGCATTAAGACAAGATAGGTATTCATTAAAGGCTCTTGCTCTATCTTATACAATAAAAAATTTATAATAGCCAATCCTATAAAACCAAATAGATAAATGCGGGCTGATAGACGACTGTTGTCCAAACGACCGGGCTTCATTTCAAAAGTTTTTGTCAAAATAAATTCCATCAATAGACAAATAAAAAACACGAATTCAAAAGCAAAAAGATGATCAATAATATCTGTCCCTTTTTGTAAACTTACATATATTTTTATCCCCATAAGCACAAGAAATAAAATAGGTAAAACAGCTGTAATCTTACTTTTATTGAAATCGAAACGAGGTCTTGAACGCTTTTTATCTTCCATCACTTTTATATCTCCCTATTTAAACCAACTATACACTAAATTAGAAACATTCAATACATCTCAATTTATTAGACTGCTAATATCACTGTTTAAATTATAATTCTCTTGCAAGACTATCTAACAATATAACTGCAATCTGAAATCATTTTAATTTATAGCCTAGAAGAATCGATAGATCTAGTAAAAATATAACAACTAAAAAAATTAAATTCATATCGATAAGAGGAATTTTTTCTACGATACTTATAATAGTATTGATAGCGAATACTATAAGCAAGGCGATACCCAGAAAAATCGTAACTCTCTTGATTAAAGTATATTCCGCTGAGCTAGTTTTAGGAGAGGTTATATTAAACAATTTATTAAAACGATCTCTTGTCTTTTTCATCAACCAATCCTCCATTCTTTTCAATCAGTCTCTAACTACTTATGCTTCAAGTTCATCTGATTGATATTCTTAGTATACCTCAAATATTATCCCGTGCACGGCTATGTCCTGAATGGTTCCGATTTTGCCCTGAATGGTCAATTTTAGCAACAGTTTTCTCAAATCCAATGCCCATCACGTGAATTGAATGGTGCAACCTGAAAAATAAATCAGTAGCTGTTAAACAGCCACTGCCTGACAAAGGTTAATGATTCGATAAAGGTTGTTAGGATATCTCTGTTAGCTGAAATTCCTTATATTTTTACAAGATAAAGTAGAGATCCAAACAAGTTAGAGAGAATCTCTTAGACTTGTTCGTTTGGTGAGTAATAACAGTATATGAAAAGAGTAAATACCAGCAATAACAAAAGATATTCTCCATCCAAAACTATAAAGATAGGATTATCACGAAGGAAAAATCAGTCTAGCTACAAAATCAGCGATATACATGATGCGCACCAAGGCTACCAGCATTTTAAACTTTTCTGAGCTTAACTTTCCTACCCTCTTTAGCAATAACAAAATAATTATTAATGTTATTAGGTATAAGATAAAACCATTTGGAGATAGTGTAATCTATGTAAACAGTAACTCAACAGCACTTACACCATAAATTAACAACAAGACTAGATTTTGTACTTCACCTTCAGGATACAGTTCAACCTAGCGTTTTTTATGTAAACGGATAAAGCTTATCAAGTTCCAAATAATCGTAATAATTAAAAGGACAAGAAGGATAACTAAAGCTACTCGTTGAGAATTATCATCAGTCACAATAGCCACATAAGAGCCCAAAATAAAAATTAAAAACAAAGCAATAAGTACAACAATAAAAGTTTCGTACAATGGAAAGCTCTGTTCCACTACAGGACGCTTTTTAAGTTCCATATGGACAAAATAAGCAACTATAAAAGAAAACGCAGATAAAACACCTAGCGGCAACCAAAGCCATATGGCTTCATCGGAATCTATAGCATAAATGGATAGATTAACAGCCAACAAACCCATAAAGGAAGCCCCCAATCTGATCCATCGTAAAGCTGCTGAACTTAATTGTTTTATAACCATCATAATAAAAGAATTATCAAAAATCACATTAGAGCTTTCTAGCATATACAGGGTAACTGCTAGGCAATAACAATACGTTCAAATGCACCATCTTTTAAAACCAAGCGACCGGGAAATCTAGGATCGTAACCATAATCACCTGGCCAAACAGGAAAGAACCCACCTTCAATAGAAGCCAGTGCTTGATCGTCCATCATTTCAAATTTATCAATTGTCTTTGTAGTCATAATAATCTCCTCTTTCGATTTAAAGTTTTTGTCTGCTTGGCCAAGCGACACCCTTAGTATACCTAAATTTTTGGAACGTGCACGCCTATTCCCTGAATGGTTCTGATTTTGCCCTGAATGGTCAAAATTTTTCTCAAATAACTGATCATGATATAAAATTAGGTCTGATTCAGACTAAAAAATAGGGCAGCAGCTGTTGAACAGCCACTGCCTGACAAAGGTTAATGATTCGATAAAGGTTGTTAGGATATCTCTGTTAGCTGAAATTCCTTATATTTTTACAAGATAAAGTAGAGATCCAAACAAGTTAGAGAGAATCTCTTAGACTTGTTTGTTTGATGAGTAATAACAGTATATGAAAATGGCGAAATTCCAGTGATAACAAAGATGTTTCCCAATCAAAAACTATAATGATAGACTTGTCACGAAGGAAAAATCAGTCTCACCACAAAATCAGCAATATACATGATGAGCACCAAGGCTACCAGCATTTTAAACTTTTCTGTGCTTAACTTTTCTGCCTTCCTTAGCAATAACAAAATGATCACAAAAATCATTGCTGTCATTGCATATAAAATGAAACCCTTTAGCGATGGCATAATGCTATTACAAAATATTATGATATTACCCAAATAAAATAAGGTGTAACTATGGTGCCTTCACTTTATTTTATACAAATAATTAATCAATATCAACATGTGGCAGCATAAAGTACCGCTCCTCCGACAGCTCCTCCAATACCACCTACTGCTCCACCACCTGATCCCAAGATAGCTCCAAAACTTGCAGCACGACCAGCACCAGCCCAGCTACATTTGCCACCTTCTACAACAGCGAGGTCGTCATTATCAATAATTTCAAATTGTTCAAATACTTTAAGCATAATAACTCCAATCTTTAAAATTAATTTACATAATTCATTATAACTGATTTATTTATTGCTTTGCGATTTTTTATCCTTAGAGTAGATACCAAACAGTAGTAATCCAGTTCCTACCACACCTAAGACTTTCCGCCACAATTCTGGTGAATCAAACAGCAGATGAACACCTAAAAGTGTAACGAAAAGAGCGAAAAATAATTTTAGCTTAACTGTCATACATATAAAGCCTTTTATACAATAGCAGTTGTCATGTTAGTACTAACAAAATGTTGCAGCACCAGTAAGACCACCACCCAAGGCTCCCCAAGGACCAGCAATTGCAGCTCCAGTAATTGTTCCTCCTGCTGTTCCAACTGTACAACGTATCCAGCCGCCACCTTCAACAGCAGCAAGCTCTTGGTTATCCATAAGTTCAAATTTTTCGATTGTCATTGTATTCATAATAATCTCCTCTTTCGATTTAAAGTTTTTTTGTCTGCTTGGCCAAGCGACATCTTCAGTATACCTAATTTTTTTGACTGTGCACGCATATGTCCTAAATAGCTTTAATTTCACCCTGAATAGTCAAAATAAATTGCAACTTTGACCGTTCAGGGTGAAAAATCGACCATTCAGGCAATAACCCTCCATTCTTAAAAATTTCTGGCATAATAGAGGCACGTCTAAAAAGAAAGGAAGACCTATGTTTTATAAGTACGTTCCTCAGGTCGATGAGCGAGATTGTGGGGTTGCTGCTTTGGCATCCCTTGCCAAGCATTACGGATCCCACTATTCCCTAGCCCATCTACGAGAGCTAGCCAAAACAGATAGAGAAGGGACGACAGCACTAGGAATCGTCGAAGCTGCCAAAGCTATTGGCTTTGAAACACGCGCCATCCGAGCAGATATGGAGCTCTTTGATCTGGACGATGTCCCTTATCCCTTCATCGCCCATGTCGTCAAAGAAGGCAACCTTCTCCATTATTATGTCGTCTATAAGGAAACTAAAAATCATATCATTATCGGTGATCCTGATCCTAGTGTCAAGATCACCAAAATGTCCAAAAAAGACTTTGAAAAGGAATGGGATGGGGTCGCTATTTTCCTATCACCTCAGCCTGCTTACAAGCCTCACAAGGATAAGAAAAACGGGCTCTTTAGCCTACTGCCCCTGATCCTCAATCAAAAAGGCTTGATCGCCCAGATCGTCATCGCCAGCTTATTAGTGACCTTGATCGATATTTTAGGATCCTACTATCTCCAAGGCATTCTGGATACCTATATCCCTAATCAGATGATCTCAACGCTGACCATCGTATCCCTAGGCTTGGTCGTCACCTATATCATCCAGCAGATCATGTCTTTCTCACGTGATTACCTCCTGCAGGTTTTGAGTCAGCGCCTCAGCATTGATGTCATTCTATCCTACATTCGGCATATCTTTAACTTGCCCATGTCCTTCTTTGCCACGAGACGTACCGGAGAGATCACTTCACGCTTCTCAGATGCCAACTCTATCATCGATGCCTTGGCATCAACCATTCTCTCCGTCTTTCTCGACCTGACTGTCCTTATCGTCATTGGTGCAGTCTTGCTCTTGCAAAATGCTAATCTCTTTTTAATGACCCTAGTCTCCATTCCTATCTATACCATCATCATTTTGGCCTTTATGAAACCATTTGAAAAGATGAATAATGATGTCATGGAAGCTAACAGTAAGGTCAGCTCAGCCATCATCGAAGATATCAATGGGATTGAGACCATCAAGTCTCTCACCAGTGAAGAAAATCGCTACCGCCATATCGACAGTGAGTTTGTGGACTACCTGGATAAATCTTTCAAACGTGGCAAGTACGAAGTCTTACAAACCTCTCTCAAAAAGGGAGCACAACTCATTCTCAATGTCGCTATCTTAGGATTTGGAGCCAGCTTAGTCATGTCCAATAAAATCACTATTGGTCAGCTCATCGCTTACAATACCCTGCTCTCTTATTTCACTGATCCCTTAGAAAATATCATCAACCTCCAAACCAAGCTACAGTCCGCTAGAGTAGCCAACAACCGCCTCAACGAAGTCTACTTGGTCTCCTCAGAATTTGAAGGAGAGGCTCTACAAACCGATACTGGATCCTTAGACGGTGATATTGCTCTCTCAGGAGTTTCTTATAAGTACGGCTTTGGACGGCCAACCTTGTCAGATATCGATCTCACCATCAAGCAAGGCTCCAAAATTAGCCTGGTCGGTATCAGTGGCTCTGGTAAGACAACCTTAGCCAAGCTGATTGTCAACTTTTTCCAACCGAGTCAAGGGGAGATCACAATCAACGGCCTCAACAGCCAACACATCGACAAAAAGCTCCTGCGCCAACACATCAACTATCTCCCCCAACAAGCCTATATCTTCAGCGGAACGATCATGGAGAATTTAACCTTGGGAGCTGATCCCAATATCAGTCAAGAAGACATCCTAAAAGCCTGTGAAATGGCAGAGATCAGACAAGATATTGAGCAAATGTCACTAGGCTATCAGACCGAACTCTCTGATGGTGCAGGTCTCTCTGGCGGACAGAAACAACGGCTAGCCTTAGCACGTGCCCTACTTACCAAGTCTAAGGTTCTCGTCTTAGACGAAGCAACCAGTGGGCTCGATGTCTTGACAGAAAAGCGAGTCATCGATAACCTCATGGCTATGACCGATAAGACCATTATCTTCGTAGCCCATCGACTGAGCATTTCAGAGCGTACCGATAAGATCGTCGTCCTTGATCAGGGGAAAATCATCGAAACCGGATCGCACCGTGAACTTATCGACGCAAAAGGCTTCTACTATCAACTGCATCATAACTAAAAGGAGGGCAACATGGATCCCAAACTATTTCACAGCACAGAATTTTACAAGCGGCGCTACCAAAATTTTGCAACCTTGAGCATCGTCCCGATCCTGCTACTAGTCGTGTTCCTGATAACCTTCTCAGCTTTTGCGACCAAGGAAATTGCCATCTCTTCGGTTGGTGAGCTAACACCGGCAGAACCTATGACCAGCCAGAAGCTCCCCGATATCAAAAAAGCTAGGACAGTTGCCCTAACCTACTATGTCGACTCCTCCAACTACAGCAGGGTCAAAAAGGGGCAAACAGTGATCTTTACCCTATCCTCTTCATCCGGTGAGCGAACCATCTTAAAAGGTAAGGTCAAGACCATCGATCCAAGGCCAAGCAAGCAAAAAGAGACCAACCTTTATCAAGTCACCGCTCATATCCCGATCAAAAAGTCACAAGCCAAACAACTGGCTTACGGTCTGCAAGGTAGTGTCAGTAACATAACTGAAAAGAAAACGTATTTTAACTATTACAAAGATACAATACTGCATCAACAATGATCTGTCATACTACACCTAAGAGAAACAAAGGAGATTATTATGAAAAAGAAACAAACCTTTAACGTCCTTACTGCCTATCCGGAACTGCATACAAGCGACCTAGCCCATGTAAACGGTGGGAAGAAAAGTAGTGGCGGTATTATTGGACAGATCTTCGGAATATTACTTCGCCCGCAAAAAGAATCTATAAATTATTATCAAGAAAAAGAATAGATCATCTAAAAAGGTCTGTGAACATGTTCACAGACCTTTTTCATTTGCTATTATTAGATTCTCATGATTTATTTCTAATAACTGGGCAAAATAAGCTGACCTTTGTTGAGTTCTTAAATTGATAGATGGATCCTTATCGATCAGCTCCTTGACATTTGCCAACCCCAGTCCACGCCCTTCTCCCTTACTGGATTCTCCAAAATTATATAAACTTTTTAGTTGAGCGATTTGCGCCCTATCCGCTACAGAATTGCTAACTATAAGGACAGTCTTAGCCCCATCCTCAAAGTAGGAAACCTGTACAAAGGCCCTCTCCGAGCCTTGGGCTGCCTCGATCGCATTGTCCAGTAAAATACCTAAGATACGCAGAAAATCAGCTAGGGGCATCTGAGGTGCACCGATAGGATTGATGACCTCTGTCCTAAACTCAATCCCTTGACTGGTCGCTTGGTTGAGCTTGGTCAAGATGAGACTCTTAATGGTATCATTATCAATCAAAGAAAGATTGCCCATATCAAATCTAGCAGCTTGAAGATCCCCAGCTGATTCTGCTAAAACAGACTGATAGACCTCTTTGACACCGTCTAGATCGTCCTGATCCAGGCTGTACCTCAAACTGGCTAAAAGATTAGTATAATCATGGCGAAAGGTCCTAATCTCCCTGTACAAGGACTCGATATGATGGTTATATTCCCTTAATTCTTCTTGCTGTCTCTGCTCCTGTTGACGAAGTTCTTTTTCCAAATTCTTATTAATCTGTTGAGTCAGGTAGGTTACAAAAAATATAAAGAAAAATAAAATAATCAGCGAACTGTACTGACGAAGTTCGACACTAGCTTGTACACTCAAGTCATCGTATCGTTGCAGCACATAGCTTAACCACTGAATACTGTAATAGGCAAACAATAGGAGGGAGGCTGCCCTAAAGAGAGATAATAATCCACTATTTTCCTGCAACTTCTGAAACTGACTAAAATCTACCCTTAAAAATCTGACAAATAGTTCATTAATCAAGATAGCTATTAAACATTGGAAAAGAACAATGAGTAAGGAGGGGAGACCATCCTGATTTGATATTTGAGATAAGCTAGGATAAAACTGATTGAAGATATTCAGGATGAAAAAGCGGCCTGAAATGTCCAAAATTATTCTAGCATAGAGTACTATAAAGCTCTTCAGCCAAAATCCTTGATAATCTTTCTGACTCTTAGAAAATAGATGATATAAGAGATACAGGTCCACAAAATAATATAAAAAATACAGATGACTAAAAACACCATATAAAGCTAAACTAAGGCAAAAAAAGATAACTAAGGCTCGGCGTGGATAGCTAACCTTAGTATTCCTCTTTAGGATAAATAAGCTGGTCGCCAGTATCAACATTCTGGACAGGTAGATCGCTACAATGACTTCCATATCACCCCTCCTCTACTGCTCCATCTCCAGCTAGCAGATTAGCAACTGTCTTGAGATTGCGTCGACTGACACTGCAGCTCTCCCCATTAGGAAAATAGACAAGACCCTTTTTCTTATCCAGACGAGTAATATTTCTGGGATTGATGGCATAGGAGCGATGGCACTGAACCAGCTCAGTCTTATCGGCAATCTCAGCAATCTTGCCATAAAACTCCATGTAGTCATGCTTGGCATGAAGGGTGACCTTATGAGACCCTGTCGACGTTTCAACAAAATAGATCTCTCGGTAGGGCAGCTGAACCCGACTCATCTTGTTTTCAAATGTAAAAATATCCTCACTTTTAAGGCTGAGATTAGCCTTGGCATAATCCAAAGTATCAAAAATCTTTTGCCTATAGATACTGTCATTTAGGTTTTTATCAATAAAATCCAAGGCTGAGACCTGATACTGAAAGGTTAAGGGCATAAACTCTGAATGAGTCGTTACAAAGACAATAACCGCCTGAGAATCAACCTTTCGGATGGCTTTAGCGACCTCCAACCCCTTTTTCGTCTCTTCCTTGATCTCAATATCCAGAAAAAAGACTTGATGGCTTCCCTTGCCAGCTATCGCTGCTAATAGCTGATCTGACTTCCCATGAACCTCCAGCTTATAAGGCGTATCGGTCTCATGACTATAACCTTTGATAGCTTCTTCGAGTCGGGCTTGCTGCTGAAAATCATCTTCCAATACATATATATCAAGCATAATTTTTTCCTCTATAAGTACCATACTTAGGATTTTCTATTACTAATCCCCATACTATCATACTAACAAATGAAAATATCAGTTTCATAAAAGCTAAGCAACAGTTTGATAACATCTCAACCGACTAAAGAACCTCATAAGACTGGACTCACAAAAAGGCTGAGACAAAAGTCTCAGCCTCTTCGCAATAACAACGCTAAAAGCAAGATTACAACAGCCTAATCAGCTTCCTGCTCTAAGAGTTCTTTGAGATAGGTGGCTAAATGCTCATGAGCAAAAATTTGTGCTTTTTCCTCAGCAGTCGGATTATAGTTGGTATTGGTATTAACGTCATAGACATAAATCTCCCCTGCGTCGGATTGGACCCACTCGATAGCAGCCACATCAATACCAGCTAGGTTTAGGAAGGCTTCATAAGCCTCTCTTTGCGCTTGAGGGAGCGGCTCAGTAATTTCAAATTTCTCAGACGTTTCTAACTGCTCAGGACCCTGATCGATTTGGCACTCATCGGCAGGGCAGAGCTGAAAGCCATCTGATGAATCGATTGAAACGGTATATAAGAAAGAACGGTTGATAAACTCTGAACGCCGGATACGGCCATCTGCTGGTTTGATGTATTCTTGCAAGAGCGTAATCCCATCTACGGAAGGCTCAAAAGCAGGACCATCGACATAGGCCTTAAGCTCAGCTTCATTGTTAAATAGTTGCACACCCAGACCCTTACCAGCTCGATTATGCTTAGTAATCAAAGGATAGTGATTTAAGGCTCTAGCCCCCTCGATAATCTTATCCTTGCCCAAGACGGCTACTGTCTTAGGAGAGGCAATCCCTGCCTCCTTGAGTTTGAGATACTGCTTGACCTTACTCACTTCAAGATTAATCGCTCCCAGACCATTAACAACAGTACGCCCATGAGATTCCAACCAGGTCAAAACCTGCTCAGTGTACTCTGGTGCATACCGATGCCCACGTGTATGAGACGAAGCTGACATGCGATTGTAAAAAACACCTTCTGGTGGCGCACTCTGCAGGTCTAAAATCCCTGCCGAGAGATCCCATAGTTCATAAGGGACGTCTTTTTCTTCCAGCCATTTCACCAAATGATTAGTCCATTCTAGATTTTCATGAATCACATAAACTTTTTTAACCATAATTTGTTACTCCTTTTGATACACTTTCTTGGTCCAAGTAAGAATGATCTTGACCATGACCCCACTTTTCAATAACACTGACAGCTAAAGATTGTCCCAAAACATTCAGAGCAGTCCGACCGGCATTGACAAAAACATCAACAGCAAAGATGAGGGCGACACCTTCAAGCGGCAATCCCAGCTGAGGAGCTGCAGCCAATAAAACGACGATAGCACCTGAGGGAATAGTGGCAGCCGTCTTACCAATCAGGGTCAAGAGCAAGACCGTAAAGAGAAGACCTGAAAAAGATAAGGAAACATCATAAGCATTAGCGATGAAGATCGTAGCCATAGCAAAATAGACAGCTGCACCTTCCAGATTAAAGGAATAGCCCAGAGGAACAACAAAGTCCGTCACCGCCTTATCATGTCCATTTTCTTTGAGATTTTTTAAGAGCGATGGCAATACAACACTTGAACTCCCCGATACAAAAGCCAAAGTGATCAGCTCTCGAATCTGCTTGATAGACTTAAGATAGGGCACATGAAAGATGAGGGCAATCACAGGAAAAATAATCAAAATCAAGGCGGCATAAGCCACATAAGTGCCTAAGACAAACTGTCCCAAGCCAATAAGCTTATCAAGCCCCGTCGTAGCTGTATCCTTAGCGATAAAGCCAAAAATACCTATAGGGGAGAGCTTGACGATCACGCCCACAACCTGATAAATGGCCTCTACCCAAGTATTCAGCGGTTTGGTAAAGGTAGCGCTCTTATCAGGACCTAACTTCCCTATCCCATAGCCTAGGAAAATAGCAAATACAATGATAGGCAACAAGTTGCCCTTAGCCATGGCCTCTATGATATTAGAAGGAATAAAGCCAAGAAAGAACTCATCCCACTTGATAGTCGTCGCCAAACCCTTGATACTAGCCCCTGACTGACCAATATCTGCTGCTTTCCCAAAACCAAGATAATAACTGCTGACCACAAAAATAAAGGTAATAGCTGTGGTCACTAAGAAAAAGTAAACAATAGACTGGGTCAGCAGCTTCCCAAAAGACTGTTGGCTAATAATATTAGCCACAGCAAGAACAATCAAGGGAAAAACCAGGGGAATAATAATCATATTGATGAGGTTGAGAAATCCTTGCCCCAACAAATTATAAAAACCAACCCAGTCAGGCAAGACACTGCCGGCAATTCCCCCTAGAATCAAGGCTAAAAGTAATTGAACACTTAAATTTAAGCGAAGTAATGGGCGAAAAATAGTCATCTGATCCCTCCTTACTGATTGAAAGATAGCCTCATTCTATCACAGCCCTAAAACTCCTACTAATCTATATTTTTTATCCTAGGGTATCAATAAAATTAATACCCCTTTTAAACATCTGCTAGCATTCAAGGATAAATTTTGACCGTCTGGGACATTTTCCCCATCAATTACATTTTTTTGGCATAATAGGGTTAAAATAATGAACAACGGAGGAATTAGCATGCAAACACTTGGAAATATCATCTGGTTTATCTGCTCAGGTTTTTGGGCATGGTTGGGATGGAGCTTAGCCGGCATTATACTATGTATCACCATAATCGGGATTCCACTAGGGTTGCAGTGCTTCAAGATCGGCAGCTTCGGCCTCTTTCCCTTCGGCAAACAAATCCAAGTCGGAACCGATGTCGGAAGTCTTCTCCTCAATATCCTATGGATTCTTCTCTTTGGTTGGGAATTAGCTCTGATGCACCTAGGCTCAGCACTGCTTCTTTGTCTCACGATTATTGGCATCCCTTTTGCCCTGCAATCCATCAAAATGGCCTTTATCAGCCTCTTCCCTTTTGGTGCAAAAATTTATCAAGTCTATTAGACTGACAGCGTAGCAATCAAAATACAGAATTTCCCTTGATTTGAAAAAATACAAAAGAGAAGACGAAGTTCGTCTCCTCAAAGTAACTCTAACGATAGGCATAGTAATAACATACCAAGGGTAGGCAAATCTTATTACTTCAATTCATCAGGATCTACAAATAAAGTAACTTCTCCAGTCTTGTGATCAACTCTAGCTTGAACCTCAATCCCTTTTTTTATAACCTTACTAGAGGGGGTGACATCAAGCCTTAGTCGAATGACTTCATCCGTTTTTCCCGATCCACTAGTTAGAGTTCTGAATATTTCTTCCATAATTAAATAACCACCTAATTTGATAGTAATAAGACTACACCAACAAAACGACCATGAGAGCCGATATATCAGCATTCACTAATGAGTATTTCTCAAAAGTAACTTCAAAAACTTCCACGTAACTATCCTTTACCTAGAACTCTTCTCTATCAAAGAGAGTCACTGTCAGTAAAATATAAAGCAAAGAATAAGCAAAAATGGCAACTATGAGCTGAACCGTAGATAAATGCGTTACAGCACTCATCGAGTGATCAATCAGCTGGCCTTTCAGATTCAAGAGATTAAAGGGATTCCATTTTAAAAAAGAAATTTTACCAATCAGACTTGCTAGGAACCCCCCAATCAAACTAACCAACAAATAATACAAAATACAGATTGAAGCTGGCATAGCCGGACTCTTAAATATCACTGACAATAAGATCGCTAGCAATATAATCATCATGTTTTCGATTAGTGAGCCCAAAATCCACAGAATAGTAGCCTCTCTAATTGAAGCTGTGAAGTAATGCGTAAATAATACGTTAGATACTATATAATTAATAATCCCCAGCATGACATAGGAAGCAACTATTACAATAAGGAGAGCAATAATCTTGGAATAGATCAAGTAGGCTCTTTTTTTATAGCGATAAACTCTATTCTTTAAAACACCACTTTGGAACTCCATACAGACACTTGTAATGCTGATAAGTACCAGCGCAATCGGCAACCATTGTAATATCGAAAAATAGTTCTGAATCATAAATCTAGGATCAAAATATCCTGTAGATAATTTCGTCAGGACCACCATCATCACATAAAACAGGGCTAACATAGGGAACAGAACCCTTGTTATTTTTTGTCGCCATATTTTTATTAAATCATCTTTAATGAGTTGTATCATGATTATAAATTATCTCCATTACTCTCTCTTCTGCAGTCACTTTATCTATTGTCAAATTGACTATTTCCACATCTATGCTCTTTAACTTATTAATCAATTGTGCCAATTCCTTCGAATCTTGAAAACTATAAAAAATAGTTTTTTCTTTCTCGCTGATTTTTTGGATAAATTGATGGTTCATCACCCTTAACTCTTCTGTCATTTCCTGATAGATAATAGACACATTGAGGTTAGACTTAATATCAGACATTGAGAAACTATTCAGTGTCTGTCCCTGCGAAATGACAACGATCCGATGGCAGACCTTTTCTAACTCGCTAATGATATGGCTAGAAATTAGAAAAGATACGCCCTTATTAGAGTACTCTTTAATGATTTTCCGGAACTGTATCACCGAATAAGGATCTAAGCCATTTGTCGGTTCATCTAAAATAACCAGCTTTTCACTTCCCAAAATCGCAAGAATAATGCCCAGCTTTTGCTTCATTCCTAAAGAATACTCACTGACCCTCTTGGTCATGGCTTCTTGCATCCCCAAGACAGATAATAAGTGGGCTAATTCATTTTGATCATACCCAGAATTTAATAGTTGAATATTCTCTAAGCCAGATAAAAATGGATAAAAGCTTGGATTCTCAATCAAAGAGCCAACTCCCTCCATGGGAAAATAATTTTTTCCATGATAAGAAACACCATCAAACCTGACATCTCCACCACTAATGTGACTCAGACCTAGGATACATTTCATCGTTGTCGTTTTACCGGCCCCATTAGGTCCTACGAATCCAACGATCTCTCCTGACTGCACCTTTAGATCTACTGATTTTATAATAGCCTTACCTTTAATTTTTTTGCTCAGCTGATCAATTCTCAAAATCTCCGTCAAAATGTCACCTCGCTACCTTATTTGCTTTAATATACCTATATCTTCTTTGCTACTGTCAACTTCATCTATTTACAATATCCCATTAAATTACATACATATAAACAATATCATTTTAAAAGATATTGTTCAAAAATTCGCAAATCTGATTTTTTTTTTCTTTTTTTCACATTTGCGAATTTTCTATTTCACTTACATTTGATAGTAAAATGAACATGGAAGGAGGTTGATATCTACTATGCTCAAACGATTAGCATCACTTACTTTATGTCTACCGATCGCACTATTGCCATTATTACTATAAAAATAAATAATAAAGATACTCTACTTTTTGTTCATAATCTAATAATAGTCATTAAGTACTAACTTTCAAACATACTCCCATATACTTGATACAAAAAATCGCCCTGGATTTTATCCAGAGCGATTTTATTTATTCCTGACTTTATACTATTCTTTTTCTAACAGAAGCTGTTCCAAATTCATTCTTAAAAACATGACAAGTGTAGGATTGTCCAGCTGCTCAATCAGACTAATATAGTCTTCAATATCAGACAAGCTAACACCCTCTCCAGTCAAATAATCCATCACTTTCTTTAAAAAATTTAATAAAATTCTTGCAAACATATCTTGATAGGTCAGCATCTTCTCAAGAATTTCAACAAAATAGGAAGCATGATAAAGTTTACGATGCTCAATCAAGATCAGAATAAGATTAATCAAAACCAGTTCAGAGCGTTTCTTGTGTTCAGGAAGCTCCCGATACAATTTATCTCTCTCCACGAAAGCCTTACCTAGAAAGACCAAATCATCATCAGATAAAATAAATAAAGTGTTGCCAAAAAGATAGAGCTCATACTCTGTCCATTCCTCAATCGCATACAAATAGGAGGTTAGCAGTTCTTTTTCTTCATTTGTAATTTCAAAGTCAGAATCCAAACTATGAATAATGGCTTTAATTATTAATTGATTAAGATTATTATAAACATCGTAAGATTCTGTAGGCTGATAATCATTTAAAATCTGCTTAAGTCCCTCAGTATCCTTTTGAGCCTGAAGCTCTACCATTCTTTTACCAATTTTGAAAAAATCACTCTCTTGATATTGCGTTAAAGCATAACTAAACTCTGAAAAAGTCATATGGATCCCCTGAATAGCCAAAATAAGCTTATCAGCTGCCAGCATGGTCTGACCATTTTCAAACTTGGACAACTGAGAAACCGATAGATTATCACGAGCAATATCCTTCAGCTTAAGGCCTCTAGCCATCCGTAGTTCTTTATAAAGCTCACCTAGTTCCAGTGATTTCCCTAACATCACAAATCTCCTTAACTAACATTTTAATGTCGTTATCGGCTGACATATCTCCGCCCTATTGTAAAAGCATCATTAACATCACGTTACCAAATTCATTATACTAGATTTTTGGCTTTCAGATTACCTATGTCCTGAACGGTCCTTATTTCACCCTGAACGGTCATTTTTTAATAAAAAAACTGCCCCCCAAATTCGACCTGCTCTCGAGCGTCAGACAAAAATCTAACTCTTGGGAAGGCAGGACAAAACTGGAAGCAGTTTAAGTAGACTAAAGTCCCAACTCAGAATAAGGGCTGCGATAGCCGACTTGCAAGACCTGATGATCCTTGACCAGCAAGGGTCTCTTAATCAGCATGCCATCGCTGGCTAATAATTCTAAGGCTTGATCTACAGTTAGCTGGTCAAACGTATCCTTGAGTCCTAGCTGACGATAGCTGTTGCCGCTGGTGTTAAAGAGCTGCTTGAGCTTAATATCGGAGTGGTCCAAGAGCTCACGCAGAATCTCTACCTGAGGTGGATTTTGCTTGATATCGATAGCCTCATAGTCAACTCCCAACTCATCTAGTTCTTTTTTCGCCCGCTGACAAGTCGTGCATTTAGGGTACTGATAAAATGTATACATATCTAAGTCTTCCTCTCTAATCTATTGCGCTCCCATATCCTTCATGAGCCAAGAGCCAGGACTTTCGCTCTAAGCCTGCGGCATAACCCCTCAATTCTCCCTGACTTCCCAAGACTCGGTGACAGGGAATAAAAATAAGCAAGGGATTGTGCCCAACCGCCTGACCGACGGCCTGAGCTGATCCACAAGACAGGTTTTCAGCCAGCTGACCATAGCTGATCGTCTGCCCCTTAGGAATCTGTAACAGGGCTTGCCAGACTGATCGCTGAAAAGTCGTCCCCTTAGGACTCAGCGCTAGATCCTCAGGCAGAGCTTGATTGGAAAAATAAGCCCCCAGCCAAGCCCTAGCCTTATCCAAAACAGGATGGCAGTCCTCACCATCAGCCATCAGAACCTCTGGAGCCAGAGAATTCTGATCTTCAAACCAAGCCTCAAGCAAAGCCTCATCATCAGCCGCCAGATAAATAAGACCTAAAGGTGAAGGATAAACAGCCCTAGCTATCATAGCTCACCACTGCGCCACTTTTCATTGATCTTTGGACTACCGTCTGCATTGAGCAAGGGTACCAAATGACCACCTGTAAGAAGATACTCAATCCCTGTCTCACGATCAATCAATAAGGTTTGCCCCAAAAATGCTCCAGCAGAACCTTCTGGAGTAAAATTAATAGCAACAAACCGATGATGCAGCTCTTGTCTATACGATTTTTGAAACGTCTTATCCATCATTTACCTCCTAAATAAATTTTCTCCTAACAGTATAACAAAGAGAGTGAATTTTGTCGTTCACTCCCCTATTTTATTTGTCTAAGGCGATTAAGCGCACGCGCACAATGTTCTCACTAGCTTCAAACTGAGTGACTAAGGCATCGATCTTTTGACGATCGGTTTCATCGAGGTCAAGAATGGTATAGGCATAGTCCCCTTTCGACCGATTGAGAATGTTATCAATATTGATAGACAAGTCAGATACAGCTGTCGATATCTTAGCGACAATGTTAGGAACATTCTTATTGATTAAAGTAATCCGGTAGGGAGCATCTTGTACCTGATGCATATTAGGAAAGTTGACAGAGTTGGTGATCTCACCTGTCTCCATAAACTGGCGGATCTCCTGACTAGCCATAATGGCACAGTTTAGCTCTGCCTCCTCAGTAGATCCCCCTACGTGAGGAAAGACTGTGATCTTGTCCTTATTTAGCAAGTCCTCACTACCAAAGTCTGTAATGTAGCGCTTCACCACACCTGCTTCTATCGCCTCAAAGAGATCCTGATGGTTGACCAATTCCCCACGAGCAAAGTTAATAATAGTCGTCCCTTTTTTCATCAGGGCAAAACTAGCAGCATTAAAGGTTTCACGTGTGCTATCTGTCAGCGGGACATGAATCGTAATGTAGTCCGCATTGGCAAAGATTGCCTTGATATCCTCAACACGCCGAACATGGTGAGAAATATTCCAAGCGGTATCAATAGAGACATAAGGATCATAACCCAAGACCTTCATCCCTAGACGATGAGCATCGTTGGCAATACGCCCACCAATAGCACCCAAACCGATGACACCGAGCGTTTTCCCACGGATTTCACTGCCAGCAAACTGCTTTTTGCCCGCCTCTATCTGCTTGGCGACATCATCACCAGATAAAGTATTGACCCAGGCATTGGCTGAAAGATAATCCCTGGCTGACATCAAAATAGACGCTTCCACTGCTTCTTTGACAGCATTAGCATTGGCACCCGGTGTATTAAAGACAACAATCCCTGCCGCTGTCGCTTCTTCGATGGGAATATTATTAGTCCCTGCTCCGGCTCGAGCAATAGCCTTGAGCTGGCTTGGAAACTCTTGACCATGCAGATCCTGACTGCGAATAATGTAGGCATCTGGATTTTCAGACAAATCACCATCGATCTGAAACTGATTGCCCAATTCTTTTAGACCGTCTGGATTAATATTATTATAGGTTTTAACACTATAGATCATAGCAGTCCTCCCTTTTTGATAGATTAAAATGCACTGGACTCATCGACCTCTTGATAGAGACTCTGTTCAGCCCGTCTCTTAATTTTCTGATAGGCTAGGCGTTCTCCTTCGTAAACGACCTTGCCGCAGTACTGGTAACCAAGTTTTTCAAGAATATGACGCATGGCCAAATTTTTCTCGTGCGTATCACAGCGAAAATCAGGGCCATCATGTCCCTCGATCAAACCCTGCAAAAAGGTCTGAGCAAGCCCCTTTCCTCTAGCCTTGGAGGCTATTGCCACTCGATGAAAGGTGACATAGCGGTAATGATTATGCAGCCACTTGCCATCATAGATACCATCATAAGCTGGCTCATGGCCATCAATAACAGCCGCATAACCAAGTAGCTCATCATCTTCATAAGCTACCCAGCCATACCCCTGCAGGATATCCTCAAAAATCGTTTCTCGATCGGGATACTGACCCTGCCATTGATCACTCCCTGATTCTGCCAGAAAAGCTCTAGCTTCTTCAATAATCGTCATAATACGATCAATCTCATTTGGAAATGCTTGACGAATCTCCATGACGCACAGCCTCCTATCTCATGAATGTGCTTGTTCAAACGCTACCATAAAATCAATGAGATCGAGAACACCTTGGCGTGGAAAAGCATTGTAGAGACTAGCTCTCATACCACCGACACTGCGATGCCCCTTGATGTTTTTAAAGCCCAAAGCCTCTGCTTGAGCTACAAACTCAGCATCCAAGTCCTTACTTGGCGTGACAAAGGGGATATTGGTCACCGAACGCTCAGCCTTATGTTTAACAGGACTGCGATAAAAGTCAGACCGATCAATAGCATCGTAGAGAAGGGCTGACTTCTCACGGTTGATCTCAGCCATCTTGTCCACACCGCCGATCGTGTTTTTGACCCACTCAAATACCAACTTTGAAATATAAATATTGTAAGCAGGTGGTGTATTGTAGAGAGATTGGGCATCTGCCTGAATCCGATAATCCAGCATAGCAGATAATTGAGGTTGGTCATTGAGAAAATCCTCTCTGACGATAACCACGGTCACCCCTGCTGGGCCAATATTTTTTTGTGCACCAGCATAGATCAAGGCAAAATCTTCAACATTATAGCGAGCTGCTAAAATATTAGAAGACATATCAGCTACAATAGGCACACCATTGGTATCCGGTAACTCATAGATAGAGGTCCCCTCGATCGTATTGTTGGTCGTAAGGTGGACATAAGCCGCATCTTTATCGATACTGGCTGGATCAAAGTCAGGAATATGATCATAGACCGTCTCTTCTGAAGAAGCTAAGAGAATAGGCTCAAAAGGAATAGTCTTGGATAATTTCACAGCCTCATTGTAGGCTTTCTTACCCCAAGAACCACCAACTAAATAATAAGCCTTCTTACCCTGAGCAAGATTGAGCGGTACCATGGTGAATTGGAGGGAAGCCCCACCCTGCAAGAACAGCACCTTGTAATGATCAGGAATAGCCATCAAATCTCGCAAGAGGCTTTCAGCATCTTTAATAATCTTGTCGAATTCTGGAGAGCGGTGGGACATTTCTAGCACGGACATTCCGGAACCTTGATAATCAATCAGCTCATCACGTGCTTGTTCCAAAACTGGTTTAGGTAGAGTAGCAGGTCCTGCTGAGAAATTGTAAACAGTCATAACGACACCTCCAAAATTTAATGAGACCATTATAGCAATAATTATCTGAATTTTACATATTTTCCAATAGAAAACCTTTTACTTTTGCAAGATTCACGAACATTGCAGCAGAATCAATAAAAAATGATCTGACAACCTTAACTAGAAGAGCTTTCCTAAACTCAAAAAAGAGAGTACGCCATCAACAAACCGTAATGAAGTCTCACTCTCACTCCTTTTCTTTAGCCATCAATCAATCTCATGGTAACGATTATAGACATCTTGGCGATTCATACCATACTGCTTAGCAACGGCCTTAATGGCTTGATTGGGCTTATCGCCCGTAGCTATTCGCTTAGCCACCTCAGCCTCAATGTCGATGGACTCATCGGGGCCAGATAAAGGCACTTCCCCTGCACCATCGACAATTAAGAGGCATTCCCCCTTAAGGGGATATTCTGAAATGTGTTTTAACACTTCCGAAATCAAGCCACGCTGATATTCCTCATAAAGCTTGGTCAGCTCACGAACTAAGACTACTTGACGATCCCCATAAACAGACAGCATATTAGTCAGCGTATCAGCCACACGATAGGGTGATTCATAAAAAATTTGTGTCTCTGGATAGGGCTTTTTCTCCTCAAAGAAACTGATCTGTTGCCCTTTTTTTCGGGGTAAGAACCCATAAAAAACATGGGGTTGGGGAGATAAGCCACTAGCAATCAAGGCAGTGATACCAGCAGATGCCCCAGGCAGAGGGACCACTGGCACCTCGGCTTGGATAGCAGCCCTAACCAAATCATGACCAGGGTCAGAAATACTGGGCATCCCTGCATCAGAGACCTGAGCTAAAGATTTTCCCTCACGCAGCAGATCGATAAGTCCTGGAATCTTATCATGGGCATTATGCTCATGGAAAGAAATCTGTCTAGTCTCAATCTCAAAATGTTTCAACAAGATCCCTGTATTTCTGGTATCTTCTGCGCAGATAAAGTCCACCTCTTTCAAGGTTTTGATCGCACGAAAAGTCATGTCTTCCAGGTTACCAATGGGAGTCGGTACCAAAAAAAGGGTCCCAGTTGACTGGTACTCTTTAAAACTTCTTTGCAGCTTCATGCCTACCCCCTGTTCAGCAATTCCATACAAAACAAGCAGTCTTCATTGATATCACGTCGCTTACCATAATCGATATTGCAAACATGAAAACCATCATCATAGATTGCCTCTAGATTTTGTCGACCGGCACTAGCCGTTTTGACGGGTTGCGATTGATCAACATCCGACAAACGCTCACGCAGTTTTGCATTTTCCAATCTCAGCTGAGAATTCTCCTCCATAATCTCTTCAAGCTTCTTCTTCATGAGTTCCACTTGAGCAAAATTTTCCATCAGGTTGTTGGAGACTTCATCAAAAGCATCAAATAATTCTTTTCTATCCATACTGGCTTATTTCCTCCAAACTGTAGGTCAAGATACCAGCCTGCTCTTCAAAGCGAATATTGACCGTCTCTTTAAAGACATCCATACTAGCAACAGTTCCCCAACCTTCTTGGGTTTTAACCTTGCTACCGTAATCTGGAAATTTCTGCTTAGCCTCCCGATAAAAATCATCCTCATAGCTCAGACAGCACAAGAGACGGCCGCATAACCCCGTGTTTTTCCCTGAACTTAGCGAAAGATTTTGATTTTTCACCATTTTAATAGAGACTGGCGGAAAATCTCCCAGAAAGGTCGAGCAGCACAAGGGACGGCCGCAAGGTCCAAGCCCACCATAGACCTTGGCTTCTTCACGTGGGCTGATCTGTCGCAATTCAATACGTGCTCTAAAATACCCAGCCAACTCCCTCAGGAGCTGACGAAAGTCCACACGCTTTTCAGCCGTATAGGTAATAAACACATGGCTGCGATCCAAGGAAAAAATAATCTGAACCAACTTCATCTGAAGATTGTGCTTGGCAATCAAATCCTTAACCTTGGACCGGCTTTCCTTAGCCAGAGCCATATTTTCCTCAGACCTCTTCAAATCTGCATCATCAGCTAGGCGCACCACTTTATCCATCTGGGCTGGCAGAGTATTTGCCGGTCGCTTATGATTTTCCTGCACAACAGTTGCCAGACGCTCACCCTTGCTTAAGCGAACAACTATACGATCGTTTTTATGAACCTTCTGACTTGGTAAAACATAGCTCAATGACTCACCGTCATCATATCTAATTCCAATTACTTCTATCATGATAGCACCATAAATTCTAAACTGCTTTGAAAGCTAACATAGCTCAACCACATCTGCCTAGCTTGGTATAAGCGAGTGACAGCATCTGGTTGCTGATTTCGTCCAAAAAGAATTAAGAGAAGCCTGAAAATCAGATCTTGCTCCACCTTATCATCAGTTAGACTAGCAAGCTGACCAGCCTGTAAAAAAGCTTGATCAGGCTGGGATTTAAAGGTCGTCACATATTTTTGCGCTAGACGATAGATCTCATCAAACTTCGTCGAATTGGCCAGCTCCACAGCCTCATGCTCATCATCTGCCAAATCTGCGATCAACTCTGCCTTATCTTTGAGCGCCCCCTTCAATTCCAAGCGCTCTCTCAAGTAGGCTGTATTTTTTGTAAAATAAAATCGCTGACAGCGACTGCGAATAGTCGGCAGCACCTTACTCTCATCAGCACTGACCAATATCATATAAGAAGCAGACTGGGGCTCCTCAATAAATTTCAAAAGACTATTAGCAGCATTGACATGCATCTTATCGGCATCCTTGATAATAAAAAATTGCTTTTGCCCCTCAAATCCAGAGCGTGTAAAATCACGCAAGAGCTCACGAATCGTATCGGTCTTGATCAGATTGCCCTGGGCTTCGATAATTTTAACATCAGAAAAATCTCTATCCCTAATCAAGCGACACTCACGACACTCACCGCAAGGAAGAGCATCTTGAAGATTTTCACAAAACTGACTCTGAGCAAGAAAGAGAGCCATATCAAAACTCCCAAAATTCCCTGAAAAAAGATAAGCATGACTCAGCCTATCCTGACGTAAAATTTGGTGAAATTCATCAAAAATTTTAGGCTGAAGATCCCTTAGTGTCATCAATCTGCCAACTCCTTATTTATCCGACTGATGGCTTGCGCAACCACTTGGCTCAAAGGCTGACTAGCGTCAATTACCTCAATGCGCCCTGCTTCTTCCTCAGCCAGATCTAGGTAACCCTGACGCACGCGCTGGTGCATATCCAGCTTCTCAAGGTCCAAGCGATTAACCTCACGCTCATCTGCCACCTGAATACGCTCTAATCCAACTTCAGATGGAACATCAAATAACAAGGTCAAATCAGGATGCACATCCTCAATCGCATAAGCATTCAACCACTTGATCGCTTGGATGTCCAAACCACGACCATAACCTTGATAGGCTAGCGAACTATCGATAAAACGATCCATCAATACAACTTTCCCCATCTCCAAAGCCGGTATGACCTTTTCTACCAAGTGCTGACGTCTAGCCGCAATATAAAGCAAAAGCTCCGTCTTATCATCCATCTCAGTGTGAGCAACATCCAAGATAATCTCACGGATCTTCTCAGCAATAGCTACACCGCCAGGCTCTCTCGTCGTCACAACCTGATAACCCTGCGCCTCTATCTTAGGAACAAGTTCCATTAAAACACTTGTCTTACCGGCCCCATCGGGACCTTCTAGGGTAATCAGCTTCCCTTTTCTTACTGGTTTTTTATTTTCCATACTGTTATCTATTCTACCAAAAAAAAGCCTATTTTTCTTGGCCCAATATCATTTTCCCAGCTGCTTTTACCTTCCTCGGGGTAACATCTAAGAATAAGCAGTCTCCTAATTTATTATAAAAGCACTAGAAAAATTAATTCATTTTCTAGTGCTCTTTCTTTATAAAACTTTAGCTTCTGTCAGTTGAATATCATCCACAATCAGACCAGCTGCTTCCAGCTTAGCCTTAAGACTCGCAGGATCTACCTGACCGTCAATTTGAATTTCATTGATCACTTGGCCATTTTTAGCATTGGCAATAACCGTCCGCCTAATATTAAGCCCTTCCTTAGCAATAGTACCCACGATCCGTTCAAGAACACCCACACTATCATCAGCTAAAATACGTACACGCACACCTGCCTCGCCATAGCCAGACACCTCAAGGAAGGTACGATAGACATCACGATCCGTAATAATACCAGACACCACTCCGTTCTCTTCTACAGGAAGAACACCAACTTTATGCGTCATCATAATGTAGATAGCATCTTCGATACTAGAAAAAGGAGATACCGTCACAACATCTTTAATCATAATATCTTTGATCTTAGTCTTGTTGAGAAGATAGTTCATCTCATAAATCGATAAACTCGTAGCTTTCGAAGGTGTTGCTTCTGCCATTGTCCCTTCGGTTACCAAACCGACCAACTTATCATTTTCGATAACAGGCAAACGACGTAGCCCCTGCTCACGCATGACATCTGCAGCTGCAGCAACAGTCGTTTCCGGAGAGACATAAACTACTTTTCTAGTCATAAAATCTTTAACCGCCATAGTACCAATTCCTCACTCAATTTAACTCTCTTGTATTATATCATATTTGACAACGGTTTCATCTGCCTAATGAAAAGAGAAAAGGGATGCAATCACTCACCTGTGAGAAAATCACAGCTTTGATTTCCCTTGCTCTCTTATTTTAGGTCCAGGATAGACGAATTAAAGATCAGCAACATTGTGATAAACCTTTTGCACGTCATCATCATCTTCCAGCGCATCGATCAAGCCTTCAAAAGCTTCCAAATCTTCACCTGACAATTCAACCTCTGATTGCGGAATCATTTCCAACTCAGTGACTTGAAATTCCTCAACCCCATTTGCTCGAAGCGCCTCCATCCCCTTATGAAGATCAGTTGGAGCGGTATAAACTGTAATACTGCCCTCTTCTGCTTCGACATCATCTACATCAACATCAGCCTCCAGCAACTGCTCAAAGACCGCATCAGCATCATCACCAGCAAAGACAATAACTCCCTTACGATCAAACATATAGGACACCGAACCTGATGCTCCCATGTTACCGCCATTTTTACCAAAAGCCGTCCGAACATTGGCTGCTGTACGATTAACATTGCTAGTCAAGGTATCCACAATAATCATAGATCCATTTGGCCCGAAGCCTTCATAACGCCCTTCTACAAACGTTTCATCCGTATTTCCCTTAGCTTTATCAATCGCTTTATCGATGACATGCTTTGGTACTTGCGCTTGCTTAGCCCGCTCCAAAACAAACTTCAAAGCTGAGTTTGACTCTGGATCTGGTTCACCTTGCTTGGCAGCCGCATAAATTTCAACACCGAACTTGGCATAAACTTTAGAGTTTGCACCATCTTTAGCAGTTTTTTTCGCAACAATATTGGCCCATTTACGTCCCATGATTTCTCCTTTAATTCGCTATTGGTATATTTTACTCACTTGCCCAAGGGCAAAATCACCATTATTGTACCACAAAATTGATCCAGTCTCTAGTCATTAAAAACCCTAATCCAACAGCTTTAGCGCTAATAATAAATCACCCAAAAGGTTTGAGAGAGTCTTAGAGGTTGGAAATACAGTGAAGCAAAGTACAAAAGATTGGATAACCTCCAAAAGTTCTCCAGACCAGCATTCCTAGCAAATAAATAAGGCTGAGAACCTATGTCTCAACCTTATTGACCATATAGGAGAAAATTACACAGCTTGAATTACCAGTTCGTCATCAACCACATCGGCCTTAAGCGCTTTAGCATCAAGGTGGTCAAGATAGAAATCTGTCACCTTATCACGAATCTCACCTTCGATCACCCGGCGTAAAGGACGAGCTCCCATAGCTTCATCGTAACCTTCTTCAATCAGGTAAGTTTTGGCCGCTTCGCTTACGTCCAATGTAATATTCTTTTTCGCCAGAGTACGGTTGACTTCATCCAGCATGAGATCAACGATCTCTTTCAAATCATCTTTTGATAGGTGAGAGAACTCAATGACACCATTGAAGCGATTGAGAAATTCTGGACGGAAGAAGGGCGCTAATTTATCACGCAGACTGACTTCTTTACCTTCTTCTTCTGGAACAGCACCAAAGCTATAACCAGCATTGGAGGTCGCAATAATAACAGTATTCTTGAAGTTGACAGTGTTACCTTGACCATCAGTCAGGCGGCCATCATCCAAAACTTGTAGAAGCAGAGTAATAACCTGCGGATCAGCCTTTTCAATTTCATCTAAGAGGATAATGGAATAAGGATTGCGACGGACCCGCTCAGTCAAGGTATTGGAATTATCATCATAGCCCACATAACCAGCCGTTGTCCCTATCAACTTAGAAACGGCTGTACGATCGCTATACTCTGACATATCCAGACGGATAACGGCATCCTTGGTTCCAAACATATCCAGAGCCAGTTGCTTGGCCAACTCCGTCTTACCAACGCCTGTAGGTCCGACAAATAAGAAGCTGCCGATTGGTCGGTTCCCTTCATCAAAGCCTGCACGGTTTCGGCGAATAGCACGGGCCACTGCCTGCACAGCTTCATCCTGACCGATGACCTTACCCTTAAGACGACTGCCCATTTCTTTCAAGCGCTCAATATCAGAAGCACCCATTTGTGAAACAGGAATACCGGTCATACGTTCAACAGCTTGAGCGACATCATTAATACTTGCCACTACTTTTTGACGCTCAGTATGATTGTCCACCTGCTTTTGTAGGTCATCAATCTTAACTTTTTCAGCCAAGGCAGCTTCATAGTCTTCCTTATCTGCTGCTGCTTGTTGACGTTCCTTAGCCTGAGCTATTTCTTCTTCCAGAGTCTTAAGGTCCGTCACGGGATGTTTGGCAGCCAAATGAGCAGCAGTCACATCGACCAGGTCAATAGCCTTATCAGGAAGAGAACGCTGCGGCATGTACTGGATAGAATAATCTACTGCTGCTTTCAAGACACTGTCTGGCAACTCTACATTGTGATGTTCCTCATAGAGCGGCTTGATGCCTTTAAGGATTTCCAGCGTATCGTCAGCTGAGGGTGCATTGACCTTGACTTCATTAAAACGACGAGCAAGGGCAGCATTCTTTAGAATGGTGTTTCGATATTCATCCTGTGTACTGGCACCAATAAGAGTCAGCTCTCCACGTGAAAGCGCAGGTTTGATAATATCGGCCAAGCCTTTAGAACCTTGCCCATCACCTGTACTACCTGCACCAAGAATTTGATGAATTTCATCAAAGAACAAGATGATATTACCTGCTTCTTTGACCTCATTCATAAGATTTTGGATATTTTCTTCAAAAGCACCACGATACTGTGTACCAGCCTCTAAGCCAGAAATATCGATGGAGATGATTTCCTTATTTTTGATCGCTGCTGGAACATCACCAGCCACAATGGCTTGGGCTAAGCCTTCAACAACTGCCGTCTTACCAACACCAGCATCTCCTACTAAGACAGGATTATTCTTAGTCCTGCGTGCAAGAATTTCAGCGGTATCTTGGATTTCTTGGTTGCGTCCTATAACAGGATCCAACTGACCATCACGCGCTTCCTGAGTTAAATTACGCCCTAGCTTTGCCAAAATACCATCCTTTTTCACATGACCTGAAGGCCTTTCCGAAGAGACTTCTTCCTGATTTGGTAAATGACCGTTCTGACGATAATAAGCAAACTCCTCAGGGCTCACTTCACGGCCATTAATACGGTAACGTCTAGTTTCACTATTAAAACCGCCCATGCTTCCCATTAATTGATTGAAAATATCATCCATACTATTAAAGTTATTAAAATTGTTGTTCATCTGTCTTCCTCTTTTCTGCTAGGTTTGATTTGACCAAGTCTGACCAATTCAATAAAAATTTAGAGCCTACTCGGCCTTTGATTTTTGACCAATACTGACTAATTAAGTGAAAATAAAAACCTTCCTTCTCTCTCATCTCTGGCAATGGAGAATAATCACCAGATTTAACAGGGTTCCTTTATCCCTGTGACTATAGTATACACCTTTGGTCAGTAAAGGTCAATACTTTTATCTGACTTTTACTGACCTTTTTATCCCTTCTCTAAATAAAGAAGAAAGATACTGATCTTAACCGCTAGCAAGCTTAAAAATGTTATCCATACCTCTATCCTTTTATGTCTTAATAATGTCTAAAATTTACAATTCTTTATCATTTTAGAATTTTTAAAGAAATCGGTTTCAAAAAATGCTAGAATAACCTAAAAATTATTTTAAAGTGAGGATATTTTTATGGAAAATCAAAAACGCTTCAAACTGCATAAAGTCAAAAAACACTGGGTGACTATCGCGGTAACCGCAACAGCTGCTACAGCACTTTTTGCAGCTGGCAGTCAAGCCAGTGCTGACCAAGTGACACCAGCTCCTCGAGAACAGGCAGCTGCTCAGCAAAACACACCAGCCAATCAGGCTGGGGACCCAAAAGCAGAACAAGTACCTGTTGAGCAGGAAGAAACATCAGCTGCTCAACAAAAGCCAGCCCAAGGCACACCCGAGGTCGCCCCTGGCCAAGATGGATCAGGCGGTGATCAAGGTCAAACTGAAGAAGCTAAGCCTGCTGCTGAACAAAATGCCCAAGCTGTCGAGAATCAAGAGGGACAAGCTGCCAATCAAGCGGCTGATAAAAATAACCAAGCAGCCCAAGAGCCAAAAGCACCAGCTAACAAGCAGGCAGTTCAACCAGAAATACCGGCTCAGCCTGCTGATTTAACCATCCAAGCACCCAACAATAGCCAAGCGGCTAACTCATTTAACGAAGAAAACGGTCAGTGGTACTTCCTCGATGCCAACAAACAAAAGGTGACTGGCTGGCAGACCATCGATGGCAAAAAGTTTTACTTCAACCAAAATGGCATCCAAGTTAGGGGAAATATTGCTGAGAACAATGGCAAAATCTATTATCTTGATAAGGACAACGGACAAGTCATTACTAACAAAGTTGGGATTACCCCTGATTCTAAAGCCTATTACTTTGCTGAAGACGGCAGTCGACTAGAAGTCACTGGTTTACATGAAGCTAATGGAAAAACCTATTATTTCAACGATGATTTCAGCATTGCCGATAGCAAGGGCTTCTCTGGCTGGCAGACTGCCGATAACAAACAAGTTTATTTCAATAAGGGCTACCAAGTAAAAGATGGCTTTGCGGACATTGACGGGAAGACTTACTATTTTGATGAAAACGGTTATGTAAACCGCACAGGTGGACTCAGAAAAATTCAGAGTTCCCGTTACTACTTCGATAGCCAAGACGGTACACTCTTTAAGAAGCAATTTGTCCCTCACATTGATGAAGACTCAGGACAACTCGTTTACTACTATGCTGACGAAAACGGACGATTAGTTTATGGTTATCAGACGATTGACGGTCTGAATTACTACTTTAAACAAGACGGCCGTCAGCTCAAAGGAATCGGTTATGATAAGTATGGAAAAGCTATCGTCACAGATAAAGATACAGGTATTATCCTAGAAGGAGAAGCAGCCAAAACAGCTCAGTACCGTGACCAAGTCAGCAGAACCTTCACCAAAGGCCAGTCTGACATTATCTATTATGATGAAAATGGCAACACTGTCAGCAACCGTTTTGTCTATGATAGAGACTATCCAACTAACATCAAGCGAAGTGCCCATCAAACAGGCTGGCTCTATATTGGAGAAGACGGCAAAGCCGTCAAAGGCGATCAGCTTATCGACGGAGTGCTTTATCACTTTGATAAAAAGTACGGCGGACAATATAAAAATACCGTCTATCACCAGCAAGAACAAGGGTTAGACGGCAGTACTGCCGGCTACTACTATCTTGACAGCAATGGTCGTCCTCTAAAAAATACCTTTATTCAAGTGAATACCGAAGACTATCAGGGCTATTACTATGCTAACGAAGACGGACAGCTGGCTGAAGGCTGGAAAACCATTGATGGTAAAACCTACTACTTCGCTAAACCAGAAGACACAACATACTACTATGATCATCGGACTAGATTTGGACAGATTAAGGGACAAATGCTGATCATCGATGGCGCCAAATATTACTTTGATTCAAATACTGGTGAGCTGGTTAAAAATCAAACAGTAACCATTGATAAAAACAATAATCCTTCAGAGCCTCTGGGATATCCGAAGATAGAAACAGTAACTGTTGATGGAAAAGATTACACCCTAGGACAGGATGGTAAAGCCCAGGAAACCTATGGTTTTATTACTAAGGAAGATGGTAAAACTTACTATCAACTAGAGGATGGCAGCTATGTCAAGGGCTTGACCGTTATCGATCATAAAAATTATTATTTCGATAAAGAAACAGGGGAAATGGTTAAAAATAAAATGATTTTGGACGAAGACCACGCTCTCTACGGTTTCCAGGGTAGTCGCTACTACAGCACCTATTACTTTGGTAAAGATGGCTATGGGGTTAAAGGTTTCCAAACTATCGATGGCAAACGCTATTACTTTGGAGATGGCGGTCAATCCGTTTCCAGCAATTATCCACGCCCTGTCACTGTAGAAGATGATCTTTACTATATCAAAAATGACCAAGTGGTCACAGACACTTTGGTGCAGTATGGTCTCGCATCATTTGGCTATAATCCATCTTATAATAATCAGGTGGGCTACTTTGGTGCTGATGGTAAACTGCAACAAGGCTGGTATGAAAAAGATGGCAAAACCTACTATACCGTAGAACCTGAAAATGCAGACATCTATCAGCCGTCATACACACGCGCCAACGGAGTTCACGGCGTTGATCAGGATGTTTATGGTTTTGATAAAGACAGCGGAGAACTCAAGCCAAGCGGTTGGTATCAAGCATACCCAGATAGAAATGAGTGGCGCTATCTAGATGCCAATGGAAAAGTCCTGACCGGCTGGCAGGTAATTGATGGCAAAACCTACTACTTCAGTCTTGGGCATATTGATAAGGGGGTCGGTGACGAATATAAGCGCCTGCAATTTACAGAAAGCACTGGTATCCAAGTCAAGGGAGAATTGGTCGACATTGATGGCAATCAGTACTACTTCGACCCTGATTCTGGTGAACTTTGGGTCAATCGCACACTGGACTACGAGGGACATACCTATCAGCTTGACGATAAAGGGAAGGCTACTTTAATTCATTAAACCTCGCCAAAAAGGGAAACTCTTTTGAGTTTCCCTTTTTATTATATACTCACTATAAACAATACTGTTCAATAGCACGGCTGACAAAATCAGCAGTTCCTGCTCCGCCAGCCTGATCAATGGTTTGACTGAAACGATTATCAGTCGCATACATCTTCCCAAGTCCGGCTAAAATTTCTGGGCTACAAGGGTAGAAATGCTCTGAGATATAATCCTGCAGAATCTTGACTTGGGCTTGAACCTTATCATCAGCGACATCCAAATCTCTCAGGCGTCCAAACTCAGCCATGATAGCCAACATCTCATCAGTCACTTGTGCAAAAGCTTCCTTATCCGTCTTGGCCTCAAAAATTTGATAAGCCTGAGTATCACCCCAACGCTCCTTGGCTTCAGTCTCAAGGGCTTGCAGCTGAGACTTATCATAAGCGGTAAATGTCATCGTATCTCCTCCTTCTTGCAGACGACGAGCATGAGCTAAAACGCCTTCCAAATGTGCCTTCTTGGCCTCCAAAAGGGCTATCTGCTTGGTCAAAGCTACCTTGCGGTCATAACTCGGACTGTCCACAATCTTCTTAATGGTTTTGAGGGGAAATTCCAGCTCCCGAAACAGCAAGATTTCCTGAAGGCGCTCTATTGCCTCATGATCATAATAGCGATAGCTATTCTCAGCCACCTGACTGGGTTTGAGCAGATCGATTTCATCATAATAATGCAGCGTGCGCACACTGACACCCGACAGCTGACTCATCTCCTTAACGGTCTTCATAGGAACCTCCTCTCTACTGAGGATACTAAGCTCTTACACTCCCAGAACCTTAGTAAGCCTGACAAAAGTAATCAAACACTTAGAAAGACTTAGCTATGTTCACAGAAGTGTAGGCTCTGTTCACCTCAACTATGAGTATAGACCATGACGCAGCGTAAGGGTCAAGGGGGAAGAAGGAAAAATCCCAAAAAAAATTTGGAGATTAGATTTAGTAATGATCTCGTAGTGAAATGAAAGTGACTCCATCATCTTCAATTAGATAGACAAGACGATTTTCAGCATCAATTCGTCTTGACCATGCTCCTTGATAGTCGTGCCTTAAGGGTTCAGGCTTACCGATTCCTTCAAAAGGAGAACGTTGAACATCTTTTAAAATCCTATTAATGCGCTTGAGTGTCTTTTTATCCTGATTCTGCCAATAACAGTAATCCCTCCACGCAGAATCTGTAAATTTCATAGGCATAACTAATCCTCAATCTCATGAACTTCAACCTGACCCGCTCTTGCTTGAGCAAGCCCTTCAATAATCTTATCCGAAAGATATTTATTTTGTGAAATTCGAAGGGTCTCCTGAATACTATCCCACTCACTTTTTGAAAGAACAACGATATCTTCATCAGGATTTTTATTAACAACTATAAGCGGTTCAAATTCATTATTGACCTTTTTCATATAGTCTTTGAGATTATTACGAAAAGTTGAATAAACGACTGCTTCCATGATAAAACCTCACTAATTCCTAATATTTAACCACAGTATAAAATAAAAGAAAAAACTTGTCAATAAATTGTACAAGTTTTCATATATAAATCCTTATCTGGAATAATATTAATTACAATTACATAAGTTCTTATCATTCTCAAAATAAAAGCTTGCAAAATCTACAAAAACCTTTAAAAACTAAGTTTAATAAACTGAATCACCATCATTGATGAGGCAACTTGATCTCTCACCACAAATAGCTTGTACTAAATCCCAAATAAGCCATACACTTCACAATATGGACATAGATTGAGTCAGACATCTAAATAAATTTCTACAAGATAAAATTTAATTTAGCAAAGCCTCTGCCAAGATTTTATCAAATCTCCGAATATCAACATCTTTTTTTAAATTAATTTTAATATGTCCTGCACGTGTCCATAGTTCAACTTCTGAGTTAAAATCCAATAAACCTGCATTCTCTGTAGACCACATATTTATGGATGAATATGGTAAAGAGTAAATTTCAACCTTTTTACCAGTTAAACCTTGAGCATCACGAACAATTAAACGTTTGTTTGTAAAAATTGCAACATCCCTGATTGTTTTGTAAGCAGCATAAGGTACTTCATCAGTTACAAGGGACGACGAAACATCTTCTGGAATCTGACATTCTGAAACAAAAGTCCACTCAAGTAAATTATTAATTAATTCCATTATATTCTCCTAAGACTTAATATTTACTATATCAGTATAACTTTTTATACTTAACTATTTACTAATTAATCAGAAAACCATCTTAATCATTGGAATTTCTCACCGGCACCCGCCCCCAGTTTTGTTCCTGAATATTGAGATCGCCTAGTTGATAGACTCTGTCGGCTTGCTGGGTCATGGCATCCCACGGTTTGGCACCAATACGAGCGGTCATTTTCACAGATTCTTTCACGGACTTGAGATGTTGCTGACCTTTCTGCGTGAAGCCCAAGACATGGATTTCTTCTGGTAAGGCTGTTTCTTTAGCATTGACCAAAATATAGGTCAGAATACGTCGCACACGCGCCTTAGTGTAGCGTTTGGTCGCCACCTTATCCACCAAATCATCAAAGTTAACCGCCGTCTTAACAGCCTCTTTGATTCGGCTAGCCAGCTCCTCATTGACCTGAAAAATAGCAGTCAGATCAAGATTTGTCAGGATTTGATACTTGAGTAGAGGAAAATAATTCGCCCAATTGACCTTCGTTGCCTGCTCTAAGAGCTGAGGAGCAGGCATAGTTTTCCCTAAAAACTCTCGATCATTCAAATGTTTACGAATAGCAGTGGCTGAGGCAATTTGCTCTCGCTTGCTTTCGGAATGATAGCCTGCTCCAATGCGCGAAATAGGCGCTAGTTTGATACCGTAGGCTGCGCAAGCCTTGGCATAAGCTAGACCCAGAATATGATTAGGAGTATTTCCAGAAAAATCTACACCTGCAAACTTTTCCCACATTTTCTGAGTCTTCTGGGGATAAGACAGACTGTCAGGTAACTGGGAAAGAAAGGTCTCCATCTCAGTCCCCCTCGCTGCATAAGTATCTGAAATAGCTTGGTAATCCAAAGCTTCCTCAGTTCCAAAGACCAACTGATCAATGCCCAATCGTGCCAATATATCCACAGCCCCCCGAGCAAAATAATCAGCTGACTGAACCGACACCAAAAACGGCAACTCAATCACTAAGTCAGCACCGCTTTCTAAAGCCATCTGGGTCCGTGTCCATTTATCAATAAGGGCAGGCTCCCCCCGCTGGACAAAATTACCAGACACAGCAATGATCTTGATACCTTCTGCCTGATCCAACAGATACTTGTGCCCATTGTGAAAGGGATTGAATTCAGCGATAATGCCTGTTGAGGTCATGAGGTTTCCTCCATTTTAGCCTAAAAGCCAGCTATCTAAAAAACAATAAGATGATAAATCAGTTATCAAGATAATAGCTGATAAAAAAATCATTCCTGTTATGCCACATCTGATAGGTTGCCTATATCTTTTATAAAAAGCATTAAATTTATCAATAAAAACATGATGTTTGTTGCACATAACAGCTAAAATCAGCAAGAAGAGCGGACTTTGGCTGATGAGTACCCAGAGAAAATTGTAAAGCAGTGATAAGAAAGTATCATTTACTTGACCGGACAAGGCTAGCACAGCTAAAAAAGTTGGATCCACGATGGCTGTATAAATCATGAAGACCGCTGCTGCATAGATTCCCTTACTGCTCTTTGGGCTATTTTGACGGTCCAGATCTTTTACTGCCAGCAGGCGTTTGACTCCCCAAGCTATTAAGACAGCAATAAGCACCAAATAAATCCAAACCCATACTCTATCAGGAAGTTGACTAAGGGCTTGCGCTAGATTCGATATCTCATTACCCAATATGAGTGATAAAATGAAACCCAGCAAAGCCGTTCCAAACAGGACTAAACCACCAAAAAGATAGATTTTTTTAAGTGATAAACCCACTGCCTGCATGGTCATCAGCAATATCATACCAACAGGATCAATGCCCGCTAACGCCAAGCCTATGACAAAAGCCAAATCCTTCATAACTGTTCCTTCCTACTTCTCACACACAAAGAACCATCTTTTGCTTGTTTCTGTCGGCTCTTTATCTTCAAAGTCAGCATAGACCTTGACTGTTTTAAAACCAGCTTGTTCCAATAAGATGTCGTAGGTCAAGAGCTCATAGGTGCGCTCTTCGTGAACTTCATCGTAGCGAGTAAATCGACCATCCTCATCCTGAATAAAAAAGGTTAACTCATGTACGATGGAGTGAGGCGCCTCGTCCTCATAACTATCCCAAACCATGGCAAACTCTTCCGCATTTTCATGATAGGAATAGCCCGGAAAGGCCTCATCAATCTGGTAAGTTGAGTGAACATCAAAGATAAAGATCCCACCGTCATTGAGGTGATTGTAAACCTCCTGAAAAGTGTCACCTACCTCTACTTCATCTTGTAAATAGCAGAGCGAATCCGAGTAACAGGTCACAAAATCGAATGTCCCAAGACCAGAGAGATCCAGCATATTCCCCTGCTGGAAATCGATCCTTTGCTTAGCAGATGTCGCCCGCTTTTTAGCAAGATCCAGCATCTCCTGACTGAGGTCAAAGCCTGTCACTTCAAAGCCAGCCTGCGCAAAACGAACCGACTGAATCCCTGTCCCACAAGCCAACTCTAGCAGCTTTTTCCTGCCCTTTGGAAAATGGCGCAGCGAAAAGTCCGTCCATTGATCATAAAGTGAATCGTCCATGATACTGTCATAGACGGAAGCAAATTTTTCGTAATTTTTTTCCATAGTCTTTTTCTTTTTTTGATATTGTCCTTAAGCAGTACGGACGTATGCGAACCTTTGGTTCCATTACTAAACTTCAAGTCAAAGTCTTGAAGTTTCCGCCGTCCTATAACCATGAACGGTTATAGGACTCTTACTGCGGCGGACAATATCTTAACAGGCGACCTACGGTCGCTAATACTTTCCATTCAGTTGTTCAAAAACCTTGCCCGGCGGCAAGGTTCTCGTTTACGCTAAGTATTCTGATACATCCACCATTGGTGCTTCGTGCCAGAGTTTTTCCAAATTGTAGTGCTCACGTGCCTCTCCAGTAAAGATATGAACGACCACGTCGTTGAGATCAAGGAGAACCCAGCCGGTTTTGTTATCACCTTCAATGTGGCTAGCATCAGCACCAGCTTCCTTGACCTTTTCACGGATATTATCCGAAATAGCTTCCAGCTGACGGCTATTCATAGCACTCATAATCACAAAATAATCGGTCAAGCTGGTCAAACCCGCCAAGTCCAAAGCCACAATATCCTCAGCCCGCTTTTCATCTGCGGCCTCTACAACAATTTTTAACAATTCATCTTTAGTCATTAATTTTTATTTCCTTTAATCAAATAGTCTCTCCAGAGGCAAAACCTGCGCAAAACGATTATGCCATAGCTTTTCGTAGTAAGGAACAAGAAGATCAGCTGAAATCAAGCCATCATCTATCTTTGTCGTACCACTTTTAGGTACAAAAACTTCATACCCCAACTCAAAGGCCACCTTAATTGTCGTATCGATACAGTAATCAGTTGCCATTCCTACAATGATTAATCGCTCCACACCTTTGCTCTCTAAATAAGCTCGCAAACCCGTCTCTTTAAAAGCCGAATTATAGGCTTTATCAATAACCAATTCATTTGCTTGAGGCGCTACTGAATCATGTATCTTCCACTCCCTGCTGCCCATTGGCAAGTCATCATCATGATGGCGGACATAAATTACCTCAATCTGACGTGTACGTGCTTGTTTTATGGTTTGCGCCACAGTTTCCAAGAAAAGCGACACCTGATAAGGCTGCTCCGCCATTAATCCATTCTGCACATCTACAACCAATAAAGCTGTCACCATCTAGGTCTCCTTCAAATAATTGACATAAGCATTGTAGGTCTCAATGGTCTGTGGATAGATGGGGACAGCTTGGTGAGCCAAATGCTCAATGGTATGGGCTGTTTCATAGGCAACAGCCTTATCCAAAGATACTTGGGCCAGTTGACGCGCTTCTTCAACGCCTGGAAAATGACGATTGTCTTCGATATAGTCAGCTACATAGACAATCTTAGCTAAGACACTCATATCCTTGCTTCCTGTCGTATGATCTTCAATAGCAGCTAGGATTTCAGAATCTGTTATCTCTAGATCTTCCTGAATCTTATAAATACCGACCTTGCCATGCCAAATATTATTGCCCCAGTTTTTCAAGTCTGGATCCAGACCATGCTTGTCAATCAGAGCCAGAAACTCCTCATCAGAGAGTTCCTTGGCATAGTCATGCAGAAGCCCTGCTAAGCCTGCTTTTTCAGGATCATAAGCATTTTGCCCAGCTAATGTCATAGCTGATTTTTCCACACCTAGACAATGTTGAAAACGCTTCTGACTGAGTCTTGATGCCATCAGAGACAGAAGTCTGTCTCGATCATAGCCAAAACCAATATAATCTTGATACATCAGCGATAGAGCCCCGCTTTCTTGATATAGGCTAAGACTGACTGAGGCACCATAAAGTTGGGGGTATGGCCAGTCTTAATCAAGTCACGCACACTCGTTGAGGAAATATCCATTAGAGGCACATCAACCCAGATAACCGGATAAGACGTTCCAACCTTATACTTAGGACGCTGCACCCCAACAAACTGCACCAGCTCAACCAACTCGTCAATGCGGTGCCACTTAGGAAGATATTCCACCATATCCGCCCCGATGATAAAGTAATAATCCGTATCAGGATTCTTCTCCGTCAAATACTTCATCGTATCATAGGTGTAGCTAATGCCTTGGCGTTCCAGCTCAATCGTCTCGATATCCAAACCTTCGATACCATTGATAGCCAACATGAGCATATTGAGACGATGTTTTTCATCAATCGTCTCTTTCTTATCAACATGAGGAGGGGTGAATTCCGGCATGAGAAGGACCTCGTCCAAACACAGCTGCTGACGGACCTGATCAGCGACCAACAGATGAGCATTATGAACAGGGTTAAAATTACCACCGAGAATACCAACCTGTTTGCGACCAGTTTCTTCGACCTTTTCCTCCAGCTCTACCTTGGTAAAGGGAGTGACTAAATCCAGAGCCATAGCATCCTCCTCCTAGCTTTAATGACCTTCATTATAGCACAAATAAGGGTAAAGAAAAAGTTGGAACCAAGGTCTATACGGAGACCTCCTCCACTGATTTTATCCTCCCCAAAAATTCAAAAACAGCAAAAAATTTTTCTTTAATGTTATCTCCTTTCTATCACACCAACCGACTTTTTTAATTGCCCATTATTAATTTTTTTGATAATTTTTATAAGTAAAGGAGATCACATATGAAAGAAAAAGAAACCCTAACAACCTTGCAAACATCTCAGCAAGAAACAGAAGAGATAATAGCTGATGAACAGCTGCCACCTCTCACAGCCAAGGAAAAGCTCATCACCTTAACACCAGTGCAGATCCAAGGCTTTAAATTAGCTGCCATGGTCAGCCTGCCTTTAGCCTATCTTTTAGTCTTAGGTTTTTTAGACCACATTGGTCACTTCCAGTCTCCCTACTTCCTCTATAGCACACTAGGGATACTGGTTCTCTTTGAATACCTCTGCCATATCATGGGAAAGACCTACGCTAGTTTAAAGGAAAAAGGCACTCGGATTGATTCCCTCATCCTAATAATCTTGATCATCTTACAAGCACTATCCCTAAGCCGATTAGCTGGCTTCTCCCATTCTGCTTTACCAAATGAATTTGGCTTCTTCCAACTTGTAGCACTGCAAGTCAGTATGGCTCTCTACATCAGTGCACGCACTGGCTGGCTTTCCCAAGGACGCATTGGTATCCTGATCGGACATGTCTGGCGCCAGTCCAGTTTCATCTTCCCCTTGAAAAATATCAGCTTGCAGCTACAGACACTGGCCCTCCAGTCAAAAAAAGATGAAGACCTCGAACACGCTGACTCTGAAACAGAGCCTAAGAATTGGCTCTTAGTTTTAGGAAGTCTGCTGGTTGCCTGCCTACTGGTAGGATTTGTATGGAGCCAGCTCAATACCGTATCCACTCGCTTTGCCCAAACGACCTACGCCATTCGAATCTCTCTGGAAAATATGATCCAGCATATTCCTATGTCCGAACAAGCTTGGATCTATGTCATACTCACTATACCAACCAGTCTGTGGTTATTTGGTCAAATAGCAGGCAGCTTCCTAAGTGATTCCTCTCAAAAAATCAGTTACCAAGATTTTGAAAAGGAAGTCAAAGCCTACCGCATTTTTCCCAACTACACAGCCTATATTATTATCGTAAGTCTTTGCCTGATATACACGCTTTTCTTCAGTGTGGCTCTCAGTGAGCTAGGGAGCCTCCTCTCCGATCAAAATATAGCACCCTATCAAGCATCAACAACTGCAGTTTCAGGATTTTGGCAGCTCGTTCGTGTAGCCCTAGTCAATTTTGCAGTCCTTGTTGCCTTTTACTTCCTGACAAAAAATCCCCTGCAAAACAGATCTACGGATCGGATACTTATCAGCCTTCTCTTTATCTTTTCAAGCCTCTTCGCCCTACTAGCTGCTTGGAAACTCTTTGGAATCTACATTGCCAGTTATGGTTTGACAGAGCTGCGCTTGCTATCTGGATGGTTCATTCTCGTTCTTTTAGTCTGGTGCCTCCTAATTCTCATCCGCCTGCACAAACCTATCCAAGCCATTCGCATTGGTTTTATCTATGCACTGACTAGCTTCACTCTAGCGAGCCTCATCTACACCTTTTTCCTATGATTTTAAAAACACATAACTAAAACCGCCTGCTTTGTCTAAAGCAGGCGGTTTTAATCTATCAGAGTTCTAAGAGTTTTTGCGAAATTTTGCGATTCTCTTTTCTAGCTGATTTTTTATACAGGGTCAAGATACGACCAGTCTTAGCCACAGGATCCGCACCAATTTCTACTTCCAAGATTTCTGCCACTTCATGGATATTCTCATCAGTATTTTGAAGCAGCTTAACCTTGATCAATTCACGCGCATCTAAAGCATTGCGGACGCTAGTTTTAATCTGATCATTGAGCCCGTTCTTACCGATTTGTACGATCGGTTTCATGGCATGCGCTTGACTATTGAGATAAGCCCTTTGTTTGGATGTCAACATGTTAGATTCCTCATCTTTTCTTTTTTAAATTAGCGCCTTGCGGACAACAACCCCAACCCCTTCGGGTGCCCAAGCCACAGCTGACACCGGATTTTCAGCTGTCGCCTTAATCCGGATCCAACCCAGACCCGAATAGACGATATCCATCTTATCCTTGATGGTAAACTCATGAGCGACTAGCCTTGGAAAATCTGTCACATCCTTGGCCTGCGGCGGTGTCAACAAACCACCCTTATGCTTGTCATAAAAGGCTGTTGCCCCATCGAGTTTGGTACGATGAATCTTGAGATTATTATCAAAGTATGCCGTAATGCCTTGTCTATCTCCCCGGGCAAAATCAAAGCGAGCTAGACCTCCCAAAAAAAGCGTCTGTTCAGCATTAAGCTGGTAAGTTTTAGGCTTGATTTCCTTTTTAGGACTGACATACTTGAGATCCTTGGCACTCAAATAGTGCGCCATCTGGTGACGATGGATAATCCCCGGTGTATCAAAGATATAGCTGCCATCATCCAGCGGAATCTCGATTTTATCAAGTGTCGTTCCAGGAAAGCGTGAGGTTGTAATCACATCCTTATCCCCAGTGATCTCTCTGATGATCGCATTGATCAGGGTTGACTTACCAACATTGGTCACACCCACCACGTAAACATCACGACCAGCACGAAGCTCTTCAATGCGTTCGATCAATTCCTTGATAGCCTGATGGTTTTGAGCACTGGTCAGCAGGACATCTACTGGACGCAAGCCTTCCTCATGAGCACGCTCACGCAGCCACTGGGTGACCTTGCCATCCTTCACAGATTTAGGCAAGATATCCTTTTTGTTACCGACCAAAAGCACATCATTGCCGGAGACGAAACGACTAAGACCTGGAATGACAGAGCCATTAAAATCAAAGATGTCAACCACATTGACCACTAGTGCCTGACTGTCTCCCACTTCATGAAGAAGCTTTAAAAACTCATCATCCGTGATGTTGACATCAACAATATCATTGTAGTGACGCAGCCGAAAACAGCGCTGACAATAGAGCTCACCGCTCTCTTCAGCCTTAGCAATACTGGATTGGGGGGTGTAGCCTACGGCTTCCTTATCCTCAGTCTGAATTTTAGCACCGCAGCCGATACAAAATAACTCTTCCATTAAATTTCCTTTTTGTAAGTAATCTCACCGTATTTAGCAGCGATCTTGCGCATCACACGACGCTCTCTTGCCCGGTTGAACTTTGTATTCCATGCATCCGACTCGACCAAAGGCTTAACCAAGATAGAGCGGATACCTGCACGATGACTAGCCCTAATATCGGTCATGAGCTGATCACCAACCAAGACAACCTCACTTCGATCAAAACCATAGCGTTTAATAGCCATATTAATCCCACGCGTAAAAGGTTTCATCGCACGGCTGACAAAATCAACATGAAAGGGCTCAACCGCTCGTTGGACACGCTCAGCCTTATTATTAGATACCACTACCACAGGAATATCAGCTTCTGTCATCGCATCTAACCATTCCCTAAGCTCAGGCGTGCCATCGGGGTTGTTCCAAGCAATCAGGGTATTATCCAAATCCACCAAAACAGCCCCAATCCCATGCTTGCGCAAACTCTCAGGCTTCAAATCATAAACAGCTTCCACCGCAAAGGTGGGTAGATAATCTTCAATACTCACAACTTTCTCCAAAATATGATAGTTCTCCTCATTATAGCATATTTTCAACCAAGATAGAGGGACAAAAAGAAGACAACCACAGCAAAAAATCCCTTCGAGATGAGTCAGCAGACACCATACACAAAAGGATTAAATTCTTATTTATAATAATGGAAAATAGGTGACGGTTACTCTTGAAACTTGACGCTAACCTTTGCCTTCTCGTCAATCGATGTCATTAGTTGCTTGTAATAAGCTTTGGCAGAATCCTTGACGAGATTCTGATAGTTCTTCAAGTATTCCTTCTGCTCCTTATTAGAAAGGCTATCTGCTACAATTTTTCCAGTATCAACATCCTCGGTTGAATAACTCAGTAAACCGCCAGACTTATCATATAATTGATACGGGTGATTCTTATCAAGTTCAAACCCAATAACATCAAATTTAGGGAGGGTAACCTCATAGCGATGTCCCTTCTTTTCATCTATCTGAACCGGCTGCTTGATACCAAATTTAGCCTTATAGTTGAGAATAATAATAGCTTCCTTCTCAGAAAATGGAATATCCCAATCTGTAAAAAGGACCTTAGTCGTTTCCTTCGATGTGACTATTTTTTGAATACCAACATCTAAAAAGACGGTTTGCTGAACCTTTTCAATGGAGGTAATTGCGGAAAAATCTTTTTGCTGCTCTTGTTTATTGTCGGTACTTTTCTGGAAAGAAGCAACCCAGGTAGAACAAACAATTAAAGTAATTGCACCCAGCAACAGCCAAGTAGGTATTTTTAACAAAAGCAACTTTTTTAACATTTTTGGTAATTGGATTAAGTATTTTCTCAACATATTATTTTTCCTTTAATGTAACACCTAACGCAAATAGTCCTAACATCACTATAACAGTACCAATCACTGGATTAAGAAAAAAGAGAGCAATTCCTAAAATTATCATCACAATGGATAAAATAGTCTTTTTCATCATACATAGCCTATCTTTCTAGTTTAACAATGACCGGATCAACATATACAGAAAATGATGGTGCAATTTCCAATTCCAAATTGCCATTCCCATTGACACCAAAATATTGAGTAGCTCCTTGATAAGAACGTCCTGATGAAATAGTTTCAAACGTATTATTATTTGGATAACTTTCCATCTTTTCATCACCAGAATAGAGTTCTAATTCACTACCAATAACATAGTCTTCACCTGACAAATTATTAATATCATAGGTAACCTTCAAAACTTTCTCTGGTTGATTATCTGCAAACTCATTCCTTTCATCCGTCCATTCTACGGCTGTAATAGTCACTTCTAATTTATCTTTAAAAGTGATTTTATCACCAACTTTATAAGTAGCTTTTTTACCCGAGTCAGAGTTTTGAATCTTACTTGCATCATTTTCTTTATTCTCTTTTTTCACTACAGATGTTGATGTTGTTGTTGAAACCGTTTGAAATGACTCAGTAATAGAATGAAGCATTGAATTGGCATAGATAGTCTGTGTAACCAAAACAATTAGAAATGCAAGAGTGGCAATGCCAATCGAAATTAATGAAAGCCAATTCTTATTCCTCCAATTCATAATCAAAGCGATTATTCCGAGTATTAAAGCAATAATTGCAACTAACGCCGATATGTTATTTACATAGGGAATCCATGAGGTCAGCAATGCTACTGCTCCAAATACTAAAGCAATAATTGCTATAACTTTTCTCTCTTCACTTTTAATTGGTTTCATCTCATCAGCCCTTTCATTAATTTTACAAAATAATTATATATATATATATAATGTCAACATCGTAACAACTATGTTTCAGTGAGATTTAAGAATACTCAAAAAGCCAGAATCTACTTCTGGCTCTTCTTATTTTTAGACTGACGATAGGTACGTTTAAAATCTTTTTTAGCCCCTTTAACAAGTTTGGCTAAAGAATCTCCACTCCTAGCGTATCCCCCTGTTTTATTGTAAAAACTGCGCTCAAAGTCAGGATTTTTTCGCTCCTTCCAAAAGCGTGCCAGGCGAATCTTCCCCAACTGATTGGGATTTTTATAGGGTTTAGCTATTTTCTTTCGAAAGGCTGGATCATGTACCCCGATAGGCAAAACGTCCAAGCGAACATGGCGCCAGGGCGTATTGCCATAGTTAAAACTAGCTCCATTGATAATACCATTATCCCTGACTTCCTCAGCATCCACCTCATTTAAAAAACGTCCCTTACTATCCAGGATAAACTCCGTCCTTGTCCCAAGCAGCACCTTAAAGTTATAGGACTCTTCCTGATCTGGAAAATGAAACAAACCAGCCTCAACTCTCCTTTTATTATGGAGACGAGCATTATCATAGATTCGGGGAGCTAGATGATTGGCACTCAGATAAGCAATCAAAGCATCCTGATCACTCATATGATCTTGCCGATAATGCCGGCGCACATACTGAGCCTGCTGGGAGGAGATGACATAGCGCAGTTGATGGAGACGACGGTTAAAGACCGTTTTTTCCCTAAAGTCAGCTGTCTTCATCACCCGACGTACCAATCTAGCCAGATTCTTCCAAAAGGGATCGTGGGGCGCTAAGTCCCCATCAAACTGAGCTACTAGACGCTGATTTTCTGCCAGTTCACCCGAAAGATCATCTGGCATGCCGATATGTTCGAGCAGGGCTGATAAAACCTCTTCTGGCGCCTTTGTTTGAATAGCTGTTTTCCACTGTAGCCGATGGGCTGTTGAACCTATGGTATACATACTCTCTCCCTTGAGTTTTTTCTTATTATAACGAGAAAATGATCGAGACGCAAAGACCCTGTTTACGCAAATTATGACGTGATCAGTCCTGTCATATCAGCCATATTCAAGCAGTTTTTAACACTACTATTATAAGGTACCGCCACCATCATAGCCAGGAGTAGATATATAACTGTGAACAACTGTATCTCCTCCTGTGACTAACTTCCCTAAGTTGGTGGTCTCTGTCGTAATGGTTGTTTTAATTTGGTCAGAAAATTGCCCCTTTATACTGGTATCTAGTTGTGAACTGATACTAGCAGCACTTGAGGAAATATCCGCTATAGCACTATCAAAGCGCTCATCATTGTCACTCTTTAGCTTCTTTTGCTTTTGCTTTTTTCTTAAGGCAGCAGCTCGGACAATACCCTTTTCATATTCTTTTTCAGCAGCATCTAAATCTCCATGAGCGACACTGCCAGCGACATTGCCCATATTAGTCCGCCCGACACCGGTAACCATTTCTACCCCAGCGTCCCAAGTATCTTTTAACCATCCCATTACAGTTTCTTTCCTTTCTCTCGTGATTCATAATCCGCCTGCCTCCTCTCGGCATAAGCCTGATTGAGCTTCTCATCTGCCTCGCGATAGGCTTTTCGATAGACCTGATCAAGATGATCTCTCTTATCCGCTAGATCTTGAAAGATCTGTGAAAAGCTATTTTCAACCTCCAATGTGACCCTTTCAACCGTATCCATAAAAGGGGAGTAATCGTCAATTTCCATTAGTCGAAAATCAGCCATCGCCTCTTGTACCTTAATATCTGTGAAATGACGGAATTGGCTTAACCTTTCATAATAGACATTCTCTTCTTCCTCGATCTCTTTTTTAAGATCACGGTAATCATCTTCTAGCTCTTCGATCTGCAGTTCATATTTGCGCACCTTTGCCTGTGCTACATCCCAGCGGTCCATGCACTAATCTCCTCTCCTAAGCCAGTATCCTCAGCCACCAAGGCTTGCAAGCCCGTCTCGATATTTCCGCTCAGATCTGACAGTTTGGTCAGGATTTTACCAACAGACTTCTGACGTCCCTCAAAATGCTCCTTGGGCTTAGTCACCATAGACTGGTAGGTCACGCCTTCTTCTTCATAGATTGCCTTGATCTCGTCCATACTCAGCTTATTGACTGAGGCAGGACGCTTCTTAGTCGTATTATAAAGGTCTTCAAATTCTTTAACAGCAGTATCTTTAACCCCCTCCAGTACAGTCTCACCATTTTGAGCCACCATGGCTAGACTGGCTGCCGCAGCGCTAGCTTCCAGATAGTCCAGAAAAATAGTTTCATGACCTGTCAGACCGCCTTTAGATAGGGCAGTCTTTTGTGCTGTAAAGGTCGTCTTCATAAACTCCTTCATGCCAGCTTCTGCCAAGACACCCACGCTGACCTGATTGCCATTTTTATCAACCAGATTTCCATCTTTATCAAATTGCCACTGAGTGACAGCATGGTCATCCATCATCCCACTATCTTGTCGAGCGACATAGATGGCGGTATCCGTCTCGTTACCCGTGATATTGCCGATAGCATCATTAGGATTGCGGTAGTTGCGAAACTGCTCCGGGTGTTTTTGCATATAAGCCACTTGCTTCTCACTGATCAGGTTGTGAATATCAGGACCGTTGAAACCGACATTGTTGTAATCTTGTTCCAAGGCGACATACATGGCTACGGATTCTCCCAAGGAGTGTCCAGTCGTCGTAATCTCTGCTTTTGGATATTTTTTTGCGACTTCCTCAGCAAAGTCTTTACCCGTAGCAAATTGTGACTCGGTAACTTTTTTCGGTGTATACTCAGAACCAGGCGATGACATGATTAAATAATCCGACCCTAGCCCTAAAGACTCTGCATCCGTCATGAGATCATCGAGATCTCCACTATTCGTTCCTGCGTAGGCAATCACCACTTGGCTGGTATCAGGATTACCGTTTTCGTCTATAGGCGCCACCGCCATAGCCTGCATACCGTTGTCAGTGTTGTCTTCGGTTGCTAGGACTTGAAAAGATTGATCATTTGACTTAAAAGTATAACCTTGTCTAATCGTATAATTTTCTTTACCTTCCTCAACAGCGTATACTCTAGTAGAAATATCATTATAATTCTTTTCTGTTATCATATTATTCTCCTAAATAAACAATTTCAATTGTATCTATGCTAGCCTCACCATCTTTATTATCTTTCTCTTTCAACTTAAAAGTTTTGGGATTCCATCCTGGTGAATAATGACTTACATCTGATACATCATTTCCTAAAGATAGAGACAAATAGTTAGTATCATTAATTTTCAAATTAACAAAAAGTGTCCCTGCCAACTTATTTTCACTAACTTCATCAAACTCGACCTTTTTAACTCCTTCATAAGTATCTGCGATATATTGGACTATCCGCTCTTGCTCTTGTTTTGTTAATTTTTCACCTTTTTTTCCAAACATACTACACCCTCCTAAAACTAATATTATACCAACAGCGCTCAGCGCTAATAACTTTTTCCATGTTTTCATGAACACCTCCGTTTATCTTATAGTTAAACTAGCTAATCCTAACTAGCTTAGGATATAAGATAAATCACTTTATCCTAAATAATAATGACTCGTTTAGTATCGACAGTACTCAGTACTCATGCTATTTCTCATTTTGATGATTTTTCCTATGAGTCATTTTAACGTAAAACAACAAAGTCGCCATTAGCAAAAAGATTATGATAGATGTAATAATTGTAAAATAATGCCAATCACTTAGCCTCATTTCGTGACCAGCTTCATCAGTTATCGTCTTCAATGGATACTCTGAAATGGCAAAAATTAGATAAAAAACTGATGTCAGACTAGATAAATAACCAATAATAATCGTACGTTTTTTATCTCCTGCTGCCAGGATAATACTAAGAAAAGGAAATCCAAAAAGTAATAAAGGAAACCCAAAAGTGAAAAGGCTAATAAATATAACTATTGAACCATTCCAAGAATATAAAGCTATAAAACAGATAAAATATGACATCATAAATAGTAAAGTCAATAAGGACTCATCGTCAATCAATTTTTTCCATAACTTCATAATAGCAATCTCCTTAAAAGTATCATAAATAGATGTTATTTATTATAGCAAAAAAAGCCATTCCTATGAATGGAACAGCCCTACTCAACTACCCTTATACTTATTTTTTTATTCCTACAAATTTAAGCATCAGCGCCCATAATAAGTGAACAGGAAAGCACTCACTTTTAAGATAAATCAGCAATTTCAATGCTGTGCTCACTGGGTTCCTTAAGATCTATAGTTATTTCCCCATCAGCTATTTTATCAAGTTTTTTATATAACTGGGGTGCTTTTGTTTTGTCAGCACTAATATCATAACGCCCTAGATCTGCTCCTGTTGGGAAAATATAACCACCTTTTGATAAATCTTGCAGACCAATACTGTTAAAATGAATATTCACATAAAATGGATAAGTCATTTCGTTTGGTATCTTACTAAAAGACATTTGAAGATAAAGCCCACCATTACCAGTACTGTCATCTATATAACCAAGTTCCGACAAACTAATTCGCGAGATTTCACCAAGTTCATCTGCAGCTTTACCATTCGCTTTATTAATTTCTGCCATCAGATTTGCTTTTAAGCTAGCTTCATGGATTTGCAACCACTGCTCAACTAGTGGTTTTTTCTGATCAAGTTCTGCCTGCCTTGCCTTCCGATCAGCTTCTTCCTTTGCCTCTTCTTCTTTGGCTTGCTTCTCTTCCTCATCTATTTTCCACTGCCAATCTTTACTATCAGTACGCTCAGCTGTCACCACCCACTTAGTCATATCTTGTCCCTTATCCTTATAGGGATTAGGCCATTTGAAAGTAAAAGGAGGAATTGATGCATCTGGGAAATTAATCTCGCTATCAATGGTATAGGATTTTTTCTGATTAGCATAAGCCTTAAATTTTATATGATAATTACCACCGACGTCCCCTCCATTATCGTAATAACCTTCTGCAGTTGAATTTTCCAAAGTAATAGAGGTTAAATGCTGATGGCTCGGATCTAAGAGATCAAGAATTTGTTTTTTAATATCATCCTCGTGCTCTTCCAAAAATTTTTGATCATTTGATTTTTCAGTCTTTGTCATCTTACTAGGAGACTGAAGGGACGAAAATTTTGTAAATGATATTCCTATAATAATTAATAAAATTAAAAACCAAAACACTACCATTAGAAACTTAATATTTGATAAACGATCAAAATGCTTCATAATGAATTCTCCTATATCCTAGCCATAAAGAATTTTTTCAATTAACGGTCAGGCTGAAAAGCCTGCTCACCCTCTTTGGCAAAACCAGATCCCTTCTTTTTATTTTCTAATTTCCAGCCAAGCATCCAAGCTAAAACTAACAAATAGTTTTCCACAGCACCTATTAAATTAATGTAGCGAGAGGGAACTGCAATAAAGCTCAACAAATGATTACTACCAATCCCCAGTCCTCCGACAATCAAAGCTAATAAAATAGCCTTCAAATAAAATTCATCATACTTAATGAGAACAGCCATCAATATCATAACAACCGCCAAATCCCAAAAAGCTATCTCACGTTGCCAACCATGAGAAATACCATAAGCCGACTGTCTCCCCATAAAATCTGGAAAAAATAATTGCAACAAGCTAGCAGAGACCATAGCTATAATAACAACGATAAAGGTAACTTTTAAAAATTTATTCATCTAACTACCTCCAATATAGTAAGGACGTACCGTTTCTTTAAGACAATCACAATCCTCCTCAGACAATAGTGGTAATTGATTGATCTTTAAAAAATAAGCAATGTAATCAATTTTTTTACAAACCACTGAAAAATCCCTACCCACAATAAGAGGATCCAACCAAACATCAATTAAAAGTAAAAAAACACTAGCTGTCTCTAAAGGATAAGGACAAGCAAATTCTCCCTGTCGGTTTCCCTGTTCGATAATAGTCCCAACATAAGTCGATAGATTTTGTAGAGTATTTCTAAGAGTAAAGAGCAGACCAAAAGGGATTTTCTCCGCCCAATCAATATGAGATAAATCTTGAAGAGTTTGCTTCCGACTAAAAAACTCTAACAACTCTCTCAAACGCTGCTGAGCAGATCGTTCTTGGTCATCACTCAGTTCTTCAAAAAATTGAGTGACTTTAGCAACTTCTTCTGACATAGCTTGCTCCAAAATGGCTTCTTTACTAGCAAATTGATGATATACTCCACCTTTTGATAAGCCAGTTCTTTTAACAATATCAGACATAGTCGCCGCTTGATAGCCTTTTTCAATAAACAAATTCATCGCAGCAGCAATAATTTTTTCCTTAGTCTGCAAAGACTTTTCTTTTTGCTTCATTGCAATCACTTCCAACCCAAAAAACAGACCGATAGTCTGTTTTTATTATAGTAACTGAATAGCTTCTTGTCAATGAAAAAAGAGTTTGAAATAAAAGTCCAAACTCTTTAACCTTATTCTTGATTTACCAAATTGACGTAGTGGTTGGGAGTCCTTATTCCCAGACTTCATCAATGATTTCCTTGACAAGGGAGAGCTTCTGCCACTGATCGTCCTCTGTGATCAGATTACCTTCTTGAGTTGAGGCAAAACCACATTGCGTTGCCAGCCAGAGCTGCTCTAGAGCTAAATATTCTGAAGCTTCCTTGATACGAGCGATGATCTGATCCTTATCTTCCAATTTACCATCCTTGGTTGTAATCAAGCCAAGAACTGCTACTTTATTAGGATCCTTGAATTCAGCCAAAGGCTCAAAACCACCAGAGCGCTCATTATCATACTCTAGGAAATAAGCTGTCGCACGCTCCCGTCCAAATAGCGTTTCTGCCACAGCTGTATAAGGTCCCGAAGTCGCATAGGTAGACTGATAATTTCCTCGACAGACATGGGTATTAATTTGTAAGTCCTCGGGAAGATTTTCGATCGCTTTATTATTGATATAAAGCAGACCTTCACGAATAGTATCCTTATCAATATTACCATCAGTAACGGTCTTGTAAAAATCATCATCCATGATCACGCCCCAAGTACAATCGTCCAACTGAATGGTGCGTGCCCCTTCATCATAAAGAGCAAGGATGGCTTGGTGATAAGCTGCTGCCAGGTCTTCTACGAGGTCCTCTTGATCAGGATAAATGTCCAAAGCCTTCTGAATATTGCTGCCACGCTGGAGCTCGACCAGACACTGGGCTGGTGCTGGGATAGTCATTTTGGCTTCAACCCCACGCTCATCAGCCAGCTTTTTCAAAAATTGATAATGCTTGATAAAGGGATGATTGGCCTTAGTAAAGCCAATCTTACCACTAACAATAGCCGAATCATCATTAGTTTCTACCCCTTCAAAGTAAAGTCCTGATCCGTATTGGTAACGTTCAATGCCATCAAATCCCCAGAAAAAGTCAACATGCCAATTAGCTCTGCGAAATTCACCATCAGTCACCTTTTCAAGACCAACAGCAACTTGCTTATCCACCAATTCGGTGATCAAGCGATCTTCTATAGCGGTCAGCTCATCCTGTGAAATCTTACCAGCCTGAAAATCCTCACGAGCCTGCTTCAATACCTCGGGTCTCAAAAAACTTCCTACATGTTCAAAATATTTTTTTACCATCTGCCACACCTCATTTCTTAAGATGGCTTTATTCTATCAGAGGGATATATAAGTGTAAAATATATATTATATATATTATTTTATAGTTTCAAGCTATAAGTACTCGGATAGCTTATCGCCAATGCCTTCTTAATGCTCGTCCGGTGCTAAGACAATAAGATAAGTTTTTCCCTTTCTTTGGAGATAGCGGACACGATAGCAGGCAGAAAGGTAGTGTGAACGCCCTAGATACGTTATTTGCTGTCGATTCAATGCTCTGACAAGACCGTATGGATTGCGATCCGTGACAAAACGGTAATCCATAAAACTAAGAAAATGCTGATAAGTAATAATCCCCCTCCATCCTTTATGCATCTCAATCGCTTCTTTTCCCTGCAAGACCAGCTCTTGCCCTTCCCGTCTCACCCGCCAGCTCCAATACCAACGATAGACCTTAAAAGGAAACAAGAGCAGCCAAATGACCGCATAAAAACAGATGAAAAAAATACTAAGCAACAAGATCGAATCCACCATTTTTCCTCTTCAACTAACTAAAAATGAACTACCAGCACACAAGCTGATAGTTCACAACATCACTCTTCTTTTAATTTTTGCAATTCTTGTGCCAAAAGTTTAAGTGCCACTTGGGGGTTAGCCTGACCTTTGGTAGCTTTCATAAGAAAACCAGTAAAGGCCTTGTCGGCATTGCGTTTACCTGATTTAAAGTCAGCCACAGCTGCTTCATTATCCGCAAAGACTTGATGGATGATAGGAATCAAGACTTCAGGATCTGAGATTTGAACCAAACCAGCTTTCTCAACATAGTCACGCGCACCGCCACCATTTTTCGCCAAATGGACAAAAACTTTCTTAGCGATCTTAGAAGAGATGGTAGCGTCCTCTATCAAACCTAGCATCTCTACTAGATTTTCAGGCGTCAAACCGATTTGATCGATCACCTTATCCTCACTATTAAGAAATTGGGCTACTTCACCTTGAAGCCAGTTAGATACCTGCTTAGCATCGCCACCAAGAGCAACAGCCTTCTCAAAGAAGTCAGACGTTGCCTTGCTAGCAGTCAACTGGCTAGCGTCATAATCACTCAAGCCAAGATCAGTCACATAACGACGGCGGCGATCTTTTGGAAACTCAGGTAAGTCTGCCCGCATCTCCTCAATCCAATCATCAGAAATCTCAAAGATCGGCAGGTCTGGCTCTGGGAAGTAGCGGTAATCTGCTGCCCCTTCCTTGACCCGCATAAGGATCGTCTGCTTATTAGCCTCATCATAGCGACGTGTCTCCTGGCGGATAATACCACCACTGCGCAAGATCTTGGCTTGACGCTCAACCTCGTATTCCAATCCTTTACGAACATTACTAAAGGAGTTAAGGTTTTTAAGCTCGGTCTTAACACCAAAAGCTTCTTGGCCATAAGGGCGTAGGGAAATGTTGGCATCTACCCGCATAGACCCTTCTTCCATCTTGACATCAGAGATCCCTGTATATTGGATAATTTCCTTTAAAGCTGTCAAATATGCATAAGCCTCCTCTGGAGAGCGCATATCTGCTTCAGATACGATCTCGATCAAGGGAACACCTTGACGATTGAGATCGACATAAGAATAGCCATCATCCGCATGTGTATTCTTACCAGCATCTTCTTCCAGATGAGCCCGCTCAATACGAATCTTCTTCGTAGAGCCATCATCAAGAGTCGCTTCTAACCAACCGTCATAACCAATCGGCTCATCAAATTGTGAAATTTGGTAGGCCTTAGGATTATCCGGATAGAAATAATTCTTGCGGTCAAAGTGCATGGTTTGATGAATAGACATATTAAGCGCCAAAGCTGCCTTGATGCCTGCATCAATAACCCCTTTATTCATAACCGGCAAGACCCCTGGGAAAGACCAATCGATGACATTGGTATTAGCATTGGCATCCTCCCCAAAGTGAGCAGACGAGGGTGAGAATATCTTAGAATTCGTGTTTAACTCCACATGGACCTCTAGTCCGATAATGGTTTCAAAATTCATTACTGGTCACCTCCAAAAATCACGGGCTGTTGTTTGTGATAATCTGTCGTGGCTTCAAAGGCACTAGCAGCTTGGTAGATGGTCTCTTCTGAGTATTTAGGTCCGATCAGCTGAAGTCCGACTGGAAGACCATCCACAAATCCTGATGGAATAGAGATCCCAGGCAGACCAGCCAAGTTGACTGGAATCGTCAAGAGATCAGCCAGATACATGGCAACAGGATCCTGATTTTGTGTGCCAAGCCCATAAGCCACCTGCGGTGCCGTTGGTCCTAAGATCAAATCATAATCCTCAAAGACCTTGTCAAAATCTCGAATAATAAGCGTACGCACCTGACCAGCCTTCTTGTAGTAAGCATCATAGTAACCAGATGACAAGCTAAAGGTTCCCAGCATAATACGGCGTTTAACCTCATCACCAAATCCTTGACTCCGAGACTGAAGATAAATATCTTCCAAACTTTGGACGTCTTGGGCACGGTAGCCATAGCGAATCCCGTCGAAGCGTTGCAGATTTGAAGAGGCTTCTGATGAAGCGATAATATAATACACAGCTACACCGTATTTACTGTGCGGCAGACTGACTTCCTCAACAACGGCTCCTAATTTTTCAAAGTGTTTAGCAGCCGCTAAGATATTTTCCTTAATCTTAGGATCGATTCCCTCACCCAGATATTCCTTAGGCAGGGCAATCTTCATCCCCTTGATATCTTGACCAATCTTGCTGGTGTAATCAGCAACACGCACAGGAGCAGAGGTAGAATCCTTGCTGTCGCTACTTGCAATGGCATTGAGCAACTGAGCATTTTCTTTAACCGTTTGTGAAAACGGACCGATCTGATCCAGAGAGCTACCAAAGGCAATCAAGCCAAAGCGTGAAACAGTTCCATAGGTTGGCTTAAGACCGACAACCCCATTGAAGGCAGCTGGCTGGCGAATAGAGCCACCAGTGTCAGAACCGAGGGATAGACGCACTTGTCCCGAAGCTACTGCTGTCGCTGAACCACCTGATGAACCGCCAGGCACCTTGGTTTGATCCCAAGCATTTTTAGTGGTTTTGAAGTAGGAAGTCTCCGTTGAACCACCCATAGCAAACTCATCCATGTTGGTCTTACCAACGACGATCATACCTTTTTCATAGGCATTTTGAACAGCTGTCGCATCAAAGATCGGCTCGTAATTGTAAAGCATTTTCGACGCAGCAGTTGTTAAGATTCCCTTGGTAGAAATGTTATCCTTGATCGCCAAAGGAATGCCTGATAGAACATTATCAGCGTCAATCCCCTGCTCATCAATAGCTGCAGCTTGAGCAAGAGCTGCCTCTTCTGCAACGGTAATAAAAGAACCGATTGCTTCTTCACGAGCGCTGATATCAGCTAGGGTCGCCTTGGTCAATTCTGTCGCTGAAATCTCTTTATTGACCAGAAGATCGTGCAGTTCCTCAATAGTTTTATGATTAAAAGACATTAAGCATCTCCTCCATCATCTAAGATCGCAGGTACCTTGATATAGTAGTCTTTTGACTCTGGAACATTCTTAAAGAGCTGATCGCGCTCCGTCCCTGCTTCTGCTAGGTCTGGCCGGACAACCGTCTTGCGCTCCGCCATGGTTGTGGTGACAGGTACCCCTATCGTATCCACTTCATTTAAGAGCTCAACCATGTCGACAATTTTAGTCAAAGTCGTCGCAAATTCAGCCGTTTCCTCATCAGAAAATGTCAACTTTGACAAAGTCGCCACATGGCGCACTTCTTCTTCAGAAATTTTCATGCCTTCTCCTTTATCTATCCTAGGCTCTCCAAACAGTAGGAAAAACCTAGTCATTACTTAGAATAATCTTCATAATTTTATCACAAAAAGAGCTGAAAGGCCATGACCTTTAGATCTGCCCCTTGTGCTCAATGCTCCTAATCAGATCCATCTTCAATGTAAAACTCCTCATAGTTACCTTCTTTCTGATAGAGCCACATAGGAGGCAGTATCGATTGGTAGGTGTCCTCTTGTTTAGCGCTCTCAACAATCCTACCTCGATGGACTTTTACAGTTGCCTCACCGATAGCATAGTAGCCATCCTCTAGCCGACTGTAAGCTATCTTGGGTAATACCTTTTCCTGCTCCTCTATAGGATAACTGTCTATTTTCTGAACCAGCATTCCTGCATCCAGATAATCTTCCACAGAAATCGCAAAATAGCCACCGAAAGCTTGTTTCCTAGGATCCTTGGACTTGCGGTTTTTCTCAGCCAATCTTTGAATCGCTTGAGGCATCTTTTCTATCTCTCCAGAATCGTCGTTAGCATCTTCAGAGATTTTTAACCGAACAGCATATACAGCCTTACCATGGGTATCCTTAGCATAACCTGCATTATCTGATTGGGTATAGCCAGCAGCTTGCGCCTGAGTGTAAAATTTTTCAAGCCTTTGTCTATCTTTAGCAGTGTCTGTCAGCTTAACTAAAAGTGTTTCAATACCTTGATTCGGACTCACAAAGTTGACACTGTAAATCCTTGAGTCTCGCATTTCCCCTTGAACGGGTAACCTCACACCATGATCTAGAACCTGAAAAGTCACACGATCCCGTCTTACTTTGACAGCTTCTAACTGATAATCATAACCTCGACGCCGATAGAAAGCTAATAGATCCTCCCTGACTCTCCCTTCAAGATTAAGCGTATACAAGTAAGTCAGCACTATAGGAATAGCTATAATAGCTATAAATATCCCGATAATAGCCCCTTTCAGCCAATGAATACCTTTCTGAGATAACTGACGATCAAAATCATTTAAAACAAAAAAAGCAAGGATCGGCAATAAGATAGTCAAACAGACCATAATGGCCAAGGGCGTGAAGGAATTGAACCAGGAGGGATAAAAATGAATCGAGTCTCCCGAAGAATGAAAAATGAATCCGATGGCTATATGAAAAACCACAATCGCAACAAAATAGCATTTATAAAACCATTGCGATAATGAGGATTTTCTCTGGACAGGCCAGCGAATTAGATTACTAAGAAGCCCAATCTCAGCCACAAAGACAAAGATCCCAGCAAAAGCAAAAAAGAGAAACCAAGACCCTAGGCTATTGTCGGTGTCCCCTTTCCAAAAGAGATCCATTCCCCAATAAAAACCAATACTGATCAGTAATAATAAAAGCGGCCCCATACTGACTATAGGTAGCCGCCATTTCCTGTCTTTCACCTTACTCTTTCTCCTCTTGCCCTCTAATCCTCAATCCTAGCTCCCAAGACATTTTTAAAATGATTCATAGCCCAATCGTGATTGGCCTGAGTCAAACTAGCTGCACAGGAAGCAGGTATGACGATCTCGTAACCTAAATTATAGGCATCGACAGCCGTATGGAGCACACAAATATCAGTGAGAACACCCGTCAACACAAGAGTTGTCACACGGCGTTCTCTCAGACGAATATCCAAATCCGTCCCAGCAAAAGCTGAATAATGGCGCTTATCCATCCAAAAGACACGACTGTCATCTTTGATAGCCTCATAGACATCAGCCAGCTCTCCATAAAGATCCCGGCCCTTAGTACCAGCAATATTATGTGGTGGATAGAGCTTGGTCTCAGGGTGAAACTCATCTCCCTCATCATGACGATCAATCGCAAAGAAGATATAATCACCAGCATCATAAGCAGCTTGAGTACGCTCAGCAATCGCCTGAGAGATTGCTTGAGCTGGCTTGCCTGCTGTTAGTTTGCCATCATCGGCTACAAAATCATAAGTATAATCAATAGAAATTAAAGCTCTTGTCATAATCCTGTCCTTTCGTTTCTATAGGGATAATCTGTAAACAGACCATTGCCACCAGTAACTCCTATCAATATCATAATATAAAAAATCCTGTCCGGCAACAGGATTTATAACTCATTCAAACTCTTTTAACTTATCAAAGATACCTTCATTGATAACCTTTAGATAAGTTCCTTTCATACCGAGAGACCGGCTCTCAATGATACCAGCACTCTCCAGCTTACGCAAGGCGTTGACAATAACTGAACGGGTGATACCGATACGATCAGCAATGACAGAGGCAGTCAAGCGACCTTCGGTGCCATCAAGCTCACCAAGAATAGCTGATACAGCCTTCATTTCTGAATAGGACAAGGTGTTGATCGCCATATTGACAGCTGTTTGTCGGCGAATTGTTTCTTCTAGATTTTCTGTCTGCAGATTGAGTAGCTGCAAGCCCACAACTGTCGCAGCAATCTCAACCAAGACCAAGTCTTCTTCCTCAAATTTGTGATCATTACGCCAGATGATCAAAGACCCCAAGCGCATCCCACCACCATAGATCGGTGCCAGCGTCGTCAATCCATTTGGATAGACATCTCGGGACTCAACCGGAAAGATGGTCAGCTCGCTATCCACTGGAATGTTTGCCTCGGTATCGTAAACTCTGCTGATCCCCCTGAGGTAATCCTTTGGAAACTGCTTGGCATCAAAAATCTCCTCAACACGGTCAGTATTGGTTTTATACTTCATGGCATAACCTAGCAAAACACCTCCACCGTCTACGATACAGGCGTTACAATCAATAATATCAGCCAGCTGCATGGCCATAATATTATAAGGAAGTTCGTCTTGGAGGCTATCGACTGAGCGTTGCAAGATAGATGTAATTTTACGCGTTTTTTCTAATAGATTTGCCATTGCCTTTTGTCCTTTTGTTTGATTTTTCACCTCATTATAGCAAAGCACTTTTTAAATTGCAAACAATTATCAGAATATTTCCTATTGCGCCAAAATTATAATATCTAAGAGTAAGACAGAAATGAAAAAGAGTCTGGATCTTTGTTCCAAACTCTTCATATTAGTCCTTCATGCAATCAGCTTACCGACGATATTGAGCCAGGACACGAGTGATCTTTTCTTGCACCTCTGCCAGTTCTTCAACTCTAGGAAGGTAAACAATACGAAAATGGTCTGGCTTATGCCAGTTAAATCCCTTACCAGGAACCAGCATAACCTTCTCTTGCTTAAGTAGATCCAGAACAAAGGCTTCATCATCTTCAATGCGATACATATTTTGGTCGATCTTTGGAAAGATATAAAGACCGGCCTTGGGTTTAACAGCTGAGAGGCCAGGGATATCATTGATAGCCTTGGTAATAAACTCACGCTGTTCATAGATCCGGCCGCCAGGAATCAACAGTTCATCACCTGACTGATAGCCACCCAAAGAAGTCTGAACCACATGCTGTGCCAAAACATTGGAACACAGACGCATATTAGACAACATGTTGAGTCCTTCGATATAGCCTTTGACATGATGCTTAGAACCAGAGAGAACCATCCAACCCACACGAAAACCACAGATCCGGTGGCTCTTAGAAAGACCATTCATAGAGACACAAAAGACATCCGGAGCCAGACTGGCAATAGCTGTATGGTGGGCACCATCCATGACCAAGCGATCATAAATCTCATCTGCAAAAATGATAAGATCATTCTGACGAGCGATCTCTACAATCTCCTCCAAAACATCCCTAGGATAGAGCGCTCCCGTTGGATTATTGGGATTGATAACGACGATAGCCTTAGTATTTGAAGTGATCTTGGAGCGAATATCATCCATATCCGGATACCACTCTGCCTGCTCATCACAGATATAGTGAACGGCTTTCCCACCAGACAGACTGACACAAGCTGTCCACAAAGGATAGTCTGGCATAGGCACTAAGACCTCATCCCCATCATCCAAAAGAGCTTGCATAGACATAGAAATCAGCTCAGAGACCCCATTGCCAATATAGATATCTTCAACATCTACAGGTGGAAATCCCTTGGTCTGGCAGTACTGCATAATCGCCTTGCGAGCTGAAAATATCCCTTTAGAATCAGCATAGCCCTCACTATCACGAACGTGCACCATCAGATCCCGAATGACCTCATCTGGAGCTGTAAAACCAAAGGCAGCTGGGTTACCGGTATTTAAGCGCAGGATCTTTTCACCATTAGCCAGCATGCGATTGGCCTCATCCAAAACAGGCCCCCGTATATCATAAGCCACATGTTCTAACTTAGTCGATTTATCAAATTCTTTCATATTCTGTTTACCTCTATTGCCCTATTATAGCTTAATTTTTACCAGTTGAGGACAGATAAGGATTAAAATTCAGAATATTTTTTCAAAAACCACAAAAGATTTCCTCTCCGATTCGGCGATTTCCAAATATAAATCATAAAATTTTCGGAAAATTCAAGTAATCGCTTTCAAGATTATAAGAATTGGAGTATAATGTAAGCGAAGTAAAAATGAAAGGCGGAAAGCACCCCTATGACTCAATCTTACAAACATATCCTTGTCGCTGTTGATGGCTCTGATCAAGCTGAGTTAGCCCTCAAAAAAGGAATAGCTGTTGCTCGGCGTAATCAGGCAGAGCTACTCCTAGCTCACGTCATTGACACACGTGCCATTCAAAATGTAGCAGCCGTAGACACTTTTACCTACGATAGCTTGGAAAAAGAAGCGAATCTGCTTTTGGACGGTTACATCAAAACTGCTCAAGACGCTGGCCTCACCAATGTTCACAAGATCATCGAATTTGGTAATCCTAAACGGCTCTTAGCGGTTGACATTCCTGAAAGAGAATCCGTTGACTTGATCCTACTTGGTGCAACAGGTCTCAACAGCTTTGAACGTCTCCTCATCGGCTCATCTTCTGAATATATCATGCGCCATGCCAAGGTTGATATCCTCATCGTCAGAGATGAAGAAAAGACAATCTAAGATAGTCACCCCAAGTTTACGACACTCAAAAAGCCTTCTGCTTACTGAATTGAAAGCAGAAGGCTTTTTACCCCCTATCGATGTCAGCGGGACTTCTTCTTAGCATTTTGATCACGCACCATGGCTTTTCGCAGCTGGCGGTCCACCTCACGCTTAATAGCAGGCTCTGGCGCAAAGCGCTCCTGCCAGTCATCTGGCTTGAGAACCTTGTGGGTAACAGGATCGAAATGGGCCTTGCCATCTGGAAAGATCTTGCCCATATTAGCCGCATGGACAGTCTCAAAGATATGACTGGGATCCACCCCCATCAAGACAAAAGACCCATAAGTCAGATAGAGCAGATCGGTCAGAGCATCGACTTGACCAACCAGGGGACTTTCTGGATGATCCTTACTATTGACCTTAGCTACTGCCTTATCTAAAGCCGTATGAAGTTCCGATACAGCCAAGTCAAATTCGTCTTGATTATGACTAGCTGCATGTAGATATTCGACAATTTCCTCAAGCTTGAAATCGGCACGGTGACTAGCTTCACTAATGGTATAGGTACGAGGGGTATTGGTAACCTCACCATCCATAAGACGATGGAAATCACGAACTTTATTGAAGTTTTCATCAGCTGATAAGAAGTCATTCTCACTCTCAAAATGAATGAGTCCATAATGACCCAAAGCCTTAGCAATCCCATCTTGATTGTTGCTGTCAGTGACATAGGTAGCGACAGCTCTGGCTCCATCAGTCGCATTTCCCATGGCAACACCGACACCAGATTCTTGGAGCATTTCGAGATCATTTTCCGAGTCCCCAAAGGCCATAACCTCATCCATGGTAAAATCAAGAAGCTCACCCAAGCGCTCGATCCCTCTGATCTTGGATTGACCCTCAGAGATGAGATCAAGCGAATAGGGGCTGGAGCGTGTCATTTTGATATGAGGAAATTTATCCTCAAGCGAAGTGGTGTCCTGCTTGGTAGCCACCATGACCACCTGAAAGACCGGCTCACGCATAATCGTCTTGAGAGTCTCTAGATTCTGGGGCTTGATCCGACGAATAACATTTTTAAAGCTGCGTTCGACCAATTTCGTGAACTTTTTAGGAACTAAACGGCTGACTAGCTGACCGAAAGTACTGGTCCCCATATTGATAATATTAGAGCCTTGCAGACCAAAAGCAGTCCCTAGAGAGACCTCTCTTCGGCGCTCTTGAGCATACTTGATCAGGCGATAGACCGTTGACTTAGGTAATTGATTCTGATAGATAACCTTATCTCTGGTGAAAATATACTGACCATTGTAAGTCACTGCAAAGTCCAGTCCCAGATTCTCCATAAAAGGACTGACAAAAGCCGGACCACGTCCAGTCGCAACACCAACCAGAATGCCTTGCTGCTTGAGCTTCTCGATCGCCTGCTGCGTTGAGCGTGACACATTCTTTCGATCCGTCAACAGTGTCCCATCAATATCAAAAAATACCGATTTAATCGCCAATTCCAAGACTCCCTTTCTCACTGATTGTGTTAAAATTAATTATAACACAATCAAAGAAGGATACTTGCCAAAGATGAAAAAAATCCTGGTTCTCCACACAGGTGGTACCATTTCCATGCAGGCTGATCAGTCGGGGCATGTCAGCCCTAGTCACGATAATCCTATGAATCATATCAGCTCTGATTTCTCTGATATTCAGCTAGACGTTGTAGACTTTATCAACCTCCCCAGTCCCCATATCACTCCCTACCATATGCTAGCTCTCTATCATAAAATCCGTGAAACAGCTGGTCAGTACGATGGGGTCGTCATCACCCACGGGACGGATACCTTGGAGGAAACAGCCTACTTCCTCGATACTATGGAGGTGCCCCAGATCCCCATTGTGCTGACCGGAGCCATGCGCTCATCCAATGAGCTAGGCAGCGACGGCGTCTACAACTACCTCAGCGCTATCCGGGTAGCCAGTCATGACAAGGCAGCAGATAAGGGGGTCTTGGTCGTCATGAATGATGAGATCCACGCAGCCAAGTATGTCACCAAGACCCATACTACCAATGTAGCTACCTTCAACACACCAACACACGGCCCTTTGGGGGTCATCATGAAAAACGATCTCCTCTTTTTCAAAACAGCTGAGCCCCGTGTACGCTTTGACCTTGACAGTATTTCTGGTACAGTCCCCATCATCAAGGCCTATGCCGGCATGGGACTTGGAGATGGCATCATCAGTCTATTAGACCCTGACAAAATCGATGGGCTCGTCATCGAAGCGCTCGGCGCTGGTAATCTTCCACCCCAGGCTGCCGAAGAAATCAATAAACTCATGGCGCAAGGAATTCCCGTCGTCCTTGTCTCTCGTTGCTTCAACGGTATTGCAGAGCCAGTCTATGCCTACGATGGCGGCGGGGTCAAGCTCCACCAAGCAGGTGTCATGTTTGTCAAAGAACTCAATGCCCCCAAGGCCCGTCTCAAACTCCTCATTGCCCTCAGTGCAGGGCTACAGGGAGAAGCTCTCAAACATTATATTGAAGGTTAATAATCAGATAAGACAGACAAGCCCAACTAGTTAATAGACAAAAATACATAGGAGGTTAAACAACCATGAAAATGCAAGTCTCAGCATATGACAGATCAAAAGGTTCTTCTGTTGAATACCGATTAGAATTATCAAAGGCCCATCTCTATGCCTTCTTTGGAACCATAGTAGCCACCACAGCACTGATCTGTTGGGTCAAGAAAACAAAATAAAATATCCACCAAAGAATCACTAACCGTTGCTAATCCAGCCAATCTAAAACATATAAAAAGAGACTGAGACAAAAGTTCTCAGCCTTATTTATTTGGTCAATTTTATTTGCTAGGCGCAGTGGTTGGGAGTAAGACTTGTTGGCTATGCCAACTTTAGTCTTACCCCTGCACAGTTCATTAGGTGCTTTAGTACCAATGAACCACTGCTGATTGGTAGTCCTTATCCCTTGCCATGCAAGTGATAGTCTCTAAACATCCACTGGATGTTTAGAGCTTAATCAACTGTGCGGAGGTGGGAGTGAAACGGTCTGGGGAGAGACCGTTTCAGGTCGAACGCCTAGAAATAAAAAAGCGGAGAGAAATCAAATTCTTCGAATTATTGATTTCTGTCCCACTCTCTTTTTACGGTAAACGATTACCAGCACTTCTATAAATATCATACCACTCAGGACGAGTGAGCTCAAAATCTTCAGCCTGAGCAATACGCTGCAGGCGCTCTGGATTCATCGAGCCAACAATCGTCTGTATCTGAGCAGGATGACGCAGGATCCAAGCCACGATAACTGCTTCTGTAGAGACTTGATACTGCTTGGCATAGGTTTCAATCTTTTGCGTCAGCTCCTGATAATCAGCACTTCCCATAAACAAGCCTCTACCAAGATCAATCTGAAAAGGGGACCAAGCCTGCAGGGTTACCTTATTGAGTCGACAATACTCAATAGTACCATTATCACGGTCGACACTAGCAGCATTAGTCATATTAACATTGAGACCAGCATCAAGCATGGGGGTATGAGCCGGAGAAAGCTGCATTTGATTGACGACTAAAGGTTCCTTGAGATAAGCCTGCAAAAGCTCCATCTGATAGCGATTGTGATTGCTGACACCAAAGTGCCTAACCTTGCCAGACTCCCTCAAACGATCAAAAGCTTCTGCCACTTCTTCTGGCTCAACCAAGGCATCTGGACGATGAAGCACCAAAATATCCAAATAATCGGTCCCCAAGCGCTCCAAAATACCATCTACCGATTCCAAGATATGCTCTTTGGAAAAGTCAAAGTAGCCCTGCCTAATGCCACACTTAGACTGTAAAATAATAGAATCACGTGCAACTTCCAAGGTTTTCAGGACTTCACCAAAGCGGATCTCTGACTGACCGCCACCATAAATATCGGCATGATCAAAAAAATTAATACCAGTTTCCAAAGCTGTCCCAATCACACGTTCTGCCTGAGCACGCTCCAAATCCGCCATACGCATACAGCCCAGTGCAATACGAGAACCTTCAAGACCTGTTTGTCCAATTATTTGCTTCATCAGTTTCTTCCTCACTAGTAAGATGACTAGCTAAATTATACAAAAATATGTAAGCGATTTCAAATATCTGCTGTCAAGAGCTGGACAACAAAATCAAAACCGTGATTTTCTCACGGTTTACTGATTGAGCCCACTCTCCTTTTCATCACTCTTCATCTTCCCGATACTCCAAAATATCTCCTGGCTGGCAATCCAGTTCCCGACAGATGGCTTCAAGAGTCGTGAAACGAATGGCTTTAGCCTTACCGGTCTTGAGAATGGAAAGATTGGCAGGTGTAATGCCGATACGCTCAGCCAGCTCACTAGACTTCATCTTTTTCTTAGCCAGCTCAACATCTAAATTGATAATGATCATAAAGCCACTTCCTATATCGTAAATTCATTTTCTTTAGCGATGGCAACCGCTCTTTCTAGCACTACAGAAATCACCCAAACCAAAAGTGCAATTAAGATATAAGCCAAGTTAAATAATGAAATATCATCATTCTCCATACCGACACTAAAATTAATGATACCTGATCCACCTGTCAAAAACGACGCTAACAATAAGTATAGACTAGTCCGACGAGCTAATGTGACATTTTGATCTGTAAAAATATGATCATCAAGCAGATTCCTCAAGAATTGCTTGATATTTCTAAGAATTAATACAGTTGTTACAAAATAATAGAGGATACTAAATAATAATAAACCAATACCCCACCAAGAGACTTTATCAAAATCTAATCCCCTACTAATCTCATCCCTAAATTCTGGCATAAACACAGCAACACCGCTAGATATCACACCGATCAGAACCAAAATTCCCAAAAGTAAATAGTTAAATCCTAATACAAGGTTTATAACATAGTAGATCGCTTTTATAAGTTTGTTTTGTCTAGACATCAGAGAACTCCTTTATTCATTTTTATTTCAGATAGACCTGCAAATTACCATCCACCTCTATCTTGGCTTGGCGCTTAGTATTGGGTCCAGATTTTGGACGGTGAGTGATATCACCTGCCCTACTCGTCAGATTAAACTGACCATCAAAGCTCTTTGGCAGGGTAACAGCCGCATCTCCATTATAGCTCTACCACCTTCTATTTAAATTCACGCTTATAAAATAAGCCAAAGCCTAATACCGCATAAATCAGACTAGCAAAGAGAGCACAGATAACGGTCTTAGTCAAATAGACACCAGTCGGATCTACCTGCCCCAATTGATTAAACATCAAATAAGGCATAAATACAGAGGTCTTAAAGGTAAGAGCCATCAATAAGGTAAAAAGATTATCAAAGAGCAGGGCCAAGAGCAGATAGACCGTATAAGATTGGTAACTGCGCTTGAAAAAGTTGAAAATCAAGCCAATCAAGCTAGAGATAACCAGATAGATAGGCAGTTGGTAAAGGAAATACTTCATGGCTACTCCAAGATGAGCATGCCCAGACCAAATAAGAAATAGAAAGCTCGTCAGGACATAGGCAAGGAGAACAAATAAGATACTCATGCCTAAGTGGGCAACCCATTTGTAACTAAATACCTTCAAGCGATCTTGACTCTTAATCAAAAAATTATTGACAGTCCGATTAGCAAAATCCTCTCCGAAGAATATCTTAGCCGGCGTCACTAAAAACAAGGGCATCAAACTAGACCATACAGAGATCGCATTGACCATGGCACTATCTGAAACATCCTTGCGATAGACATAAGCAAAGATCATAGCAAACACCAAAAGCAACACCAGAGATACTAAAGCCAACTTCTCCTTAACAATACGATAGAGATCTGCTTTTATATAATTCATGAGAAATCCTTCCTTTCTAATCAAGTAAGTTCAGATAGTAATCTTCAAAGCTACTACCAGCATGGTAAATATCAGTAATTTCAATCTCCTTATCCAACAAATCAAGAATGATCTGATGCACAGAGCGATCCGGATCCAGAACGATCTTATCATCTTGCAGACTAGGATTTAGTCTCAGCTTTTCCAATACGGAAAAAGCTAAGCTATTATTGGTCGTAGCTAGGTAAACTTTTTCAGAGACAACACTCTTGAGTGCTGATTTTTCAATATCCTTGATAATCCTACCCTTATGCAGGATCACAAAGCGATCCACCACCAGCTCTAACTCTGATAAAATATGGCTGGAAATCAAGATTGTAATACCATACTGATCTCTCAGCTGATGGATAATATCCCGCATCTCCTTGATACCTGCAGGATCTAAACCATTGATCGGCTCATCTAAAATCAGAAAATCTGGAAAATCTAGAATAGACAAAGCAATAGCCATGCGCTGGCGCATACCAAGTGAAAAGTCCTTGACCTTCTTCTTACGGTCGACATTGGCTAGCCCCACCAGATTCAAAACTTCCTTAATCCTTTGATCTGCCTGTTTAATCCCGATTTGTAAGGCGGAGTATTTAAGATTAGCAAAGGCTGACATATTAGGATAGAGGACAGGCGACTCGATAAGAGCGCCGATTCTATAATTAGACGTTCGAGTGATCTCTCCGCCATTCTTGGCAATCAAGCCTGATAAAATACGGATCAAGGTCGTCTTACCAGCACCATTTTGTCCCACTAGACCTAATATCTCACCTCTGTGAATAGGAAAAGAAACATCTGCTAAAACGCTATGTTTCCCATAGGTTTTAGTCACGCCTTGAATCCTTAACAACAAGTCTTTTGACATAAGATTTCCTCACTTTATCTTTTTATCGATATGTAATTATCGTCTTTCGATAATTACATGTTACCTGAGAAAAAACCTTTTGTCAATAAAAAATTATTAAAAAACGATAATTTTTTGAACAAAAAAGCTGAAGTCTAAAACCTCCAGCTCTATAATATTTAATCAAAATTTCCGCTCTCTTTTAGGTGGGGGAGCAATAGTTGCCAATTAGGATCCGTCTGCCAGTTAGGATCTTGAACGATCTGAGCAGCCATGCGTCTGGCTTCTTCTAAGATATTATAATCTTCCACAATATCAGCCACTTGAAATTCTGGAATCCCTGACTGGCGCGTCCCAAAGATTTCCCCAGACCCCCGCATTTTGAGGTCTTCCTCAGCTAGGGCAAAGCCGTCCGTCGTCTCACACATAGCTGTCATCCGACGTTTTCCGACCTCATTTTTAGGATTGGCCACCAAGATACAGTAAGACTGCTTATCTCCACGACCAACTCGCCCCCTAAGCTGGTGGAGCTGGCTGAGGCCAAAGCGATCAGCATCCATGATAATCATAACCGTAGCATTGGGAACATTGACCCCAACCTCAATAACCGTTGTAGATACAAGGACTTGTGCTTGCTGATCTTTAAAGGCCTGCATGATAGCATCTTTTTCTTGCGTTTTCATCCGCCCGTGCATTAAGGCAACGCTGGCACGATCACCAAAGTAATCAACCAAATCTTGGTGAAGTGCCACAGCATTTTTTAGATCTAAAGCCTCTGACTCCTCTATCAAGGGTGAAATAATATAGGCTTGAGCCTTTTTATCCAACTCACTACCTAACCAGTCCAAGACTGTCTCGAGCTGTTCATGCTTGACCCAGCGTGTGATAATAGGCTTACGCCCCGCTGGCAGCTGATCAATAATAGACACATCCATCTCACCAAAAGCCGTAATAGCTAAAGTCCTTGGGATCGGTGTTGCCGTCATCATCAAAACATCAGGATTATCACCTTTTTCACGAAAGACCCGACGTTGATTAACCCCAAAGCGATGCTGTTCATCAGTGATGACCAAACCCAGCTTGTGATAATCCACTCCATCTTGGATCAGGGCATGCGTCCCTATAACCATATCAACTGATCCATCCGCAATCCCTGACAGGGCCGCCTTTTTAACCGCAGCTTTCATCCCTGAGGTCAAAAGGGCAATATTGAGTTGAGGAAAGAGAGCTATCAAGCTCTCAAAATGTTGCTGAGCCAAAATTTCAGTCGGCACCATAAGCGCTGACTGAAATCCCGCAGTATAGGCCGCATACATGGCTAGACTAGCTACTATTGTCTTTCCAGAGCCGACATCTCCTTGAAGCAATCGATTCATATGGGCACCTGATCGCATATCAGCCAAGATCTCATCGAGACTGCGCTTTTGAGCAGCAGTCAGCTCAAAAGGCAACTGAGCTACTCTTTGTGCTAACTGATCGTGATCATAGGCTATCGCAAGACCGCTGGTCTCAGACCTATTAGCCGATTTGAGAACGTGAAGGTTGAGTTGAAAATAAAAGAGTTCCTCAAACTTAATACGTCGCAGAGCCTGGTGGTAGTCAGCTAGATCCCGAGGAAAATGCATAGCCCTAACAGCTTCCTGGCGTCCCATAAGACGATACTTATCCAACAGGATCTGGGGTAGACTTTCTCTTAACTCATTCAGAGCACCGCTGTCAAAGGCAGAGCGAATAGCCTTGATCAAGGCAGTTTGTGAAATGCCCTGAGCCACATGGTAAACCGGTTGCATATCATCTTCTATCTGGGCTAAGACCTTGATCCCAGTCACAGCAGACTTAGCTGCATCCCATTTCCCAAAGATCGCCACCTCTGCTCCTAGCTCAATCTTGTCCGCCAGATAAGGCTGATTAAAAAAGCTAACGGCAATGACCGCTTCGCCCTGCTTAATCTTGAAAGAAAGACGATTGCGCTTAAAGCCATAATACTGGACATTAGCAGGTGTCACGACAGTCCCTGTAATAACAGCCTTCTCCCCATCGACAAGCTCAAAGACCGATCTCCTCTTAAAATCCTCATAACGAAAAGGAAAATACAATAGCAGATCCTCAATAGTAAAGAGTCCCAATTTAGTAAATTTTTCTGCCGACTTAGGGCCAAACCCCTTAAGTGCAGCAATTGGTTGACCTAATAACATAGAACCATTATAGCACGTGAGCCCCAGGCAACCAAAGGATTTTATTAGAGCAAACAAAAAGCACCTCCTAAAAGAAGATGCTTAGATAACTTTCGATCATTATCAGATACTCTAACTCTGTTATATCATCCCATTACCAGCAGTTTACTCGGTAGGAATGAGATGGGTAATGAGCTCCTGAGTAACCGAAGCATGAGGCATAGTTATAACTACGGCTATAGCTGGTACGTAGGCTATATCTTGAATATGAATAGCTGCTGTACGACAGACGTGAGCCATAAGGATAGCAACCAGCTGCTACATAATAGTAGGTTGGTGGGCAATAAGATACAACATATGTTACTGGTACATAGGCAACATAAGTATACTTAACTGGGATGTAGCATCTGTAACCATTTGGCTTTTGTGGAACATCCTTAGTTGGCTCTTCTGGAGTTGGTTGCTCTGGAGTCGGATTTTCTGGAGTTGGGGTATGCGGAGAATTACCGCCAGGAATCGTTGTTGGAGCATTTTTTTCATAAGTATAGGTAACAACAATTGTACCACGAGTAAATTGACCTGATGTATTATCACTTGAACTTACATAAGAATAACCATCAAAGTTTGAACGAGAAGTCTCGTAAGACTCACCTTCTTTACCGGCACGCGCTGGCTCTTCCTCAAGCACAACACCATCAGTAGTAACATGACGAACCACAACTTTTCCTGTAAAAGCAGCTTCTGCAGTGATGCTGTTTCCATAGATATTAGCTGTGTCATTATCGTGCTCAGTTGTATAAACAAGATTTCCTGATGGATCAGTAATTGTCAACTCAGTATTATTGATTCCTGTAATTTTTTTACCATCTTCACTGATTTCATCAGAACTTGGTGTATAGCTTGCTTTTAGCTCCAAGGCAAATTTATTAGTCTTTTCGAGACCCTTCAGCGATTTAAGAACAATAGACTCACCATCATTTGAAATCACTTCAAAGATAGCTTGTTCACGATCATTTAAAATGATATTGTGAGCATTTACAACAGTATCATCATAATAACCACGCTGTGAATCTTGTTTGAGAATATCACCAACTTTATTGGTCAAGGTCACAAGAGCAGTACCATCAACTTTAACCGTAATTATTGAACCTTCTACGATTGGATTGTTAGCACTATTTTTTAAAACAACCGCAAACTTACCATTGGTCAATTTCAAACCATTTTCAGCTGATTCTACAGAGTTTAATGGGCTAGCTACTTCAACAACAGTCTGAGGAATGCTTTCTTTTCCGTAGGCACCAACTTTAACCTCATCAGTAGCTACTTCCTTACCACCGGCAGCGATCTTAGTAACATAAGCATATTCGACTGATGACAGTAAGTGAGTATAGTATTGATTGGTATAACCAAATTTATAGGAAAGATCAATCACATCCTCAGCTGCTTTATTGAAAACAACACGTAGTTTAAAGCTATTAGCCATAGTCTCTGCTGATAGCTGTTGATCTTCCACAGAGTTATTATCACGAGTGTTATTTTGTTGATTATTGAACGGCTCTGATTCTTTACCAACCAATTCTAACTTACCAACAACTGTTCCATCAGCAATGGTCACATCTTTACCATTTAGACCACCTAAGGGCAGGTTAGTGAAAGTATAGTCAATAGTATCACCTTCTTTAACCTTTGTATCCACTTTTGTAGATACCTCAATGGATGCACGTGATTCAGAAACAGTTGTTTGCTCGTGGGTTACGGTAGCTGTCGTTGTGTTGGCTACTGATGCAGCCTCTTCTTGAGTCTCGGGTGCAGCAGTTGTCGAAACAGGAGCTGATGCTTCTGCAGGCGTTTCTACTGCTGCAGTATCAGCTGCAATCTCCGCCAAGGCAGCTTCAGAAGTTGAACCTGTTTGACTGTCAACAGATGCTGTCAATGAGAAGGTTGCTGAGTTTTCAGAAGCAGCGGGAGCCACCTCATCCCCATAAACTGTTTGTGAACCTGCTATGGCAGCAGTCGCAAAAAGCATCAAGACACCTGCAAGACCAATATCTTTAAATTTCTTTAAGGTACCATAGCCTTTAGCATTAACTTGTTGTTTCATATAAAATTCTCTCCCTTTCACGCTCTTTTGAGCGTCATAATTATAATTCGCAACTTCTTATTAATTCAATGAATAGCTCTCTCATCAACAGAGCCAAATTCCTAAACTTGTCTCTCATCTCAGGCTTAGGAATTAACTCTGCCTCCCTCTTAATCCTTTGAACAGGGAACTCTCACCTTCCCTATTCAATCTGAGTTATTTATGTCCTTAATGGAAATTGCGATTTTATTGTATCACCACATGTCAGTATCGTCAATTTATTTGACTTCAAAATGTAATCTTTTAGTTACATTTAAGAAATATTACATTTCTCAATTTGCTGATAGGTCATTGCTTAAACATCAATAAGCAGCCCACTTTTGAAAAAAATAGTTCTATTGAAGGATGATAAAGATAAAATCCCTTCCATCCCTTAACTGTGAGGTCAGGTGTATTTAAACCAAGCAAAAAGGACCGAATCCTGTCCAAAACAGAAAAATCAGTCCTTGAGAATAGGTTTAGTCAGCTTTCAAAAATCAGCCAGCCATTAAAGATTTGTAGCTGAGTGAATACGTTGCCCATCTACCTCAAACTCAACAGGTAAAGGTGTCTCTTGGTAGCCTTGAGCTGCTGCTTCTTTTAGATCTTCACCATAATTGTTGGTCAGATAGGCTCTATAGTCTATTGGCGCAAAAACCTCATAGCCAGAAAAAGGTAAGGGATAGACTTCGTCAAAAATGTGACGATCCAACATCTCACCAAAATAGCCCTTGGCAGCACCAGGAAGACTGACCTGTTGACTAGAGGTATCACTATAGCTGCCATGCCACTGATAAGCACGGGCATTCCAGTAGCTGTAAGACTTAACACTAAAGAGAGTCCCCAACACTTGGATACCTAGCTTAGCGCCGAAGGAATGACCAGCCAGCTGGTGGTGGCCATCATGCGTCAAAAAGACACTAGAAGCGACGATATCCAAAAGCCGACTCTCAAATCCATAGTAAAAACGCTTGAGGGGATTATCAGGAACAGCTTCAATGGTATAAAGATCCATATAGAGTTTTTCCGCATAGGTCACGGGAGCATGGGTCTGTCTATAGAGCGAATCCTTTAAATAGAGACGAGGATGGCTGACCTCCTGGCCTGCTTGTCCTATCTCAGGTATCATGAGCTCATAGCGATCGGATCTTGACAAAGCTTTTGCCAATCTAGCAACGTCAGACCGATAAAGGGCCATCTCTAAGCTGGCCTGACCCGGTAGAAAGCCATAAGCCTCACTAGCCCCAAGCAGGGTATCTCCCACAGCATAGAGACTAATCCCTTCTCTAAAGCACAGATTAGTCACATCTACTAACATAGATAGCAGATGCTCCTGCATGCGTGTAATGACAGCTGAGTTGCTCACGTCACTTTCTCCTTACTTTTCTTTAGGTGGTTTTGGTTAATCAAAACTTAAATCATATCTGCTTTCCATTATACCAAAAACCTCCCAGATAGTACCTCCATATCTCAAAAAGCAAACTTATTTTTCTAATGCAATCACTCCCTAGCTAAAAATCTCAGCGATACCAGCCATACCAATCGTCCTCATCAATCACACCACTATCTGATGCAGTGTAAGAGCCCTGATGTCTAAACGTATTGCTTTCAATAGTGATGTGATGATCACGTAAGTAAGTCGGGCTCTTAGAAAATTTATTCATATGGATAGGGTAAAGAATCCGCCTATCCATCCCTTCAGCATAAACCGTATGATCAAAAGTATTATGGACAAATCTAATATGATGATAATCAGCATTGCCATGCGTATGAGATCCCAAGGTCGGACCATAGGGACGCTGCACTCGTCCAGTGATATTCCCCTCGATGAGTTGTTGCCCCGATGGACCATGGTAAGGAAGAAATCTGGACTGCCTCACTGTAATATAAGAGGATGGTTCCTGATCATAACGGTCAGTCTTCCAGAGCACAGTCTTTGAAAGATCCAAGCCCCCAAAAGAAGTCTCAATAGCACTATCGACCTGTATGGCCTCAGAATAAAGAGAATGCGGTGACCTCTTGTAACGAGCCTGAATATCAGCTGAGGTCAAATCCTCTCCACCATAGCCTTTAAATGTGAGACCTTCAAAGCTAATATGACGGCTCCCTGCTAGATCAAAAATATGATCATCAGACTTATGAGCATTCTTAAAGGTCATGTTTTTAAAGACCAAATCACTAGCATGGAAAAGACGAGTATGGAAGTGGCCGCGCCAGCTATACGGTTGAAAAATTTCACCTGTCTGCTGATCTGTCTGCTCATCCATACTTCCCGTAACAATAAGATTAGATAATTGACTCGCCCTGCCCAGTCTTGTCTTATGACTTCCAGCGATATCCCAAGTAAAAAAACCTCTCTCTCCGATTAGTATCCTAGAATAACCAAAGTCAATCGATCCCTTCGATTTTTCGGAAATATACCAGAAAGTAGGGGCTAATATACGGTAGACCTTATCCTCAGGAAAAGATAGCGGCCTAGTGTTCTCAAAATAAACGCTGTCCTGACTCCAGTTGCTACCTGTCTTCTCTAAATAGTTGTCAAGGTCTGCCTGGGTTTTAATATGAACAGTCATGTGATTTTCTTTTGATTTAGTTTTGGGACTCATGATCCATAACATCATTAAGCCCAAAAGCAAGAAACAGATAAAGAATCTTTTTTTCATGATAATTTTAGTCGTCACCCTTAAAATAACAAACTTGGCAAAAATCCATAAAACTTAGACAAGGGTCAGGCTTTGATGGGGAGCCCTGCTATTAATTCTTAAGGATCTCCAAAGTTCGCTCAATACCTTCTTGAATAGCAAATCGAGGCTGCCAGCCTAAGGCTCGTAATTTACTGCCGTCTAGACGTGCCTTCGTTGCCTTGCTGTAACCTTTTGCTTCCCTAAGCTCCGGTAACTCAAAAACAACCTTAGTACCAACCTGCTCAGCAATAAGACCAGCTAGATCTTTCAACCTGATATCTGATGTCACATCCGCAATGTTGTAGGCTTCTCCTGACTGACCTTCTGTCAAAATCACCAACAAGCCAGAAATAGCATCAGCCATATAAGTATAGGAATAATATTGATTTCCTTCACTTTTGAGGACGATATTTTCTCGATGAATCGCTTTAAAAATAAACTGACTGATAGCTTTTGTATCTGTTGTTAAAATTGAAGGACCATAAGAGCGGGTGAAGCGTGGAATCACGACATCCACACCATACTGTTCCTTATAGGCTTGACAGAGTGCCTCCCCGGCACGCTTACTCTCAGGGTAACCAGCACGTAAGGTATTTGAATCAATGTAGCCACAATACCTTTCATCAAAAAGCTCTACATCGCCTCGATTTTCGCCGTATATCTCATTTGTTGAAGCAAAGGCAAAACGTTTGACCTGATTAGAAACACAAAGATCCAACATATTTTTTAAGCCGATGATATTAGTTGTAATAGTTCCTATAGGATCTGTCGCATAGGCCAGAGGATGGGTATGGCTAGCCAGATGGACAACAAAGTCTACCTGACGACTAAACTGCAAGGGCTCATTGATATCATAAGAAATAAATTCAAAAAAATCCTCATCAAAATAAGCGAATCGCTCTTGAGCTTTTTCTTGATTTCGACCCAAAGCATAGATTTTGCAGTTAAGATTATCCTGAAAATTCTTTTGGGCAAGCACATCCACTAAGAAAGAGCCCAGTAGTCCTGTGGCTCCCGAAATAAGGATAGAAGAATCCTGAAATTGCTTCCAATCAATCGCCAGCTGTGAGGTGTAAGCGACATCATCTAAATACAGGTCATGCTTATAAAATACCATCTTTCAACCCTACTTTAACCACTTATCCTTATCCGCTTTGAGATAAGCCTTAAACATTTCTAAGTCATCCTTGGTCGTCAACTTAATATTCTTGTCAGAACCAGCTGCGAAATAAAGTTTTTCTCCCAGCTCAACCATCATCGTATTGGTATAAGATGACCCATAGATACCAATGCCCTTTTCAAAAGCTTCCTGATATTTCGCATTCAACAAACCAAAATGATAGGCTTGCGGTGTTGATACACGGCGTAGCGTTTCACGTGGAATATACTTGGTCGTTGTCATCTCATTATCGTCATCAATCACAAAAATTTGTTCATTATAAGGCAATGAAGTGACAGCATTCCCATATTTTTCTGCTTTTTGGATGACGTCAGTCAAAACGCTATCATCTACCAAAGGACGAATACCGTCATGAATGATGATAACAGCCTCATCATCTACTTCCCCTCGAAGATTGTAGATTCCATTACGAATAGACTCTTGACCCGTATCTCCACCAGAGGCTACCCATTTAAGCTTAGTGATATTAAATTGCCTAGCATAGGCTTTCAAAATGTCATGCCAGCCATCAATACAGACTACTTCAATAGCATCGATGAGGGGATGATTTTGAAAGGACTCTAAAGTATAAAGTAAGATCGGCTTATCATAGACATTGATGAATTGCTTGGGAATATCCTGTCCCATACGCGAACCTGTCCCTCCAGCAATAATAACGGCTATATTCATATTCTTCTCCTTATTCTTCTGGTGCTCCACCTAGGTCGATAATATCATATTGATGCTGAACCCTCTTTTCAACGGGGGGCAGATCCATATAGTTGGGCCCGTAAATAGCTGCCAAGTACTCCTTATACTTTGTAGGTACCCTCAGTTGAACACCCGCAAAGTCTAGATAGGCACCTTGCCCAAAATAATCTGTCGGAACAACTTCCTTTAACTTATAAGCCCCTGATAGGTTGCCCGAGAAGGCTTGTGTCATATCATATTTGGATAAGGTTTTGATATAGTATCCTTGCCACCGCTTATAAGGTAAGATTTTTTCTATCTTGGTCACACTAGCAAACTTAATCAAAGCCTTTTCAAGAAATGGTCGATTGTCCTTATTTTGATTGACAATGGTATTGAACTGAGAGAGCTGTACCATCATGCGTGAAAACAGGTAGCGTTTCTCATGAATAAAACGAGAAAACTTCCCTCCCGGCATACCATCTATTGGAAAAATATCAATCCAAATACTCTGATCCTGTGCAACATTACTATAAGTCATGCGGATTTTGGTGCTGGTATCTTGGATATTCATAAAAGCCTTAGTAAATGAAGGCGTATTTTTTTCATTGATACACTTATAAGGTGCTTGAAATTCAGTCTCAGGTAAAGCCATCAGCTTATCGTAGTCTGCCCTAGGCATGCCCAAGTCAATATCATCATCCCATGGGATAAATCCTTGATGGCGCACAGCTCCCAAAAGCGTACCACCCAAGGCAAAATAGTGAAGACGGTGTTTTTGGCAAACTCTGATGAACTCAGTAAGAATCCCGATTTCCTTTTTCTGGATGATCTCAAGACTATTCATTGATTTTCCTTCCTAGTCAAAGCTAATTGATACAGTTTTTCATGAAGCATGAGTGCTGTCATAGCTAGCTTACGCCCTCTTTTAACATAGGGATTTTTTAGAATATCCAGGTAATGACGTCTGAGGTACTTGATAATGCCTTTTTTTTGGTCATAATCACCAAAGTCTCTCGCCTGAAGCATCTTGTCTAAGACATAGAAACGACTCCAATACAAACGGTACTTGGCTCCATCTCTAAACTTAGGATTATCCTTTAGGCGTTGATAGTTGGCTTCATGAGCGTAGATGACATTCATATCTTTTGGAAGATAAGTTGTATTGACGATACTGCCTTCTCGCTTTATATAATAATACAAGGGTTCCATAATACCGACCGCCTTTTGACAATCTAAAAAGTAAGGAATGATAAAGAAGGCATCTTCGTAGGTCTTTCCAACTGGAAAAGGATATTTTAAAGCAAGTGCTCTTTTATATAGCTTGTTCCACAAATGCATGGTGACATTGTTAGAATATAGGACATTCTCAACCAACTCATCACGGCTTAAAACAACTTTCCCCTTATTAGTATCATAGTCTAACTTTTTAAGCGCACCATGGACATGATAGAAACCACAATAAGCCACGTCAGCATTTTCCTTCATGATTTCATGATAAAGACGCTCATACATGGTTTGGTCAATATAGTCATCCGAATCAACAAAGCCAATATAATCAGCTCTTGCATGTTCTATTCCGACATTTCGAGAATCACTAACGCCCCCATTTGGCTTATGGATTACCTTGACACGCTCATCTTGTGCAGCAATACGATCGCAAATCGTTCCAGACTGATCGGTGGAGCCATCATCAACCAAAATAATTTCTATATTTTTTAATGTCTGATTCCTAACAGAATCAACACTTTTTTCAAGGTATTCCTCAACATTATAAATTGGAATGATCACTGATATTAGCGGCTTTGCCATCTCTTACCTCGTTTTAGTCATGCTATCATTAGCGAATGCCTTTTGTCCTAGCATACTTAGCCAGTAAGCCAAAACAAAAAGCATGCCCAATAGACAAAAGACCAATTTTTTTACTATTAGCCTTTGCTAAACGCCAAATCTCAGGATTCAGCTCTTTAACCATTGACTGATAGCTTAGATATTCCTGCTTAGCTTGCTTGGTATCGTCCATGAAAAGACTGATATTGGTATCCAAGGCTACCTCTGTCTTGCTTAATTGATTTTCCAGTATTTTTAAGCGAACAGAATTAGGGTGGCTTGAGGCCAATCTATTATACAAACGAATCAGCTGATACGTTACCTTGCGGTGCATCTCACGGTTCTTGACAAAATTAGCAGGATTAACGCTTTGCTCCGCTGTCCCCATGCGGTAACAATAGACCTTATAAGGAAGATAAATAGCAGTTTCAAGATAGGGCATAGGAAAGCTAATATACTCCATATCGACATAGAACATCTTTTCATCAATATGAATGCTATGCTCTTTTAAAATACTAGTTTTAAAAGTTGTCGCATGCATCATAGGAAGACGGCCCGCTTCCTCAAGCAGCTCATCATAGCTTTGAAGTTTCTCAGCAGTAATCGGATAAGATTGCTCTACGATTTCATCTGTATCCATATTATGATCTTCATAAGGAGAGATGACGATATCCGCATCAATTTTTTCAAGGTGCTCGACTAAGGACACAAGTTCCTCTGTATTGACCCAGTCGTCTCCATCGACTACCTTAAAATATTTACCTCTGGCTACAGCCATACCACTGTTAATCGTTGACCCATGACCGCCATTTTCTTTATCAATAACCTTGATGGTTGCTGGGCATTTTTCCTCATATGACTTCGCTTTAGCAAGAGTGCCATCCGTGGAACCATCATTAACTAGCAGGATTTCCAGCTTGTCGTTGATACGCTCGTCGAGAAGCGTCGGCAAACAAGTATCCATATAGCTTTCAGTATGGTAAGAGGGAACAGTAATGGTTAAAATTTTTGTCATATTGGATTATCCTATCATTTATTTAAAGTGACGTTTATCTCGTAAATAAGCTAATCTTGGGAGATAAAGGACAAGATTATAAATCATGTTTGTCTTGGGACTGCTATCTAAACTAGTAAAGAAATTCCTTTTATTGGTCGCTGCGATCTGACGTAAACGACGAGTTTTAGCCTTATCATGCTTATGCATGAGCAAATTAGCTCTCAAATATTGAATGGCAATGCGCCCCTTCCTAGCAAGAACAGCCTTCCTAGCCCTGGGTAAGTCAGACGGTATTAATTGTTCAATGCGATCCATACAGTCTAAAAAATTGTCAAAATACTTATCATAACCTGCTTGCAGACTAGCCAAGCGAGTCTTATTACTGCTATTACTAAATATCATATAACGGTAGAGAGGCTCATTCATTAGCTTGACTCTTCCTGTCATCGCTATCAGATACTCTGCCACAAAGAGAAGATCCTCAGCCATGAAGATTTCTCTGTTAAAGACTAATGAGCTTCCTTTGATAACACTCGCTAAAAACAGCTTATTCCACAGATAACCCTGAGGACCTTTTTCTGCTATGAGATATTCCAATGCCTGATCCTTGCTGAACATACCTGCTTTGATAGAATAGACTGTCTTCCTTTGCTGCTCCCTATCTACTGCAGTATAGGAGCACACTGCCAAGGCAACACTCGGGTCTTCAAATGCTCCATAAAGTTTGGCTAAATAGTCTGGTTCAACACTATCATCCGCATCGACAAAAGCTATAAAATCACCACTGACATGGCTTAAGCCTAAATTCCTAGCCGAAGAGACTCCTTGATTAGCTTGATGAAGCACTTTGATAGTCAGCTCTTCATGACTAGCTTTTAAAGCATACAACTTATCCAAGGTTTGATCCGAAGAACCATCATCGATAAAAATCAATTCCCAATCAGCATAAGTCTGCTGAATAAGACTATTAAAACAAGACTCAATCGTCTCCTCTGCATTATAGCAAGGAATGATCACACTAATCATGTCAATTACTCCTAGTCAAATTTTTTATACGCAATCAAATGCGACGGCACCTGCTTTTCTTTTGGAGGATATTTAACGATATCTCCATACTGGATATGAAGATAATATTCCATATCTTTTGGAGCTGGATACTCAGCCTCTCCAAACTTGACCTTTTGAAGAGGAAATACACGTTTCTTTTCAAGGAAATAGTGCTTATTTTCACGGGTGCTGCAGCGATAATCCAGACGCATATACTTAGCCTGAGGATCTATACGGTAATGCTTTTCGAGACTGCGTCGATTGAGCTTTTCAAAAGGGTAGAATTTACAGACATTGTAAAACATCCGACTGTAGAGTTCTGCCTGTAAGCGCCATTTGTGCTTGAAACCTGTTTGATCATAGCTAGGAATATCGGTGTCGTCATATACAAAAATGTCCACAAACATCCCTTGATAGTCATTAGACTCTGAAGACCAGTAACGACCATCATTGAGATAAGAATGCTTATCTCTTAGTTTATAAAATTTGACGCTATTAAATCCCTTATCATTCCCATAGGTTTGAAGTACCATATCCTTCCATTGAGGATTGAGGGCTTCTAACTTATTCCAATTTTCACGAGTCATAGCCAAATCAAGATCATCATCCCACGGGATAATAGCTTGGTGGAAATAAGCACCGATCAGTGAACCACCTTCCAACCAGTACTCAATGCCATGCTGCCGACAGAACTGATCGAAATCAGCCAACATACGATAGTGAATACCATTGATCTCCTCTTTTTTCTCCCAAAATAAATCAACCTTTACACGGGATTGAATTTTTTGATGATGCTTTTCTAATAAGCGCTTAAACATAAGGTGTGTTCCCGTAGACTTTCTAATATTTATTTTCTTAGGATGATGTAACGTGCTGGATAAAAGATAAAATCAACATAAGGTAGTTTTGTCATTAAATAAATGGCAAAGATGCTACCAAACCAACCTGCCAGTAGTCCTAATGGCAAGTGCAAAAATAGATTACTTATTCCAAGTTTTAACAAAAAGATACGTGTCACACTGACAATCGGTGCATGTAGAATATAGATGACGATACTATCTTTTCCGTAGCCAACAAAGTATTTTTTCATGCGATTTGTAGGAAATTTAGCAAATACCATGAAAGCAAAAGGCACAACTATGAAGAAAATGGCACCCCAAAATCTTGGCAGTGAATAGGAAATACGATTAGTAAAATCAAACTGATACCAAATCACAAGATAGGCTAAAATTGCGAGGCTCAAGGTTGGTAACCAGAACTTCACATTCTCAAATGACACCTCTCGAAGCAGACTTCCTAGCATAAAGATAGATGCCCACAGACCAACACGCTGAACTATCATCAAGTCACTTGGAAAAAGGTTAACCGCTAAAAGCATGGCAAAAGTAATACTAAATAAAATCTTTTTATCCTTAATCCAAATAGACAATAATCCTAAAACAAGGAAAATCCCCCATAGTACATAAAGGAACCAAGAAACACTCAATGGTACCTTATAAATATTAACTAGGTCTGATAAACTGGTAGCATCTCTAACACTCCCACCACCGACTTTCTGGAGTACAAAATGGATAATATTATAAGCGATATAAGGAATTCCAAGTTGTAAAGTTTTTTGCAACGCAAAATTTATATAACTACTAAATGATTGTTGAAATTTAAAAAAATAACCAGATAATGCAAAAAATACAGGGATATGGATAATATAAATAGACTGAATAGCTACCCAAAGACTATCTTTGAAATTTGGAAATCGCTCTGATTGGTATAATCCTAAGAGAACATGCCCTATTACCACTAAAAAGATTGTAAAACCTCTTCCAAAATCAATCCAACTAATCCTAGACATCTTTATTCCAACATTTTTTTCTGTCACTGATAACAGTCTCCTTTATAACACCTTATCTGTATAATTTAATTTTAAGTTTTCCAATTCGAATTGATTTTTCAAAAATTAGCCCAGACAATATATAAGCAATAAACAACATGCGGATCGTGTTAAAATCTAATATTGTTTCAAAAAAGCGATTAGAAAAAATCAACATGATTAGATCGTTAAATAAAAATGCGTATAGAAACAACCTAAAATCTATTCTTGATAGACTAATAATGCCATATTTGAGCTTATTATAGGCATAAGCATAATAACCAGCAATTATCGAAATAAGCGGAATAAATCCGAATAAGCCAAAATCATATATAAACTGATAAAAGGTTGTATAAACATTGCCCAGACCATATGTCGCATTATATCTAACAAAAGGGATGTCTAAAGGTATATGAGGAACCTTTTGTATATCCCATAAATAATGATAAAGGCTAATAAATGTCTGTTGACCAAAATTCTGTTGAGGTATTGGAAGATTATGCGTTTGTATAAAAACATCTAAATTATACAGTGGCGCTCCTAAATAGATAAATAAATAGTGAAAGCTATTAATCTCACTATAAGAATTAGTTCTTCCAAATAAGCTCAAGGTCGATAAGAACAAGAATACTATAACGATAGCAGCAGTCAACAATCTCCTGAGTAATTTTTTATCAATTTGAAAATGATTATTTTTCTGATAGAAGTAATAATAAACTACTCCAAAAAACGTTATAACTCGGAAAATCCCTGAACGACTACCAGAGAGATAAGACAAAATAATCATCAAAACAATGACTAAGAAATAAAGAAGATTTGCCCGTTTTTTTATCACTAAATTATTAGCAAATACGTATACCGTAAGGTATCCAAAAGCTTGTGCAAACGTATTAACAATATTATAAATCCTAGATTGAAATATTCCCAAACTACGATAACGTTGCATATCAAACTTAACTAAATTATCAAATAGGGCAATTTTTTCACTTAAGCTACCATTGCCCAATCCAGCTGCACTTGCAACTCTATCTAAATGATTATACTTCAAGTAAATAGCATAAATAAAGACTACAATAAAAATGAGAACCAATATATTTGAAATTTTTAGTGCTTTTAATGGTTTCTGCTGTTCCAGCTTGACATCCAAACTATAGCGAGAATTTTCAATTTTAGAAAATAGCAAGGTAAGTCCTGTAAATATCATAAAGGATGCTACAAGGATTAATAAAACTTCAGCATGAAACTGTAAATCTAGATAAAACAATGCGAACAAACATACAAGTGCCTGCACAAAAAACGTTCCCGAAAAAATAATTGCAGGACTCAAGAAGTCATTATTGAACAATCTAAAATTAAAAATAACAAAAAATAATGCGACAGCTAGTATCAAGAAAAGCATCAAAAACTCCTAAATAAATAATTATAGGGCATTTCTTACCCCACTTCTTTCCTCACACACTGTAGGGCAGCGGCGATGACTTGGTGCATATCGTAGTAGCGGTAGTGACCGAGACGTCCACCAAAAATAACCTTATCTTGCTTTTCAGCCAGATCCTTATAGGCCTTATAGAGGTGATTGTTGCGGTCATTATTGACAGGATAATAGGGCTCATCCCCACGATGCCAGGTCTTAGAGTATTCCTTGGTAATAATGGTTTTCGGTTGGTTCCCAAACTCAAAGTGCTTGTGTTCAATAATACGAGTATACGGTGTATCTGCATCTGTGTAGTTGACCACGGCATTCCCTTGGTAATTTTCCATGTCGAGGGTTTCGGTTTCAAAGCGCAGACTGCGGTATTCCAGCTCACCCAGCTCATAATCAAAGAACTGATCGATCATACCGGTAAAGACAATCTTAGGAAAGTCTGCCAAGTAGTGATCCTTCTCAGCAAAGAAATCAACCCCCGTCTCTACATCAATATTGATATGATCCAGCATCTTCTCAACGATCTGAGTGTAACCCCCGATCGGAATTCCTTGGTAGGTATCATTGAAATAATTATTATCATAGGTTAAGCGCACCGGCAAACGGCGGATAATAAAGGCTGGTAGCTCAGTGGTTGGCTTGCCCCATTGCTTTTGCGTATAGTCCTTGATCAGCTTTTCATAGATATCGGTACCCACCAGAGAAATAGCCTGCTCTTCCAGATTTTCAGGTTTCTTACCACCTAGAACTGCCCGCTGCTCCTCAATCTTAGCCTGAGCTTGAGCTGGTGTCACCACTCCCCAGAGCTTGTTGAAGGTATTCATATTGAAGGGGAGATTATAGATCTCACCCTTGTAATTCGCAATGGGACTGTTGGTGTAGCGGTTAAATTCCGCAAACTGATTGACATAATCCCAGATTTCTTTGTCTGATGTATGAAAGATATGCGCACCATACTCGTGCACTTGAATGCCTTCTACCTCTTTAGTGTAGATATTCCCTGCGATATGGTCACGCTTTTCAATAACCTTGACTCTCTTGCCCTTGAGAGCCGCTTCATGGGCAAAGACAGCCCCAAATAGACCTGCCCCAACAACTAAATAATCATAGTGTGTCATGATACCGTTTCCTTTACTTTTTAAAAACTTGCTTCATATTTTTTACCAAAGAACTTAGCCATAAGAAAGCCCATGCCTTTCTTCCAGAGATTGACCTTCTCCATATAGATAAAGGGGACTTCCTTGACGCTCAGACCTTGCTGTCCTAACCAGACATTAAAGAGTATTTCACTGACCCGGCCAAATAATCTAGCCTCAAAAGGCGTCAGCTTATCCGTCTCAATCGTCTCAAAAAGAGCATCAATAATAGGAAAGAGCCAAGCGCAGTAAGCATCAGCATTTTCCTTAGACATGATAAACATGTTAAACATATAGCCTGAACGCTGCTTCATGACCTTATCATAGGCTGAGAGATAGTCAGAACAGATGTGCTCAATAATCTTGCGAGTCTCATCCAGATGCCTCCCATCAAAGGTATGAGCATAGTGGGAGTACAAAGTTTCGATGTAATACCTACGACGACTCGGCACGATAACCTCAGCTTGACCTAAGAGCCTATCAAGATCCTCTTGGTCAAGGATCAGCTCATCCATAGCCAGACCTTCCTTATAGCTCACGCGCTTTTTAGCAAAATAACGCCGATAATGAACAAGCCCCAGATAATCACAGTCTAAGTTTTTCCAAGCCCAGTAAAGACCAGTCAGTTCACTGTAGTAGGGATTTTTTTCTGAGATATGATCCCCAGTATTATCCGGTCTAAAGCCGATAGTGTCCTTTCCTTGAGCACCGACCTGAATAGGCATGTAGAGATGCTTATCCTTAGGCACAGCAAAGGGTTTGTGGGCTGCAACCAATAATGTAACGTTTTTCACGCAGTCTCCTTACTTCTTGTAATAACGATAAAGATAGCTAGTAAATTCTTCCTTGACCAGGCTTGTCATCAAAAGGTAGCTAGATCCAAACAGCATGGCACTGATCAGCAAAGTCAGAAAAGTCGATGCTTGCCCTAAAAAGTACTGACTCATAAAATAGGTCACAAAGCTAGCAAAGACCACTGCTAGAACCACCTTATAAACCTTGATCTCTGATCGAATCTCCCAGAGAAAGTCTCGCAGGACATAAATCTGATACAAGGTCACCCCTGCTTCAGCCACCAAGGTCCCTAAAGCTGCACCAGCTGCACCATAGCTGGGGATGAAAAGCAGGTTAAATGCAATGTCGATCACAGCCCCCAGAACTACAGACTCTAAGACCTTGTGCTCTCGATCCATCGGTACCAAGATCTGAATACCTAGGAGGTTAGATACCCCGATCAAAAAGAGAGTAGGCATGATGATCTGCATCGGAATGACAGAGCCCGCATAAGCACTCCCCGACAAAAAATAGATCCCTTCTCTTGCAAAGAGAATAAAATAAGTACTCAAAGGAATGCCAATAAAGAGGACAAACTGTAAGGAACGCACCGTCAGACTGCGAAATTCATCTGAGCGTCCTTCCTTGATATAAAAGGATAAACGAGGCAGAAGGACACTCCCCATAGAAGTGACCAAGCTGACCAAAATCCCCTTGATTTTAACAGCAGCATTATAATAACCAACGGCCTCATCCCCCTTCATAAAGCCAAGCATGACACTATCGAGGTTGGTATAAACCGTCGTTGCAATCGTCATCATAAAAAAGCTCATAATAGGCTTAAGATGCCGTTTATAATCCTTACCAGAATACCATTTCAAGCTGACATAGCGTCTAAGGTTAAGGAGATTTAAAAAATTAGAGCCAACACTAGCTAAAATCGTAATCGCACCGTAAATAACATAGTCACCCTGCTGGTGAACCAGCAAAAACATAAGGAGCAAGGCTAGCAATTTAAACATAATAGAACGCACGGTGATATACGTATACTGCTCCAACCCCTTATAGAGCCACTCACAACCCATCAGATTAAAGACCAAAATAGCTGTATTAATCATAAAAAGGGTCCGATCCGCTGCCATACGTGGCACCAGAACAATCGCTAGCAGATAGAAAAGCAAAGAGACGCCCATAGCCACTGTATTGATGACCAGGATCTCCTGAACCGTCTTTGATAGTTCTTCCTTATCCTCTCTAACCTTAGCGGTAGCCCGAATCCCATAAGTCGGAATCCCAAGCATCCCGATCATAGCAAAGTAGGACACCATAGATGTCGCAAAAGCAACCTTACCAGTCCCCACTGGCAAAAGAATACGAGATACATAAGGAAAGGTCACCAATGGGAAAATTAAATTCGACATCGTCAAAATAAAATTCATGACAATATTTATTTTAACGGAAGTTTTTTTCACAGTAATCCCTCAATTTTCTAATGGTTTAATGAGCACCTGTCCTGGTCAGGACGTATTTGATCGTCAGAAATAAAATCTTAATATCTAATCCAATTGAAAAATTGCGCGGATAGTATAATTCTAACTCACAGCGCTCTGGATAGCGAACATCGCTGCGTCCGGAAACCTGCCACCATCCTGTCGCACCAGGCTTAACAGATAAAAGCTCCACTTGCTCCTGATCTGTATACTCTTCTAGCTCTACTGCTAAGATCGGACGAGGACCAACAAAGCTCATCTCACCCTTAAGGATATTAATAAATTGCGGAAATTCATCCAGACTGGTCTTACGGATAAAATCTCCAATCTTGGTCAAGCGTGGATCCTGACCTTCTGGAAATTTATAGCCATTGGCTACATAAGTCTGATAGAGGGCTGGATCCTCTTTTAGCATGGCTTCAGCATTTGTTACCATAGAGCGAAACTTAATAATCTTAAACGTCTTACCCTTATGGCCCATACGCTCTTGCCTAAAAAAGACTGGCCCCTTGTCACGTCCAAAAGCGTAACAGATCGCCACAAAAATCGTCAAAGGGATGACAAAAACAACTATGCCAATCAACCCGACCGCTATATCCGCTAGACGTTTAAAAACAGTTTGATACATGATGCGTCCTTAACTTAGTTTCCTACCACTATGACATAAAAAGATCTGAGCTAATGAGCCCCATTCTATATAAAAGAAATAGGGATGATACCTATTTCTGATAATAGCTTTGTCACAATAATAGCACGTGTAATAGTATACCTTAAACATAACATATTATCATCAAACCTCACTTAAAAAATGAGTACCATACCATATTTTTCTAGACAAAATAAAGAGCCTGAACTCGATTAGAACAATTCAGACTCCTAGATATTCAAACTATTTCAGAGAGAGCGCTAGACAATAAATCTTCTCTGTCAAACTCACCATAGCACCGTTCAATCTGATACTTTGTCTTACCAATCATCCACTTATCATCATATTTCCAGTCAAGACGAGTTGTTTTTAGGTATTGAAAGTAGATAAAAGCAAATAAGAGAAGACCGAAAAATACTTTAACAGGTGCCGAAAATCTAATCTTAACCTTGCCTTTCGTTATAATGTTCCTCTCTTTGCTTTTGATAATAGGGCTTATCAGTATTGTAGTAATTGTCATCTAAACCATATGAACCACTTTCTTTTTTCTCCCCAAGACCCATATCAGCACGAATATCACACTCTCTCATCATTTTATAGTAGCATTAACCAGTGAGTGAAGATTAAGCAACTTCCAGCAGACTGTCTTCTAAAAAGCTCAATCTTCTTTTACTGTCACGGAACTAATCTTAACATCACCCCAATTTTTTTCTGAAAAGTGGCTCTTAGTATCTTTTGCACCTATCCATGCTCGGATAACCGTACGCCCTAGAATATCTCTAGTCTGCCTTTGAAAGTCTTTTACTGTCAGTCCTTTGTCTGTAAGTGCTTGCTGAAAATCACTCTTTGTCCCATTATTCTTTATTGTAAGGGTCTGTGACAATGTTTGACTATCTTTGAAATAATCAAAAGAAACCTGTACCTCCAGCTTATCTGTCAATTGGTAATAATAGTAGATAAATATTGGCTCTTCGTCAGGCTTTTGGCTGACCTCTATACTTACGGAGGTGACAGTTTTTGGTAAACCAGTATTTTTCCCTTTTTCATTGCTAGCTGAATAAAAGTATGAATCAGGCGGAACACCATTGTCTTCCAAAAAGCCCTCTCTATAGGAAACTTCCCCACCAAGATTTTCCGCCAATGTCCCATTAGGACGTTTTTGTAAATTCTGAGCCATCTCATCAAAAACATTATCGTAGTG